>JAHJSN010000032.1 GCA_018830445.1 Alphaproteobacteria bacterium | reverse complement strand
TGCTGGCCGCAACCGCTGACGATTTAGGCGAGACATGAAGGCCACTAGCGAAAACAATGGCTTAGTGTGGCGTTCAGCGCGCCTCAATTGACAAATCCTGTGCGGCACCAACAGGTCAATTAAGGCGCGACGCCACACTAGACGTGGACTTGCAGTAGGTTGTCCACGGAAGTAGTGCCTGCTACTTGAACGGGGCCATGCCTTCACGGGCGAGTTCGTCGGCGCGCTCATTTTCCGGGTGGCCGGCGTGACCCTTCACCCAATGCCATTCGACGTCATGGCGGGCGCGCTGTTCGTCGAGGCGCTGCCAGAGTTCGGCGTTCTTGACCGGCTTGCGGTCGGCGGTGCGCCAGCCGTTCTTCTTCCAGCCGTGGATCCACTGGCGGATGCCGTTCTGCACATAAGTCGAGTCGGTATGCAGATCGACCTTGCTGGGGCGCTTGAGGGCGGCGAGGGCTTCGATGGCGGCGGTCAACTCCATCTTGTTGTTGGTCGTCAGCTGTTCGCCGCCTGAGAGTTCCTTGCGGTGCGTGCCCGAAATCAGAATCGCGCCCCAGCCGCCGGGGCCGGGATTCCCCGAACAGGCGCCGTCCGTGTAGATCGTGACGTGAGGTCTTTTGGTCGATGAGGGCATGCTGTCCTGGTTGGCTTCTTGCAACGAAAAGTCGATTGGCGACCGGTGTCGGCGGTGGTCGCTTCAGGATGTCTCGTAGCCGTATTCGGCGATGGAGGATACGCGCTGGTGGAAACGCAGCCGGCGCAGGTAGGCTACCGGATCGTGCGGCCTGACGATGGCGCCTGGTGGCGTGTTGAGCCAGTCATAACAGCGGGTGAGCAGAAAGCGAAGTGCGGCGCCGCGAGCAAGCACGGGCATTGCGGCGCGTTCGGCGTCCGTCAATGCGCGCACTTCGCCGTAGGCTTTGAGCAACGCGCGCGCCTTGGTGACGTTGAACGAATAGTCGGCCTCGAAGCACCAGGCGTTGAGGCAGATTGCAAGGTCGTAACTGAGGAAGTCGTTGCAGGCGAAATAGAAGTCGATGACGCCGGAAAGCTTGTCTGCGATGAAGAAGACGTTATCGGGAAACAGATCGGCGTGGATGATGCCGTCGGGAAGCGCCCTGGGCCAGTTTCTAGATAGCCAACCGATCTCGGCTGCAATCTCGTCGTGCAGGCCATTGGCGACATCGTCGGCCTGATCGGCGAATGACTGAAACAGCGGCGGCCAGCCGGAAGGTCCAAGCGCGTTGGGGCGGGCCAACGCGAATCCGTCGCCGGCAAGGTGGAAGCGGGCAAGCGCGTCACCCAGCTCGGCGCAATGAACGGCCTGCGGCCGGCGGATGCAGAACCCTTCGAGGAATGTGATCAAGGCGGCGGTGCGGCCGCAAAGTTCGTTGAGGTTGTTGCCGTCGCGGTCGCGAACCGGCAGCGGGCAGGAGACGCCGCGTCCGGCGAGGTGCTCCATCAGACCAAGAAAGAACGGAAGGTCGGCGGTGTCGACGCGCTTTTCGTAGAGCGTGAGAATGAAGCTGCCCTTGGTCGTGTGCAGCATATAGTTGGTGTTCTCGACGCCCTCGGCGATGCCCTTGAACGACATCAGTTCGCCGATTGCGTAGCGCTTCAGAAACCGTTCGAGTTCTTCGTCGTTAACTTCGGTGTAGACGGCCATGGCGGGACCTGACTGATCCAGAAAAATCGTTGGGAGGGAGGTGGAGAGCCGCGCGTTGGGTCAAGGTCGGTTCATGCTGCGGTCGAATCTTCACGGAGCGCACGGGGAATGTTGAAGGCGACGTTCTCTTCCGCGGTGGTCACCAGTTCGACGGCGACGGAAAAGCGGCTGCCGAGCGCTTCGAGGATCTCATCAACGAGAATTTCGGGGGCCGATGCGCCCGCCGTGATGCCGACCGTGCCGCCGGATTGAGGGATGAGATCCCAGGGGATGTCCTCGGCGCGCTGGACCAGCCGGCCCTGCGGACAACCGGCCCGCTCGGCGACTTCTACCAGACGCAGCGAATTCGACGAGTTCGGCGCGCCGACGACGAGGACAATGTCGCAGCGTGGTGCGATATCCTTGACGGCGGCCTGACGGTTGGTCGTCGCATAGCAGATGTCTTCCTTGTGCGGACCGACAATGGTCGGGAAACGGCCTTGCAGAGCGGCGACAATCGCAGCGGTATCGTCGACGGACAACGTCGTCTGCGTGGTGAAGGCGAGCCGGTCGGGATCGCGCGGCTGCAAGCGGGCGACATCGTCCACGGTTTCAATGAGTTCTACCGCGCCGTCAGGTAATTGGCCCATGGTGCCGATGACTTCGGGATGGCCGGCGTGACCGATGAGAATGACTTGCCGACCTGCTTCATGGTGGCGCACAGCTTCGAAATGCACCTTGAAGACCAGCGGGCAGGTGGCGTCGAGGACGAACATATTGCGGGATCTGGCATCCGCCGGGACGGACTTTGCGACGCCGTGTGCCGAAAAGATCACAGGCTGGCCGGTATCCGGTATTTCGCCCAACTCCTCCACAAAAACGGCACCTTTGGATCGCAGAGAATCAACGACATATCGGTTGTGTACGATCTCGTGTCGTACGTAGACCGGCGCGCCGAACTTCTCTAACGCCAGTTCGACGATTCTGATGGCGCGGTCGACGCCGGCGCAAAAACCGCGCGGAGCTGCAAGCAGGACGCTGAGCGATGGAAGCGGGCTGACAGGGGGTGCGTTAACCGTGTCTGCGTTTACCGACATCTCGTTCTGCCTTGTTTAACAGGAATCTTGGGGTGTTTTGGCGTTTCTGGCGCTTTGCTGGCCGCACTTGGGGGTGCTAAAGGTTGAATCGGGCTAAGACAACTGATTATCGAGCCGGGGTCCGCCGAACTGCGGGCAAGTCGCTGGTACGGCATGGAAACTATGAGGACTTCATCGGCGTCATGCAATGCACCGTGCCCGTCTCCAAGACTTCTGTAAAACCAGTTATACCGCTGCGGCGGGCTAGCGCGCTGGCTGGGCTTGCCGCGCTTGCGGCCGTCGGGCTCGGCGGATGCGGCATGCCCTCCCTGACCTCCGGGTTCGGCTCAACCATCCTCGGCGGGGGATCGAACCAGGCGAAAGTCGATTCGCTTACCGAAGAACAGCTGCTCTCGGCCGCCAAGGCCGACGTGAACGGCGGGGCCGGGGCCTTGTCGACGGGTGCGATCACTCATGGATGCCCCCAATTCGTGCCGCAGACGCGCGAAGGCAACGTCACGATCTATGAAGACGGGCGGATCGGCGACGGACTGGCGATCAAGCACCGTGGCGAAATCACCAAGACCGCACGCGAGTGCATCATCGAGCCCGGCCGGGTAACGGTGAAATACGGTTTCTCGGGACGGGTTCTGCTGGGTCCGCGCGGCCAGTCCGGACAGGCGACGTTCCCGATCAACGTATTCGTGGTCGACGCCAAGCGTGAGCGTGTTGCTGCCGATGTCATGCAGGTGGCGGTTGATCTCAACGTCGACAATCCGATCAGCTATTTCTCGGCTGTGAGGACGATCACCTTCGATGTCGCCCAGGGGGCGCGTCCGGGTGAATACCAGATGCACGTAGCCTTCGACCGAAAGGTGCCGGGGGCAGGGTAGGCAAGCGTCCGCTTGCGACCCGGCTCGGGCAACAGGCGAGGCATTGGTTTCGTAATGGATTGTGCCGCCGGAAGGCCATAGAAAAAGGCGAGTGCCGCGCGGCCCCCGCCTTTTTCTTTTTGTTCGCTCAGATCGATCCTGTCGCCGGGTCGGCAGCCGGCCGGTCTAATTCAACCGCTTGTCGAGCGCCTTGATGCCGGCATCGATCAGGGTCTTGCCGGTGCCGTCCTTGACCTTGGCGGCGATGATCTTCTCGGCGGCGGCGACAGCGGCCTCGACGGCTGAAGCCTTGACTTCGCTGATTGCCTGGGCCTCGGCGCGGGCGATCTTTTCTTCCGCCAGCTTTTTGCGGCGCTCGACGGTTTCGGCGAGCTTCGCTTCGGTTTCCTTTTCCAGCGACTCGGCTTCCTTGCGGGCGTTGTCGATGATGCTCTTTGCTTCTTCCTCGGCTTCGCGCGCCTTCTTCTGGTACTCGGTCAGCAGCGCCTGGGCTTCTTCGCGAAGACGGCGGGCCTCGTCGAGTTCGTGGCGGATGCGGTCGGCACGGTCATCGAGGGTTTTACCCAGCAGTTTCGGCACGCCCATGTACATCAGCAGGCCGCAAAAGATGAAGAACGAGAGCATTACCCAGTATTCGGGGTTATTGATGATTTCCTGCATTCTTCAATATCCTCAGCTTGCCCGGCCCGGCAGGGCGGCGCGGATGTCGGATGCGGGAACGTCGGTATTGATGAGCTGCTTGATCACCGCGCCGGCGACCTCAGCTGCAATCTCATTGACGTTCGCGAGCGCCTTCGAGCGGGTTTCCTGGATGCTCTTTTCGGCAGCCGCTATTTGGGCGGAGTTATCGGCATCGGCGGCGGCCTGCCTGGCGGAGACCTTCTGGTCGAGCTTCTCGCGGGTTTCGCGGGCAATTGAACCTGCATTGGCGCGGGCGTCGGCGAAGGCCTTCTCGTAGTTGGCGATGGCCTTGTCGGTATCGGTCTTGAGCCGCTCGGCGGTGTCGAGATCGCGCTGGATGCGTTCGCGGCGCTCGTCAATAATTTCGCCGATGCGCGGCAGCACGAGGCGGGACATCAGCACATAAAGAAGCGTGAATGTCAGCACCAGCCAGACGAGCTGCGGGGCGAATGTCTCGGAGTTGAACGGCGGGAACGTGCTGCCGCCGTGGGCGTCGCCGCGCGCGCCGGTCGAGGTGGTTACATCGTGGGCGCCGGCCGCAGCCGCGGAGTGGGGATCCTGGGCGCCTTGTGCACCCGCGGTGCCAGTCGTGTGGGATTTTTCTGCCATGGCTCTGAATCTGGCTCGCTGGTCTCGTGGGTCGCAAAATGCGATACATCGGTAGATCGGGTTTTACGGCCCGAATCGGCTTGTTGCCGTAAGGAATAACGCCATGTCGGCACTTGACCGAAGTTGCGCTGGTGACCCAAGTTGTGCTGGCGGCTTTTTCCCCAACACTTTGTACGGTGGTGTTGGATGCGGGGCGGCCTGCATCGCTGCTGCCGCCTCGCTACCCAATCGTTCGGTCGTCGGCGTCCGCTCGTCTTAGACGGCGAACAGCAGCAGCAGCGCGATCAGAAGCGCGAAGATGCCGAGAGCTTCGGTCAGTGCGAAGCCAAGCAGCAGCGTGCCGCGCTGGCCGTCTGCGGCCGAGGGGTTGCGCAGGGCGCCGGCCAGGAAGTGGCCGAACAGGTTGCCGAGGCCGATGCCTGCTGCACCCGTGCCGATGGCCGCAAGGCCTGCACCGATAAACTTAGCTGCTGCTGGATCCATGACGTTCTCCTTCGTTGTGTTCGATTGGGTTGAGTTGTCCGATAGACTTCAGGGTTCGGCTGTAAGGCGTTTCGGGTCGGCGTGACTAATGTGAGCCATGCACCGCATCTGAGAGATAGATGCAGGTCAGAACGGCAAACACGTAGGCTTGAAGCACGGCAACCAGAACTTCGAGTGCGGTCAGCGCGACCGTCAGCGCCAGGGGCAAGGGTGCCAGTACCGCCCATACGCCGGCGCCAAGCAGCACACCGATGAAGCCTGCGAAGATCTTCAAGGCGATGTGGCCCGCCAGCATGTTGGCGAAGAGACGCACCGACAGGCTGATCGGGCGCGAGATAAACGAAATGATCTCGATCGGGATCAGCAACGGGTAAAGCGCCAGCGGCACGCCTGATGGGACGAAGATCTTGAAGAATCCCAGGCCGTGCTTGTAGAGCCCGTAGAACACAACAATCGAAATCACCATCAGCGCCAGGGACGCGGTAATTGCGATGTGGCTGGTCACGGTGAAGGTCACGCCCGGGATCGGGATCATGCCGAGCAGGTTCAAGACGAGAACGAAGATGAACAGCGAGAACACCAGCGGGAAAAACTGCATGCCTTGGCTGCCGACGTTTTCGCGCACGGTATTAGCCACGAACTCGTAGATCAGTTCCGAGATGGACTGAAGCCGGGTCGGAACCAGCGACCTGCCGCCCGTCGAGAAATACAGGAAGCCGAAGATCAAGCCGAGCGCCACGAGCATGTATGCCCCGGAGTTCGTCAGCGATGCATCAATTCCAAAGATGTCGATCGGAAGCAGTTCTTTGATTTCGAACTGTTCGATCGGGCTGTGCCCATGACCGTCTGCTGCCACGGTGCTCCCCCTTAAATGACGCCGTCTTCATCGTCCGGCACCGGTTTTCCCTTGGTGGGATCACTTGGGCCGGTTTTCATCTTCATACCGCTGCGCACCACGTTCAGCATTCCAGCGGCGGAGCCGAGCAGGAAGAACACGATGAACATCAGCGGCCAGGTTTTGACGCCAAACACCGTTGGCATCAGGTAGGTATCGAGCCACCAGCCAATGCCGGCGCCAACGACAATTCCACCAATAAGCTCCGTCGACAGGCGCAGCGCACGACCCAGTAGCTCGTTGCTGGCTTTGCCCTGCGAACCCTTTGCGGATTTCGACTTGCCCGATTCCGGACGAGCCGCGTCGAGCCGGCGGCCGATTTCAGCGGATCTGCGCTTGAATTCGGCTCGTTCCTCGGGGCTGATCTGGCCTTCGTTTCGGTCGGAGCCTTCGTCTGCGGGTGACATCTCGTGAAGCCTCAAACGCAGATTCGGGCGGAAAATCGGCAGGGTTCTTGACGGGCCGGACCATAAAGTCGGGGCCGGAGGGTGTCAAGAAACCGGAACTGCTACCATGGTGTTGGAAACAAGCATGAAATGGGGTCTTTTCGAACCTGCGACTATATTGCCTGCCGTCCTCTCCACAGGGGTTTCAGTTTCGTTTGGAGACGGTTTCTAAATTTATCTTCACGAGGACTTAAGCGGATGGTGACGGGCTGACGGTAATACTCCGGCCGGAAATCAATTTTTTTGACCGCGGGCCGAGGGTTCCGGCGCGGAGGGGGAATTATCGATGCTTGATCTGAATACGTTCATTCTCATCGCCGTCGCGGCGTCGATCGGGTTCGTCGGGGTTCTGGCGTGGCTGGTCGACTCGGGTCTCAACGACAAGATGAAAGTCTATGTGAGGTTCGGGCTGTTTGGGATGTTTGCCTGCATTTTGGGGCTGTTCTTCCTGATCGAGGACGACAGCGAGTTCCAATACGGCGGCTATACCGCGGCTGATAAGTCGAAGGGCGGGCCGTCCGAGATGTCCGATAGCGGCAGCGGCGGCAGCGGCGGGGTCAATATGAAAAGGGGCTCGGCCGGCGAAGAGCCTGGTGGGGGTAATAGGGAAGAATCCGATTTGACCGAGGAGGTAAGCGAATCCGATGGGTTGAAGCAGGATTGCCCGACCTGTCCGGAGATCGTGCCGATCAAGAAGGGCAAGGCGCTCTTGGGTTCGCAGGCCGCGGCGTCGGCGAAGACCGGCCAGTTGGCTCCCGCCAGCGATGTGGCGATCACGCGGGATTTCGGAATCGGCAAGTACGAGGTGACGTTCGAGCAATTCAGCGCGTTCAGCAACGAGACGGGATATAAGCCGGCGAGCAGCTGTAAGTCGGGCAAATCCTCGGTCAGCTTCGAGAAGCCGGGATTCAGGCAGTCGCAAAACAGTCCTGCGGTATGCGTCAGCTTCAAGGATGCGCTGGCCTACGTCGAGTGGCTGACCATGAAGACCAAAATTTCGTACCGTCTGCCGACCGAGGTCGAATGGGAATACGCCGCGAGAGCCGGTATCACGGAAGCCTATTTGACGGGTGAAGTGGTGACCGGGGATTTTGCCAACTTCAAGTCCGGCGACGATCAAAGCAAAAAGCCCGGGACGAGCCCGGTCGGCAGCTACCCGGCGAACGGTAACGACATGCACGACGTGCATGGCAACGTCTGGGAACTGACGGCGGACTGCTGGTCGAACAGCTATCTGGGGGTTGCCAAAGCGCCGGACGGAAACGTCGACTGCAAGCGCAGGGTCGCCAAAGGCGGCGCGTGGTACAGCGCGGAAGGGCACCTCAACTTCTCGATGCGTGTCGGTGTCGGCGAGAAGTTCGCCAACAACGGTCTCGGCTTCCGCGTGGTGCGTGAAAACGATTCACCGGTGGGGCGCAAGAAAAGCCGTCTTTCGAACGGCTTCGACGACGGGGTTCCGCAGCCATTTGCCAAGGAACCGACTCCAAAGAAGATTTCCTACGATCCGGAGACCCAACAGCTGGTCAAAAAAATCCGGTAGCAGCCGAAACGTTCCGCAAAGAATGCGATGGTCGCCAATCCGTTCAACCGGCGTTGGCGGCCAACTGATTTTCGGGGCGGTTCGAGACGGATTAGCGACCCCGCGTTCCCAGGCTCATGCGTCCTGCCATTTTA
Source organism: Alphaproteobacteria bacterium (assembly GCA_018830445.1). Taxonomy (GTDB): domain Bacteria; phylum Pseudomonadota; class Alphaproteobacteria; order Rhizobiales; family Hyphomicrobiaceae; genus Filomicrobium. The sequence goes on along the minus strand of JAHJSN010000032.1, from coordinate 2,036 downwards.
GGGCATGAGCGACGATCTTGCGCATGACGCTGGGGACGGCTTCCTGTTCGAGCTTACGGCGCGGGATCCAGCGGCAGCGGCCGGGTTCAGCCCACAGGTTGGGGCTGATGTCGCCCGGTACTACGGCCAGGAAGACGTTCAGTTCCAGGCGGAAATGCGTAAACGTGTGGATTACGGTTCCCGGGACCGGCCACCACTCGGTGTCCACCGGCGCGCTGCGAAGGGCCTTGGCGGCAGCTGTGCCTTTCGCCTGCCAGTCCGTCGAGGGGACTTCCAGCATGCCCCCGAGGAGCCCTGCGTCCGGGCGACGGCGCATCAGTATCTGACCGTCTTCGCGAAGCGCGACGAAGGCGTGGCCAAATCGGGTCGGGCGTGCGGGTTTGGCCAACTTTCGCGGCAGTTCTTCGGCAATGCCCTTGGCGCTGGCATGACAGTCTGGCTGCAACGGGCAAGTCAGGCAGGAGGGGCGTCTTGGTGTGCAAACGCCGGAGCCGAGATCCATGAGGGCCTGGGCGAAATCGCCCGGCCGGCTCGCAGGGACCAGCGTCTGGGCGAAGCGTTTGATTTCCGGCTTGGCGGCCGGCAGCGGCAGCTGCAAGGCAAATAGCCGCGATACAACGCGCTCGATATTGCCGTCGACGGGAGCGGTCTTCTCGCCGAACGCGATGGCGGCAATGGCGGCGGCGGTGTAGGGGCCGATACCGGGGAGTTTGATCAGCGCTCGCTCGGTCTGTGGAAATTTGCCCCGGTATTGGGTGGCTATGACGATTGCGCACTTATGCAGATTGCGCGCGCGTGTGTAATAGCCAAGCCCGGCCCATGCGGCGAGAACTTCGTCGAGATCGGCTGCGGCGAGCTTTTTCACCGTCGGCCAGCGAAGGAGGAATTCGCGATAGTACGGTGTCACGGCCTTGACGGTCGTCTGCTGCAACATGATCTCGCTGAGCCATATCCGATAGGCGTCCGGGCGTGCACCTGTGGCGGTTCGCCAGGGCAGATCGCGGCGTTCGGCGTCGTACCAGTCGAGCAGACGTTGGACGGTTGCCGGTCCTGCCGGCCGCAACGGAAGTTGTTTTTGTGCAACGCTCGACATGCAGCCCTCCAGGGCCGGGGCGCGAATCATTTATCAAATGTTAACCATACCCGCTGCTCAGTGGAAACGATCATGCCGCTGGGTCCGTCCGTTGCCGAATTTTACCAGGTCTGCCTCCCATGACGCGCTTGTCCAAGCCGCAAATACGGATCGCACGCAACATCTCGCCGCGGCAGCAGAGCGTGCGCCAGGCCATTTTGCGGCAGCATCTGGCGGGCGGCGCGAAGAAGGTCAACGTCGGCAAGTCGGTTGGCAGCTTCGTGCCGAAACTGGCGCAGAAGGCGTTCGAGAAATACGGATTTTCGACAGTTGCCCTGTTGACCGACTGGGCGGTGATCGTCGGCCAGGATATGGCGCGCTACACGCGGCCTGAGAAGCTCAAGTGGCCGCGCATGGTGGCGGTTTCAGGGGATGTCGAAGCCGGCTGCGAGGGGCGTCCGGGAGCGACGCTGATGCTGCGGGTCGAGCCGGCGAGGGCTCTGGATGTCGAGTACGGCGCGGCGCAGATCGTCGAAAGAATCAACAGTTATTTCGGCTACCGGGCGGTAGTGGATATCCGCATTCTGCAGATCCCGCTAGAGGTGCGAGGGCGGGCCAACGCGGTGGCGAGCGCGCCGATGAGACCTGCAGCACCGGCCATCAAGGCGGTGGGTCAGGCAGGCGAAGGCGTGGCGGACGAGGTGCTGGCGGCGGTTCCCGATGAAAATCTGCGCAACTCCTTGCAACGCCTGCAAGCCGGGTTGAGACAATCGCAGCGGTGAGAACGAGCCGCTTCGCGCGGTCAGCAGGGAGCAGGGGCTGGTGTTCCGACTCTGACATATGGTTCCCTGCCGGGAACCTGAATGTCAGCCCGGAACATTAGGCAACCTTTTGATTGTGTTCTGGATTCACAAACATTTGACGACCTCCGCCCGGGAATCAAATGTTTGATCCAGAACACTAG
>JAHJSN010000031.1 GCA_018830445.1 Alphaproteobacteria bacterium | reverse complement strand
TCCCAAGGTCGTGTTGGGCTGGCTTTCACTTGCCAACACTTCCCAAGGTCGTGTTGGGCTGGCTTTCACTTGCCAACACTTCCCAAGGTCGTGTTGGGCTGGCTTTCACTTGCCAACACTTCCCAAGGTCGTGTTGGGCTGCACGCCGAAGCGCGCAGCGGCATACACGTGACGGTTTGAGGCGCGAAGGTCAAGAGGGATGTTCGGCGCAGGGCATCATGGTTTTCAATCCTGCCCCTGTTTCCCACGTATTGGTTTGCCAACACTTCCCAGGGTCGTGTTGGGCGGCGGTTCATTGCCAACACTTCCCAGGGTCGTGTTGGGCGGCGGTTCATTGCCAACACTTCCTAGGGTCGTGTTGGGCGGCGGTTCATTGCCAACACTTCCCAGGGTCGTGTTGGGCGGTTTGATGGTGCAGTTACCAGCGCTGCTTGCCGCTGCACCCGTCAATTGAAGAGTTGTACTTGCTCGGCGGATCAAGGGTTGGTTGCGAAATGCGGGTGGCGCACCTTGTCGCCCGGCGCGATCCCGAGCCGGCGCGCTTCGCCGCCGGCGATCTCCAGAACGCCGCTGACATCGCCGCCGGAGGCGATCACTTTCTCGGAGAACGGCTCGGTCATCGCCTCAATGCGGTGGATGACGCCATCGGACCTGATGAAAACCATGTCGAGGGGAATGAAGGTGTTCTTCATCCACATGGTAATCTCCTGATCGCCGTCATAGGGGAACAGCATCCCGCGCAGGGCGGGCAGGTCGCGGCGGAACATCAGCCCCAGCGCCTTTTCGCGAGTGCCGCGCGCCACTTCGACCGAGAAGTCCAGCGGTTCGGCGCCGGAGGCCCGTTCGATGACCAGCGGCTCCTCTTTTCCTGCGGCCATCGAAACCCCATTGAGTGGGAACAGCACGGGATTAAAAGCGATGGTGGCAACGACCAGCACCAACGCCAACAGGGCCGTCGAAACGGCCCTGCGGGATGTTTGCCTGCCTTGGTGCAAGATTTCAGTGCTGCGAAGGGAAACCGCCGACGGCCGGCTGCGCCCCATCAGGGCGAAGCTCCGCAGCCATGCAGCCTTTTTCACCATACCCATATCGCACCTGAACCAACTGACCCGGACGCAACTCGGTGAACCCGAAGCGGCGCAAGGTTTCCATGTGGCAGAAGATATCTGGTGTTCCCTCGCCGCGCGTCAAGAAGCCAAATCCGCGTACGCGGTTGAACCACTTGCAAACAGCGCGCTCCCAGTCGCTTTCCGGCGTAACGATGACGTGCGTACGCTGCGGAAGCTGGCTTGGGTGGATGGCCGTCGATTCGTCCATCGAGAGAATGCGAAATGCCTGAAGTCCCTTCGGGCGCTTCATGGCCTGACAGTGGATACGAGCCCCCTCGTAGGCAGTCTGATAACCGCCTCCTCTAAGGCAGGTCACATGAAGGAGAATGTCTCCAAGACCGTTGTCGGGAACGATAAACCCATAACCTTTAGAGGCATCGAACCATTTGATCTGCCCAGCGACTTCGAAAACCTCAAGTCCGGCTTTCTGGAGATTTTCCAGCGTCTCTTCGCTGGTCAGCTCCGTTGGATCGAAGTCGTATGGGATATTTGATTCAGCCATGCGTACCCCCGCTGATACTGGCTACAGTTGCTTACATTACTTTAGAATTTTGCTTTCTAGAAACGACGGCCGATTGAAGCCCTCACCCGTACCGTCGCCCCGAAAGCGAATTAACCATAACCAGAACTGCGCTGCGTGAACAAGTGGGCATTTTTGAAAAAGGATTGTGAATGTCCACATTTTCTCATGGCAGCACATCGACACACCCCTGGGCTCTGCCCAACTAATTGATACTACATGTTTATTTTTATTTCGATTCGTCAGCAGCGACAGTGCAAAGCAGTGCGTAACGTGACCACTTGCAGGTGGCATGCCCATAAATGCGGCACAATTTGACGGCGCGTCGAATCGTCATTGGGGGGACGAAGTGCGAATCAGTGCCGCATCTAAAGCGGATTTTCGAATCATTGCGCGCCGCGTCCGAATACGGGCCCGAAACGGCCTGAAATTGCTGCCAATTCAGGTAAGCGAATTCCAATTGACCGGATTGGTTTTGCAGCCGCCTAAATATATTGTGCCAAAGCTATATCTTCATCGGTCCGGCCGGGAAATAACGCGCTGGAAATTGGTCAATCATCATCGCGATGCCGGCAGTCTGCCTCGCGTCAGCTTGCATTGGCCGCCGCATGCGGCGCTCGCAAGACCTGTCGTGTCACCCAATAGCGGGCTAAGGTCCGGGGCGGCAGTCCGTTGCGATCCGAAAGGCGTCAAGTGATCTACACGCGCCGGCCCGAATCGCGAACCATATGTCAGAGTCGGAACACTAGCCCTCGTCACCGGAGAAATAAGCACATGCGCTTCCTACACACAATGGTCCGAATTTCGGATGTGGATGAAAGCTTGAACTTCTACTGCGGCGTCCTTGGTATGCGCGAAATGCGGCGGGTCGACAACGAAGCGGGACGCTTCACGCTGATCTTCCTGGCGGCGCAGGAGGACCGGCGCCGCGCCGCGGAAGAAATGGCGCCATTGCTTGAACTGACCCACAACTGGGACCCGGAGGCGTATGCGGGCGGACGCAACTTCGGTCACCTTGCCTTCGAGGTCGACGATATTTTTGAGACCTGCCAGCATATTTCCGACAAGGGCGTCACCATCAACCGGCCGCCGCGCGATGGGCGCATGGCGTTCATCAAATCGCCGGACGGCATCGCCATCGAGCTGCTGCAGAAGGGCAAAGCCCTGGAACCGCGGGAGCCCTGGGCATCGATGGCAAACACCGGCAGCTGGTAGCGGCGCCGGCGCACCCCAAAGCCGCACGGTCTCACTGACGCTCTCTCAGTCAGACCCTCTGCCTTACTCTCTGCCACACACTGCACCTGGGGCGGCGAAGGCACCGGGGTGCGCCGCCCGGGTGTCTGCCCAGGCCAGATTGACGTTCGGAGCGCAAGGAAAAGTAATAACGTAACAGAAACAGTATAACAGCACTTCTTTCCGTGTATTTAATCGTTATATCGTTACATTTTTCAGAGCTGATGATCATTATCAGAATATTTGCTTCGTAAATTCTTCGATTTCCTTTGATGGATGGTTGAATGTCACCAATCAAAGTGCTTAATGCTAGTCATGTTGAGACGTTGAAGCCGTTCGCGGTGTTCCTGGTCGATCCGGGCAGGCGTTGTTCAACAAGCAAGAAACAAGCACTCAAGGAGAGCACCATGAAAGTTTGGAGCAAGCCGCAGGTTCGCGAACAGGAAGTCGGCCTCGAAGTCACCAGCTACCTGCCGGCCGAAATCGACATCATCTAATCGATGTGATCGACACCAACATGCTTTTGCATGTGGGAGGCGGTGGTCGAGCATTCGGCCACCGCCTTAAATTTATAGGTCTTGCTTGAACTGTTGACACGCTACGGACCGGTGTCAGGCCTCACGCGCCCGGGGCAGCTCTGATGCGGCGCCAGAGAACTCGAAAAAAAACTCATGCTAATCAAGGTGCTGGGTGCTGCCGCAGGCGGCGGCTTTCCACAGTGGAACTGCAACGGCCGGATGAGCGCTCGGGTGCGCCGGGGCGAAGCGGGGCTCAAGGCGCGAACGCAATCTTCGCTGACGGTATCGAGCAACGGCCGGGACTGGGTGCTGCTCAATGCCTCGCCGGACCTGCGTCAGCAAATCAACGACACTCCCGAACTGTGGCCGGCAGCCGACGGGCCGCTGCGCAACAGCCCGATCAAGGCGGCCGTGCTGACCAACGGCGACGTCGACCACATCATCGGCTTGATCAACCTGCGCGAAGGGCAGCCGTTCTCGGTTTACGCTTCAGAACGCGTGATGGGCACGCTCAACGCCAACTCGGTTTTCAACGTCCTCAATCCCGACAAGGTGCAGCGCATTACCCTCGGCTTGAATACCGCGACCGCGCTTGCGGGGGCTGATGGCGATATCGGGATCACCGTCGAAGCCTTCGACGTCCCCGGCAAGGTCGCGCTCTATCTCGAAGACGCTTCCAAAGGCGGCAGCTTCGGCACCCAGGTGGGAGACACGATCGGCCTCAAGGTCACCGATAGCGCAACCGGAAAGTCGTTCTACTACATCCCCGGGTGCGCCGACGTCGACGAAGCGCTGGCCAAACGCGTGCGGGGGGCGGATCTCGTCATGTTCGATGGGACGCTCTACACCGACGACGAAATGGTCGTGCAGGGGTTGATGCCGAAAACGGGCGCACGAATGGGGCACATCTCGATGTCGGGAGCTGACGGCTCGATCGCCGCATTCGCCGACCTCGAGGTCAAGCGCAAGGTATTCGTGCACATCAACAATTCCAACCCCGCACTCGACGACAACTCGCCGGAACGCAAGGCGGTCGAGGAAGCCGGATGGGAAGTCGGTTTTGACGGAATGGAGATACGCCTATGAGCTACGCAAGCATCCCCGACAAGAACGCACCAACGGAGATGATGAGCCGCGACGAATTCGAAGCGGCGATCCGGGCCGTCGGAGCCGAGCGGTACCATGACAAGCATGCGTTCCATAAGCTCCTGCACGGCGGCAAACTGAACAAGGAACAAGTCAAGGCGTGGGCACTCAACCGCTACTGCTATCAGTCGGCCGTGCCGCGCAAGGATGCCGCTTTGATGTCGCGGGTGCATGACGCGGATCTGCGCCGCGAATGGATGCACCGTATCGTCGATCACGACGGTTATGGCGATGAACCCGGCGGCATCGAGCGCTGGCTCGTGTTAACCGACGGCCTCGGGCTCGACCGGGACTACGTCGCCAGTATGCGCGGGGCGTTGCCGGCGACCCGGTTCGCGGTGGAGGCCTATGTGCGCTTCGTGCGCGAGGAGCCGCTCGTCGTGGCGGTCGCTTCCTCGTTGACGGAACTGTTCGCACCCAAAATCCACAAGGAACGGATTTCGGGGATGCTCGAGAACTACGATTTCATCGACGACAAGGTGATGGCCTACTTCAAGCGCCGGCTCACCCAGGCTCCGCGGGATGCCGATTTCGCGCTGGAATACATCAAGCAGAATGCGCAGAACCGGGCCGAGCAGGAGGCCTGCGTGGCCGCCGTCCGCTTCAAGTGCGACGTCCTTTGGGTGCAGCTCGACGCACTCCACAATGCCTATGTCGACGGGCACATTCCGCCCGGCGCATTCCGTCCAGGGGATCAAAATGTCTGAGCCGAACACGCCGAAACGGCTGATCGTGACCTCCGAAACCGTGCTGAAACTGCCTCGGCACATCAAGCTCAGGCACGATGCCGGCCGGGGCAGGTGGATACTGCTTGCCCCTGAGCGTGTGTTCGAGCCGGACGAAACCTCCGTCGAGGTGCTCAAGCTGTGCGACGGCGAGCGCAGTGTCGGCGCGATCTCGGCGATCCTTGCAGAGCAGTATCAGGCGCCGGTCGACGTGATCACCGCCGATGTCATCGAAATGCTGCAGGACCTCACAGACAAGGGAGCTCTGAAGTCATGAGCGATACCACCGTCCAGGAAACCAAGACCGGCGAATTCAATGCTTCGATCGATGAGGCATGCGCGCGCGCGCCGGTCGGCCTTCTCGCCGAGCTGACGCACCGCTGTCCGCTGCAGTGCCCATACTGCTCCAACCCGGTCGATCTCGAACGCGTCAACACCGAGCTTTCGACCGAGGACTGGAAAAGCGTGATGCGCCAGGCCGGCGAACTCGGCATCCTGCAAATCCACCTCTCGGGCGGAGAGCCGACGGCGCGGCGCGACCTCGAGGAGATCGTGGAAGAAGCCGCCAAGGCGGGGCTTTACACCAACCTGATCACCGCCGGCGTGCTTTTGAAACGAGAGCGGCTGGAGAAGTTGCGCGACCTCGGCCTTGACCACGTGCAGCTGTCGATACAGGACGTAAAGCCCGAAAACGCCGATCGCATCGCAGCCTACAAGGGGGGGGCGGCGAAGAAGCACGAAGTGGCGAAGTGGGTCAAAGAACTGGATATGCCGCTGACCATCAACGCGCCGCTGCACCGGCAGAACATCGATAGCCTGCCCGATATCATCGATTACGCCGTCAAGGTCGGCGCGGGGCGCCTGGAAGTGGCGCACATCCAATACTACGCCTGGGCATTGAAGAACCGCGCCTCACTGATGCCGACGCGCGAAGCCTTCATGAAGACCGCCGAAATCGTCAACGCAGCGAAGGAACGCCTGAAAGGTATTCTCGTCATCGATTTCGTGGTGCCAGATTATTACGCGAAGTACCCCAAGCCCTGCATGGGCGGGTGGGGCCGCGGCATCATCAACGTGACTCCGTCCGGCAAGGTGCTGCCTTGCCATGCCGCGGAGTCGCTGCCGCATCTGCAATTCGACAACGTCCGCGACAGGCCTCTGGCGGACATCTGGCTCAACGGTCAAGCGTTCCAGATGTATCGGGGCACCGACTGGATGAAGGAGCCGTGCAAGTCGTGTCCGCGCAAGGAAATCGATTTCGGCGGCTGCCGCTGCCAGGCGATGGCGCTGACGGGGGACGCGGCGAACACCGACCCGGCCTGCTCGCTGTCACCGATGCACGAGGAGTGGGCGAAAGTCGCACACGCCGAATCCCACACGGAGACACCCGAATTCATCTATCGTCGCATGGGATCTGCGGCTTCGGCAGAGTAGACTGCGGTTTCACGCGCAGAAAAACCAAGATGAGGCAAGACGATCGGCTTGCCTCATTTGTGTCGTTTACTTTCAACAAATCGCGGAAGCTGTTGATTGATCAGGTGCGCCGAGTTCACGCAGGGTTCACAAAGGACTTGCCACAATGCAGGTTGATCATGTTATTCGCATGTGCCCGCAACCAAAACCGTCCAAGTGAGGGAGAACGTCTTTCCATGATGAGAACACTTCTTGCCGTCGCCATGATTGCAGCCGTTCCGGCGCTTGCCGCCGCAGGCGATGCTGAAAAAGGCGAAAAGGTCTTCCGCAAGTGCAAGGCCTGCCACACCGCTGATGAAGCCAAGAACAAGGTCGGCCCGCACCTCGTCGGCATCATCGGCCGCAAAGCCGGTACCGTCGAAGGTTTCAAGTATTCCGACGCCATGGCGAATTCCGGCCTTACCTGGGATGACGCCACGCTTGGCGAGTACCTGAAGGACCCCAAGGCCAAAATTCCAGGCAACAAGATGATCTTCGCCGGCCTCAAGAAGGACGACGACGTTGCCGACATCCTCGCCTATCTGGCGACGAAGAAGTAAGTTTCGCGGAAGTTACATTCTGACGAACAAGCGCCGCGCCCGGACACCTGAGCGCGGCGCTTTCGTCATTCAGGTTCGATCGCTTCGATACCCTTGAGGTCCTGTGTCGCCAGCCACTCGGCAATCGTGCGGCCATCGAGCACCAGATCGGGGGCAATATCCGCCATCGGCGCCAGTACGAAGCCGCGCTTGGTGATGTGGGGGTGCGGCAAGGTCAGAGCGTCATCGGACAATTCGACGTCGCCATAGACGAGCACGTCCAGGTCGATGATGCGCGGGCCCCACTTCTCGGCGCGTCTGCGGCCCATTTTCTCTTCAACGGCGAGACAACGGGCCAGCAGCGCGTGCGGCTCGAGACTGGTGCGGACGCCGACGCAGGCATTCACGAACCAATCCTGATCGGTGATGCCCCACGGCGGTGTCTTGTAGATGCGCGAGCGGGACTTCAATTCGACGTCGCCTGCTTCGATCAGACAGGCGACGGCGCGCTCGACGTTCTCGATTTTGTCGCCGATGTTGGAGCCGAGAGCGACGATGGCATCGGCGGCGGGTCGGGTCTTATTGTCCAAGTCGCGGCTCCAGGTAAGTCAGTTCGTGCAGGTTGCGATGTCGAGCAGGCGTCAATCGTACTTTATGTAGGAAAAGCGCAGATCGTCCTGTGGCGTACCATCAAGCGCGCCGCCGTCGGTGGCCGGCTGCCAAGCCACCACCTCCTCAATCTTGCGGGCAAGCTCCAGGTCCTTCATGGTGATGCCCTTGGCGGAATGGGTCGTGAGGCGGACTTCGACCCAGGCGTAGGATGCGGTGAGGTCCGGGTGGTGCCAGGCAGCTTCGGCCAGGTGCCCGACGGTGTTGATCACCATCAGCGTGCCTTTCCAGCTCGTCGTCTTGTAGGTCCGGCGGACCCAGCCGTCCTCCAGCTTCCATTTCGGCAGGTTCGCGGCAAGCCAGGCGGTGACTTCGGCTTCGGCAAGCGGTTTTTCGCGTTCGCTCATGTTGCTCTCTTGGTCCGATTGTTGAACATTGGCTGCGTTTCCGGCATTCAACCTACGCCACAAACCCATAGAGGCAAACGCCCTTGAATTCCGACCGGACAGCAGCAACGACGCACGTAACGCATGGCGAAAGCGATATCGTGCGGGTTTGTGCGCCGGGACGCCTGCATCTGGGGTTTCTCGACCTCAATGGCAACCTGGGGCGCAAATTCGGTTCGCTCGGCCTGGCGATCGACCAGCCGGCAACCGAGCTGACTTTGGCACGTGCGAACAGCGATGTCGTTGAAGGCGAGGAAACGGAACGAGCCGGACGAGCCCTCCAGCGTTTCAAGGCGCTGTTGAAGCTCGATCGTTGCTACCGGGTTCACATCACCAATTCGATACCGGCGCACGCGGGTCTCGGATCGGGGACACAACTGGCGATGGCGGTCGGCGGCGCGCTTGCGGCCATTGAAGGCCTTGAAACGGAGCTGAGAGAACTGGCGGAAATGCAGAACCGCGGCGCCCGCTCGGCGATCGGCATGGCGGCCTTTGAAACGGGTGGCTTCGTCGTCGACGGCGGACGAGGGCAAAGCGATTCGGCGCCTCCGGTCGTGGTGCGCGGCCAGTTCCCGACTTCGTGGCGGATTCTTCTGGTGCTCGACCCGCACAGCGTCGGCGTGCATGGCGCACGCGAATCGGCGGCTTTCGAGAAGCTCGCCCCGATGCACGCAGACGTCAGCGCCGAGTTGTGCCGGGTGACGCTGATGCAGCTGTTGCCGTCGCTGGCGGAAGTCGACATTGCCGCCTTCGGCGCCGCCGTAGCAGAGGTACAAAGGATCAACGGCAGGTATTTTTCCAGCGAACAGGGCGGCGGCATCTGGTCGAGCGAAGCGGTTGCCGAAACGGTTAAGGACATGGCCGCACTCGGCGCGGTGGGGATCGGACAAAGCTCCTGGGGACCCACTGGATTCGCGTTCGTCGATTCCCAGTCGAAGGCATCCGAAATCGTGGCATCGGTGGAACCGGAAGCGCGCCGGTACGGCCTGAAGCTGCTGATCGCCCGCGGTCGCAACCATGGTGCAAAGGTCCACTACCCGAACGGATAGGCGCGGCGCGACCAATTCGACTTTCGTGCAGGTCCGCTCTGGTCAGCCGCGACAACCTCAAACTATAACGCGTTCGGAAACGGGGCTTCGCAACGCCCCGCAATACTCCGATAACGCTTCCAGGAGAACGTCGATGAGCCAGGCCACCCCCATCCTTCACATGCTATCGCCGCAAAAGCACGTCAGCCCGTTCGATGTGAATATGGCGGTCGATGCCGGGTTCAAAACGGTCGTGCCCTATATCAACGTGGAAGCGACCGAAATCACCGGTCTGGTGCAGGATGCGATCTTCTCGCGTCCGCCGGATTACGGGAAACGTACCGGCTTCTTCATCGGCGGCAAGGATGCGCTTCTGGCACTCGACATGATGAAGGCGGCAAAGGAAGCTCTGGTGCCGCCGTTCCAGTGCTCGGTGTTCGCAGATCCCGCGGGTTCGTTCACGACGGCTGCCGGAATGGTGGCGTGCGTCGAGAAGGTTCTCAAAGAAAAGCATAACCGCGGCTGGGAGGGCACCAACGTCACGATTTTCGGCGCCACCGGTGTGGTCGGGTTCGCTTCGGCGGTGATCGCGGCGCTGGAAGGCGCAAAAGTGACGCTTGTCGCACATCGCGGCGTGGAACGCGTCTTCAAGGCCGCCGAAGCCGCCAAGGAGCGATTCGGCGTCGACCTGTTGCCGGCGCCCGGTGAAACGCCAGAGCAGAAAGCCAAGATCGTTGCCGATGCGGAAGTCGTCTTTGCGGCGGCCGCAGCCGGCGTGCAGGTGCTGAGCACCGCCGAACTGCAATCGGCAAAAAACCTGCTCGTCGCCGCCGACGTCAATGCCGTTCCACCTCCCGGCGTCGAAGGCATGGACCTGTTCATGAAAGGCGAAATTCTGCCCGGCTGCACGCGCACGTGCGGAGTCGGGCCGCTTGCAATCGGCGACATCAAGTACAAGTCCCAGGCCGGCCTCTTCACGCGCATGCTCAACGCCACCGAGGATGTCCACCTCGACTTCCGGGATGCGTTCAAGCTGGCGCGGTCGTTCGTCGCTTGAGCGGCGAAGCGATCCTGATTGCAGCCTTGTCCGGGCGGGCGCTTGCCGCATCCGCCCGGCGGGCTGGTTTTTTGCCCTTTGTCCTCGACGCATTCGGGGATGCGGACACGCGCGCGTTGGCGGGCGGTGTGCGCACTCTGCGGGGTCATCACAAGTCCAGTTCTCGCGATATGGCAGTTCAGCTCGCGCTCGACGCATTGCGCGAAGCCGCTGGTGGCGAAATTGCCGGTCTGATCCTCGGTCCCGGTTTTGAGGATCGGGCATCGCTGGCCGGTCATTTGGGCGAACGTTATGGACTGCTCGGGTGCAGCGCCAAAACGATCAGGCTGGCCAACGATCCTGCGACCTTTTTCGGGCTGCTGAGCGAACTTGGCATCGAGCATCCGGAAACGGTTTTGAAAAGGCCTGGGGACACTCGGGGTTGGCTTTCAAAACGCGCCGGTGCGTGTGGAGGGCGCCATATCAGGCGGCTCCCGGCACCGGAAATGGTGCCCAGTCAATTCTCATACTATCAGCGAGAGGCCGACGGCCTGCCGGTTTCGGCTTTGGCTATTACCGGAGCATCAGGCACCGCATTTGCCTTCACGCGGTCATGGAGCGCGCCGCGTAGGCGCGAACCGTTCCGTTTCGGCGGTATCGTCAGCGCCGAGGAACTCGACGCCGAACTCGAAGCCCGTCTCGTCGACACCTGTCTTGCGCTCATCAAGCCGCTCGGACTGGTCGGCCTCGTGTCGTTCGATTTTCTTGTCTCGGACAGCAATGTGCTGTTGCTGGAAGTCAACCCGCGTCCAGGGGCTTCGCTCGACGTCCTCGACGATGCGGGTGGAACGCTGTTCAAGGCCCACATCGCAGCCTGCCGGGGGGAGGATGCTGTCGAAATTCTAGCCAGCCAATGGCGCCCGAAACCGCATGCTTGCGCCTACCTGTACGCCGATCAGGGCGAAGTGGAGATTGGCGCGGTCAACTGGCCCGGCTGGGTCAGCGATGTGCCTGCGTCGGGTCAACATATCCGAAAGGGTAACCCCATCGCCACCGTCCACGCCGAAGCGGAAACTCCTCAGATCGCCAGGGAGATTTGCGCAAAGCGCCTCGAAAAACTCGCGGCTGTGGTATACCCAGACCAAAACGACGAAAAAATCTGACCAGGGAGCCTCAAGGATGCAAGCTGCGCCCAAAGCCGGCCTCAGCGTAAACGCGAATGCCTGCCGGATCGTGCAAAGAATCGTGGCGCAGGCCGACGGGCTGCGTGCGCGGGTGACCATCGGGGACGGCGGTGAACGCCAGATCGACTGCGGGGCAGCGGTTCCCGGCTGCCTCGAACTTGGCCGGCTGCTCGGCGAAATCTGCATGGGCGGGCTTGGCAGCGTGCAGATCGCGGGCTCATCACCTATCGAGAAATGGCCGTTGAGCGTGGTGGTCCATGCCAGCGATCCGGTCATTTCCTGCCTCGGCAGCCAGTATGCCGGCTGGACCATCACGGAAGAGACGTCCGGCTTCTTCGCGCTCGGCTCGGGACCGGCACGGGCTCTGTCGCGCGTCGAAGATCTCTTCAACGAACTCGGATACGCCGATAAGCACGACGAGGCGGTGCTTGTCATCGAGGGCGACAAGGCGCCGCCGTCGAGCGTCGCGCGGATGGTGGCGAAAGCCTGCGGTATCCCGACCAAGAACCTGACCATCCTGTTTGCACCGACGTGGAGCCTGGCGGGCACGGTGCAGATCGGCGCCCGCGTTCTCGAAGTCGCCCTGCACAAGGCGCATGAGCTGCACTTTCCGCTGGAAAACATAAAAGACGGTTTCGGCACCGCGCCACTGGCGCCGCCCATACCCGATTTCGTCAAGGCGATGGGGCGGACCAACGACGGAATCATCTATGGCGGCCGGGTGCAGCTTTTCGTGAACGGCAGCGACGACGCGGCCAAGGAGCTTGCCGAAAAGCTGCCTTCGTCAGGGTCGCCAGCCTACGGCAAGCCGTTCGCGGAAATCTTCGCGGAGGTCGAAGGCGATTTCTACAAGATAGACCCGATGCTGTTTTCGCCAGCGCTCGTGACTGTTTCCAACCTCGACACCGGCCATTCCTTCCATGCTGGACAACTTGCCCCCGACATCGTCGACACCAGTTTCGCCTGACGGGCTTAATGCGGGCGCACCGCACGGCCCGCTGGTCGTCATCTTTATCGAGGAAGGCGGCGGCGACTGGCATGCGAAGCGCCTGAAGGATGCCATGGAGCGGCGCGGCGCACGCGTCATGACGTCGACGCTGCGCGCATGCAGTTTCGATACCAGCCTTGCAAGCGGGATCGATATTCCCGGCTTGGGCGGGAGGCTGCCCGACGGGGTGTTCGTGCGCTCGATTTCAAAGGGCGCTCTTGAGGCGATCACGCTCAGGCTCGGCGTGCTGCATGCGCTTTCGGCCAGCGGTGTAAGGGTCTGGAACGAAGCGCGTGTCATCGAACGCTGCGTCGACAAATCCACCGCAACGTTCCTGTTCCAGAAGGCCGGTCTGCCGGTTCCCGCAACCCGCACCGCCGAGGGCCGCGACATGGCACTGGCCTACGCCAAGGAGCGGCTGCCGCTCGTCTCCAAGCCGCTGTTTGGCTCGCAGGGCAACGGCGTCAAGCGCGTCGACCAGCTCGATGACCTGCCGGGCGAGGAGGACGTCGGCGGCGTCTACTATCTACAGCGCTATCTTCGGACCCCCGAGCAGGCGAATTTTTCGGATTGGCGGGTGTTCGTTTCCGGCGGGCGCATCCTCGGTTCGATGGTTCGCCAGGGGACGCACTGGATCACGAACATCCACCAGGGCGCGCACCCGCAGGCGGCCAATCTGGAAGAAGAAGCAAGCGAACTGGCGCTGGCGGCGGCACGGGCAGTGGCGGCCGATTACGCCGGGGTCGACCTGATCCGCGACCAACTGGGACAGCTTCAGGTGCTCGAAATAAACTCCAATCCAGCCTGGAAGGGATTGCAGTCGATTTGCGAGGTCGATATCGCCGATGCGCTGGCAAGCGATTTTCTCACGGCAGTCGCGGCGCAGACGGTTCGCAACGAGGCGGTGGTATGACGAGGTTTCCGCTTTCAACGGAGTTCATTTCGCAAGCCTTCGTAACAGCCTGCCTCGACGAACTGACGGCGCTGAAGCCTGGAAACGTCCACATTCACGCCGCTGGTCACGACATGGATGTCGCGCACTTCGAAAGGGCTGCGCGGGCCGCCGCCCCATTGGTCGCGCAGCCGAGCCTCAGCGTCGGGCACAACATCCGACGCGCCGTGGAAGCCAGCATGGCGGCGGCCGGCTGCAATACCAATCTCGGGATCATTCTGTTGTGCGCCCCGCTGGCGCTTGCCGCCGGCGAATCGGGACGCGGATCGACACTGCCTCAACGACTGTCCGGCGTGCTCGGCGGGCTCGACAAATTCGATGCCGAGGATGTGTTCGCGGCAATCGCGCATGCAAATCCGGGCGGGCTGGGGGAGGTCGGCAGCGGAGATGTGCGCGCGCCTCCAGCGATGAGGCTTTGCGACGCGATGCGGCTTGCCTCCCAACGCGACCGGATAGCGCTTGCCTATGTCACCGGCTACGCGGACATCCTCGAATTCGCGCTGCCGCTCCTCAAACAAGCGCGAGAAATCGCAAAAACCCGCGAACTGGCCGTCACCACATTACACATGAACCTGCTCGCCCGGTTTCCAGATACCCATGTCGCCCGGAAATTCGGAATGGCGACCGCTGAAGCCGTACGCGACGACGCGCGCCGGCGGCTACCATTATGCCAGCCGGTCGCGACTGACGAAGCACTCGGCGCACTTCAGGAATTCGACGCTGAACTCAAAGCGAGAGGGCTCAATCCGGGCACAACTGCCGACTTCGTGGTAGCAACATTGTTCACAGAATCCATTTCCCTCCAAGTTGCTTAGCCAAGAAGGGCTCAAGCCTCTTGTATTAGACCAAAGCTTGAGGCTATTTACGCCCTGGCGCAACGGCGCTGCTATCTGGCAACCGGATCGGGGCTCGGCTCCCGTTCGCTGATAACTGGGATAGTTCGCCCGAACCCCATTTTTTGGGCACCGTCCTTTCCGGGCGGAACTTTCAACCCTTGAGCAAACTCTGGGAGGAGTTTCTATCATGGCCAAGATCAACAAGGTTATGGTCGGCGAATCTCTCGTCGGCGACGGCAACGAAGTTGCCCACATCGATCTTATCATTGGACCGCGTGGTTCGGCTGCCGAAACAGCATTCTGCAACGCATTGACGAACAACAAGGACGGCTTCACGACGCTGCTCGCAGTTGTCGCTCCGAACCTGCAGTGCAAGCCGAACACCATCCTTTACAACAAGGTCACCATCAAGGACGCCCGTCAGGCCGTTCAGATGTTCGGCCCGGCTCAGTACGCCGTCGCCAAGGCCGTTCAGGACTGCGTTGCCGAAGGTACCATCCCCGCAGACGAAGCCGACGATCTCTACATCGCAGTCGGCGTGTTCATCCACTGGGAAGCCGCTGACGACGCCAAGATCCAGCAGTACAACTATCAGGCGACGAAGGAAGCTCTCGAGCGGGCCATCGCAGGCAAGCCGACTGCTGCTGAAGCCACCGCACAGCGCGACTCGGCAACCCATCCGTTCGCTGCACCGAAGTCTTGAAGCGGAAACCGTCCTGCACAGGGAAATAGCAATACAAGCGATGCCCCTCCGATGAAGGTGGGTCTGCTGCAGCGATTGGGAAAAATGCTGACTGGCCGCTGGGGCGGCTAACTCAGCCGTCGCGTTATCCAAACTGGATACGATAAAAAAGCCGGCATCGCATTCGCGGTGCCGGCTTTTTTTGATTCTTTGTTGCGCCTTCGGTTGCCCATCGCGTTCCTTGTTTGTCCACACTTCCTAAAGTCGTGTGAAGCGGCGGCATCCGGCGCCATGAAAATCCTCCGAAGTCAGGTTTCAAGTAGCTCTGCGAGGTCGGCGGGGCGGAGTGAGCCGTCGTGGAGTGCGGTGGCGACGAGGGCGCCGCAGCCCATTTCCTTCAACGCGTGCAGATCGTCGAGCCCCCGGACGCCACCTGCGGCCAGCACTTCACGGCTGCCTGCCAGTGCCTTCACCTGTTGCAGACGCTTGAAGTCCGGCCCAGCGCCTGCACCAACGCGGTCGAGTGTCATGACGATGACAGTCTGTGGCCAGAGCGCGCTTTGCTCATAGACCTCATCGAGCCCGAGGCGCTGGTCCGCCCGCCAGTCGAGGGACAGCGCGAGATTGCCCGAGAGTTCCATGGCGATTTCCGCAAGAGCCCCAGCCGAAGAAAGCGTCTCGGTGCCGATGACAGGAATGATGCCGGACGCTTTTGGCATTCCCGCTAGATCATCAGGTCCGGAACACCCGTTATCGAACAGGATTCGAATTCCCGGAACGGCGGCGGCCAGTTTTGCGGCGATCCTCAGGCCCGCATTACGCGGCCTGCCGACAATGCCATCGATGTCAGCGACGTAGAGGCTGTCGAAGGCAGGGCAAACGCCCAACAGCGCACCGGCGATGCTTAGCGGTTCGGTCGCGTCAGGGGCAAGGGGGGTCGCAATCGGCTGGTAATTCTCCCGATCGCCACGGATTGCGCGCACGGCCAGACCACCTTTCAAATCGATGACCGGAATTACACGCACGTTTCCATTCCTTTGCTATTATCGCGGCTGGCGTTCCGATGCCGGCACTTCCCAGCCGAAGGGTCTTCGCCGGAAAGCCAGCCAAGCTTCTGTTTGTGTTCTTGATGCACAAACGATTGACGACCACAGCACGATCAAAGCATTTGATCCAGAACACTGGCCGGGGCGAAGGATCGCAGAATCGAGGAGGGCGAATGTCTATTACGGTCGGGCTCGATGTGGGTGGGGCGCATCTCAAGGTCGCGCGCCTGGAAAATGGCACCCCAGTCGATGTGCGCCAATTCGCCAGTCCGCTGTGGCAGGGGTTCGACCGGCTCGGCGTCGCGCTCGGCTCGGCAGTGCCTATGCTCGGCGGTGCAAGGCAGGTCGCCGTCACGATGACCGGCGAACTATCGGACCTTTTCGAGTGCCGCGCTCTCGGCGTCAGGCGCCTGTG
The DNA here is from genome assembly GCA_018830445.1 of Alphaproteobacteria bacterium. GTDB lineage: Bacteria > Pseudomonadota > Alphaproteobacteria > Rhizobiales > Hyphomicrobiaceae > Filomicrobium. Next base: position 14,881 of record JAHJSN010000031.1, on the reverse strand, counting down.
CGAATTCCTGACGCAAGGCTTCGGAGACAAGGCGCGTTTCTACCTTGGCAATAAAGGTTTCGGGTCGGCGGAAGATGCAATGGCTGCTCCCGATGACGCGGGGTCGATGAACTTTCTTGCGACCGCCGAGGTGATCGGCCTCAAACTCGGGGAAGCCATTCTCATAGATTTCGGATCGACGACCGTCGACATCATCGCCATTACAGATGGCGTTCCCGCCGTTCGCGGTTTCAGCGACGCCTACCGGCAAGCGAGCGGCGAACTCGTCTATACGGGCCTGACGCGCACCGCCGTGATGGGCGTGGCGCAGCGGGCGCCGCTTAGGGGCCGCTTCGTGGGCCTCTCGCGCGAGCATCTCGCCACAATGGCCGACGTACGGCGCATTCTCGGCTGGGACCTTGAAGGAATAGACCTGCATCAAAGCGCCGACGGGCGGGGCAAAACAATCGAGGAGAGCCGCGCGAGACTGGCGCGCATGTTCGGGTGCGACGCGGAACAGGCAACGCCCGAAGAGTGGCGAACGGCGGCAGCCTACCTGCGCGAAGCCCAACTCAACTCAGTCGTCGAGGGTGTGCTGCAAGTCCTGTCCGCTGCGGTCATGCCGGATGACGCTCCGATTATCGCAGCTGGCATCGGTGCTGCGGAAGCGAGTGAAGTTTCGCGGCGGTTGCGAAGACCTTGCCAGAGCTTCGGTGAATTTCTCGCGCTTGACGGAGCGATAGCGGATGCTGCGACGCATCATGCGCCCGCTGTTGCCGTCGCAAATCTGCTGGAATCCAAAACCGCCCTGCGGCCAGTGATGCAGGAAATCAACTCGGCGGGCTAATTTTCAACGACCGCACCGCTAGTTGCACGATTTGGCTAAAGTGTTTCCGTGGGCGCGGTCCGGGCGAGGTTCCGGCCAGGTCCTAACATTCTGAGGCGGCGGGCTTGTCCCGTACGTCAGTTCAACAATCGATTTTGAAGAGGCTCACAACATGATCCGTGCAATCGTATTTGCCGCCGCGCTGGCATTCGTCGCCGCCGGCACGTTCGCTACAACCGCAGATGCGGGCCATCACCTGACGCGGAAGCTTTGCATGGCGAAAGACCGTGCCGGACAGTCGGTCAAGTTCGTTTGCAAGGCGGACGAACTGTGCTGCTATAACCGGCTGCTGAACGAGAAGAGCTGCCAGCCAAAGGCTCCCCGCCTTCTCATCAAGCGCTGCCTGTAAGCCAGGAAGGCCGTTGGCCTGACAAGCGACGGGCCGCTGCGCGCGGCCCGTTTTCTTGGTGCGACTTGTCGCGAGGCCGGTTTCCGGCGTTGCTGCGTCAGCTCATATGGAAGCGGATGGCGCGGCCAAGGGCGAATGCGCGCTGCTCGATCTCGACGGGAATTTCGCAGGCGAGCGGAAGGTTATCCTCGCGCTCCTTGAAGACGCGGGCGTTCCAGTCGTATTCCTCTTGGGCCTTGGTGAATTCATCATCGACATTTTCGCCCGCCGCCTGCCGCTTTCTCAATTCGGCTATCGCGGTGCTTTCCTCCTGCAGCTTTCTTGCACGAGCGCGCTGGCGATCCTGAAAACGCTCGATCCCGGTAATGATGCCCGAGCGCGAAGAGTTGGTTTCCTGGAGGATGCCGGCAAACAGCAAGGTGAGGCGCTTGTCGCGCTGCTCGCCTTCGGGGATGGATTCAGCAAACTTTGCAATTGCCGTTTCGGCTTCGTCCATTTGGATGCGGCGGCTGATCAGAAAGCGGACCAGCTTGGCGGCTTCCTTGTCCTTCCACCAGTCGCGGATATCGTCGACCGGCGGGCCGTCCCAAATCTGTGCCGAGGTGAGTTTGTCGACTTTGCGCTGAGCGCAAGGCCAATCGGCACCGTCGGCAGCGGCAGCGGCTGAATTGGCTCCGGCACCCGGCTTGTCCTCAGAGCGAACCACGCCAACCGGCACGGCCAGCATGCACACCAGGCCGGTCATTCCGCCAGCCAACACAAGTGAGCGATGAAAGTTTATGCTACGCGAGTTCGACATCTTCATCCTTTTGGGCCGGCACCTGGTCCACCGCGCCGGCCGATAAGCCCTTTGGAGGGATTATAGGCGTAGATCGCAGCGCCCAGGAAGACGACGAGGCAACCGGTCACGGCCAGGAAGGCCACAAGGTTAAGCTGACCGTAGAAGGCAAACCTTATGAGCTCGACGGCGTGGGTGAAAGGGTTCCACCAGCACAGCTCGTACAGAAGCGGGCTCGATTCGCGGATCTTCCAAAGCGGATAAAGCGCGGAGGAGGCAAAGAACATCGGGAAGATCACGAAGTTCATCACGCCTGCGAAATTTTCCAGTTGGCGGATCACCGACGACATGAACAACGCCAGCGCGCCGAGCATCAGTCCGGCAAGGACGATCGCCGGGAAAACGGTGATGTAGCCGTTCAACGGCGAGGGAATAGAAAGGCCGACAAACCCGTCGCCTTCTCCGATACCCAGCTGCAATGCCGGCCAATCGGGCTGGATGTCCCAGAAATAGGCGATGAACAGGAACGTATAGACCTGCAGAATGGCAACCGCGACGCCGCCGAGCAGCTTCGAAGACAACAAAAACCATCGGGGGAACGGCGAAACAAGCAGCGTCCGCATCGCACCGGTTTCGCGGTCGTAGACCATCGACAGCGACGACTGCATCGCATTGAACAGCAGGACCATGCCGAGCAGGCCGGGCGTTATGTAGGTCTCGTAAAGAACATAGGTCTCATAGGGCGGGATGATCGAGATACCGAGCACCTGGCGGAAACCGGCCGCGAAGATGAAGAGCCAGACGAGCGGACGGACCAGCGCGGACAGGAAGCGCTCGCGCTGATGCAGGAAGCGGAGAACTTCCCGCCAGACGATCCCCTTGAAGCAGTTGTAGTAGGCGAACACCCCATGCGGCTCGGGTGCGCGATCGATGATGATGCTCGCTTTCCTGGCCGAAGCCTTGGCTGCCTCGACGATCTTGGTGGTCATGCCGCCTCCGGTTTCATCGGATCGTCGGTCAACGCGCGGAAGGCGTCGGATACGTTGTCGGCACCGGTGTGGTTGCGCAATCCGGGCACGGTACCGGTGTAGAGCACCTTGCCCTTGTGCAGGACCACGACTTCGTCGGTTTCCTTGATCTCGTCAATCAGGTGAGTCGCCCAGAGGACGCCGAGGCCATGCGTTTCGACAAGTTCGCGGACGATTGCAATGACACTTTCACGCGAGCCGATGTCGAGCCCGACCGTCGGCTCATCGAGGAGCAGCAGACCGGGGCGGTGCAGCATGCATCGGGCGATTTCCACGCGGCGGGCCTGGCCACCGGAAAGATTGCGGACCTTCTCGCCGGCGCGATCGGAGAGGCTGACGAGTTCGAGGGCGGCGTCGGCGCGTCGGCGGGCTTCCCGGTTACCGAGACCGTGCAGTGCCGCGTGGTAAGTGAGGTTCTGTTTTAGGGTGAGATCCTGGTCGAGGGTGCGTGCCTGGAAGACGACGCCAAGACGCTGCATGGCGGTGGTCGGCTGGCGGCGGACGTCGTGATCGAGAATTGAAATCGTCCCTGACGTGTTGTCGTAAAGGCGGGTGATCAGGGCGAACAATGTCGATTTGCCGGCCCCGTTGAGGCCCAGAAGAATCGTGAAGCTGCCTTGGGAAACGGTCAGGGAAACGTTATCGAGGGCGGGAAAATCGCCAAATCGATGCGAGACCCCGTTCACCGCCAACGCGTCCATCGACGCATCGATCTGTTCGACCTTGGTGTCCATCAATTAACCTCAATCGAACCTTTCATGCCCTTCTCCTGCAACCGATCATGAGCAGCAATGCATCGGCCGCCTTATCCTGGCGCGAATTCCGCGTCGTTGTTCGCCAACGAGGCGGACTGCGGTTTCGTAGACCGGCTGGGCTTTTACCTCAACCGTGTTCAACTCAATTTTTTCCGACCCTCAGCGCTTGTTACCCTCGGCGACCAACTCCATACGCATCGGGTGAGGATTGAACCAGACCCGCAGCGGTTCAGCACGAACCGCGACAATGCTGCGGGTGCACAGCCACCGTCGCCAAGCCAAATGCAGACGCTGGTGATCAATCATCGGTGATGGTGACACCCCAAGGGTAGCGGCCGACCGGGATCGACTTGAAGCCGCGCAACTTGCCGGTATCGATCACTGTGACGTCGTTAGAGACGCCGTTGGTGGTCAGAATGTACTTCTCATCGGGCGTAAACGAAATGTTCCAGACCCGCTGACCGACGAGGATGTACTTCTCGACCGTGTGGGTCGCAGCATCGATAACAGCCACGCGGTTGGCAGGACCCAGCGCGACGAAAGCCTTCGTCGCATCCTTATTGATGGCGATGCCGACCGGCTGAATCGCTTCGGCCGTTATGCCCGGGATCTCGAAGGTGATCTTGTGGATAACCTCTTTCTTTGCCACGTCGATGATCGACACCGTGCCGCCGATCTCGGCGGAAACCCACAGCTGCTTGCCATCATCGGTGAACTGGGCGACGCGCGGCCGGTTGTCGACAAGGATGTTGGCTTTCGTCTCATATGTCGTGGTGTCGATGAAGTGGGCCATGTTGGTCGTTTCAGACGTGTTGATGACCGTCTTTCCGTCCGGGCTCACGGCCATCCCCTCGGGCTCGACGCCAACGGGAACCTTGGCGACGATCTTGCCTTCCTCGACGTCGACGACGGTGACGAGGTTATCGTCCTCGTTGGCGACGTAGAGCGGATTGCCCGAAGGGTGCAGCACCATCAGTTCGGGATCGGGGCCTGAGGGAAGATTCTTGATAAACGCGTAGGTCTTGGCGTCATACACCTCGATCCGGTTGTCATCGCTGGTGCAGATGAGCAGCCACTCCTTACCGTGGGCCAACAGGATCCCGCGCGGGCGCTGGCCCACCTTCATCGTCTCGATAACCTTCCAGGTATGCGTATCGATGACGCTGACCGTGTTGTCCTTCTCGTTCGATATGAAGGCGCGGTAGGCGTTTGCGGGCAATGAAGCCGTACACAATGCGCCCGCGGCGACAATGGCGGCGGCAAGGGAGTGCACTGTAACTTTCACTTGGGTCGTTCCTCTGCTTGTTCGTGTCTGTCGTCGAGGCCAGGCGCGGGACAGGCCCATCACCTGGCGAAATGCCTGTCTGTCGTCGCCTCAATCTAGTGGTGCGCACCTAACGTTTGGTCCCCAATTGCGGCTTGGCTCGTTGCCAAACGATTGGTGCAAAAGCTACACTAGAATCATAGTGTTCCTTGTGGCTCCGACACTTGGACGATAGCGGGCTGCAAGGGGAACCAAGTGTCGGAGCCGGAACACTAGCGGAACGCCTTGCACTTGGTTTCGGGTTCATCGAGACCGAGCGTATCGAGCACGCTGACCTGATGCAGGAAGCCGGGCTGCGGCGAAACGGTGACATGGATCTTGGGTGTCGCCACGAATATCGGTTGCCGGAGCTGCGCGTTCCAAGGGCGGTACGTCAGTTTCTGACCCTTGAAGGCAGCGAGTTCGAACTTCGGCGACAGCATGTAGTCGATCAGCACCTTGGGATCGCCGCTATTGGTGCGGGTTGCGGCTTCGCCAATCGACCGCACCGCCATCCAGGCCGCATAGTCGACCGGTTTCATGACGCGACCGGCCAGCCGCTGGAAGCGGTTCTGGAACTGCGTCGCGCCCCACAATTCGGATGCCGGGTGCCAGGCGGTGGGGTAAAGGCCATGGGTTCCGGCGATGGCGCGCGGCTTCCACGTGCGAAAGGGGAAATAGTCGCCGAACTGGTTGGCCACATCGGAAACGAGCAACACATCGTGCTCGGGGAACTCCTGCGTGAATGTCGGGATCTGTTTCTGGACCTGTTCGAAGCCGCCATCGGCCCGCCGGCTGCCAGCTTCGTAGACGAATTCCTGTTCGGCGAGCAGCTTCAGGCCAAAGCGCTTGGCAGACCGCTTCAGCGCTTCCGCGAAGAGCTTGTCCTCGGGCTGGGGACCGCTGACGAGGACCAGCCTGGTCCACTGCTTCCAGGTCAGGTACTGGGTCATCGCGTCAGCCAGCATCGCGTAGGATGCAGCAGTGTGCTTGACGTTGGCGCGGCAATCCTCCTCACGCAGGCGCTCGTCATGGGCACCGGCATTGAAGATCACAGCGGGGAGGCCGTTCAGCGCGTCGGACAGCGCCACGAGGGTATCGGCGGTCGCATCGACGACGAAGAAGCTCGTTCCCGACTTGGCTGCGGCCACGACCTTTTCGATCAGTTCGTCCCGCTTGGCGCTCAACATGTCGCCCATGGCGAACGACTGATTGAGAAAGCGTCCGGTGGTGTTGTTATCCTCGATTGCCAGCTTGGCGCCGTCGTAGCCCTCGCTCGGGGGGCGAAAATCGAGCAACGACAGGGGAGCGAGCCGTTCACGCTCTTGCGAAGCGTAGACGATCGATATGGTGGTTACTTTGGCGTCCTGCGCCACTCCATGTGAAACTGAGGGCATGCAAATCGAAATGAGGCCCGCGAGCACCGCCAATGAGCCGTTGACGACCGCCACCAATCGATGCCGCCAAGGGCGTAAGCCAGAGTGGCGTTGTTGCCTATTCCTCACCATGACTTTGATGCTTCTCCTCCCTTTTTAAGCCTGCAACCTAATTGGAAAAATGCAAACGGCAAGCCCAAGTATGGGAAATGACCGCGCACATCGATAGAAGACCTAGACGTTTGGCGGTGAACAAAAATACTTATCGCGACAACAGGTACAAATGATGGCCCGGCGCGGTAGTATCTCGGTCGAGGGCAGTGACGCACAGGGTGCGATGCCGTATTGATGCGACTGGCTAATTCGCTTTCGCGAGCTTCGGGAAAAAGCGGCAGTCGCTATCGGGAACGCGTAACCCATGGTGGAAGTACAACGATGTTAATTCGAACCGTTCTCGGCGGCTTGCTGATCCTGTTTACGTCCGGGTGCATGGTTCAAGCTGCCCCAAGCGCCGCGGTCCTACCGTTCGAGATGCAGATCGATCTGCAAATGGATGGCCTGGATCTTTACGGCCTGCCGCCCAAGCCGAAGAAGGCCGAAGTCGAACGTCTCAAGCTTGTCCGTCAGTCGATGCTCGAATTGCTCAAGGAGCGGGGCGCCTACGAGATCGTTGACCTTGCGGCGCACCAGTCCGAAATCCGGAAGGCCGCTCCGTTCGACCGCTGTAACGGCTGCGAAGTGGAGTTCGGCAAACTGGTAAATGCGGACGTCACAATTCTCGGTGTGGTTCACAAGTCATCGGAGTTGCTGATAAACATGGCAATCTTCGTCCGCGATGTTAAAAGCGGCGAGATCAAACAGACCGCCCTGGCCAGCATTCTGCAAAACGACGACACCGGCTGGCTCAAGGCAATCCGTAGTCTGGTCAACAGCCGCCTAGCACCTGAGGTTGAACCAAAGTGACCAAGAGACATACCGTCATCTCCCGCCGCGACGTTGTGGCCGGCGGCCTTTCCGGCGTCGCAGCGATGGCCATGCCGGGGCCGCTGCGTCACGGGGCGTTGGCCAGCGAGGCCGGCAAACTGCGGATCGGCTCGCTCAAATTCGGTTCCCTTGGCTGGCTTCTGAAAACCGTCATCGATGAGGGGCTCGACAAGGCCGAAGGGTTCGAACTCGTGCCGGTCGACATGGCCAATACGGGTGCGGCAAAGATCGGGCTTCTGTCGGGAGACGCCGATGTGATCGTCAGCGACTGGCCGTGGGCGATGCGGCAGCGCTCGGAAGGCGAGACCGTTCGTTTCGCGCCCTACTCCTCTGCTCTTGGCGCGGTGATGGTGGCCGGCGACAGCCCGATCAAGTCGCTTGCCGATCTCGAAGGAAAGCAGTTCGGCGTGGCGGGCACCGCGCTTGACAAGAGCTGGCTGTTGCTGCGCGCCTACCACCAGAAGCAGACGGGCAAGGATCTGGCTGATGTCGTGTCGCCGATCTTCGCGGCGGCGCCACTCATCACCGAGCAGGTGCGACAGGGCCGCGTCGATGCGGCGCTAAATTTCTGGACGTTCTCGGCCCGGCTCAAGGGCGACGGCTTCCGCGAACTCGTTTCGCTCGACGACGTGCTGACCGGACTTGGCATCACCCCGACGCCGTCGCTCGTCGGTTTCATCTGGAGCGAAAAGAAAACCGCCGGCAAGGAAGCCGAAATCGCGAAGTTCATGTCGGCTATCGCGAAAGGCAACGAATTGCTCGCAACTTCCGACGAGGCCTGGGGGCGGCTCAAGGAAACCACACGGGCGAAAAGCGACGCCGAATTCGAGGCACTCAAGGCCTACTACCGAAGCGGCATTCCCAAGGGGTGGAACGCCGAACATACAGGCGCTGCCGAGAAGCTGTTCAACCTCCTCGTTCAACTCGGGGAAAAGACGCTCGACGACGGCAAGGTGAAATTCGACCCGGCGCTGTTCTATGGCTCTTGACCACCACACAATCGCAACCGGTCGCGTCGGACGCGGCATTATCGGGAGCGTCCTGTCGGGGCGGCTGGTGTGGACGCTGGTCTCCTTCCTCAGCCTGCTGGCGCTTTGGGCGCTGGTGGCGGGCCTGCTGCAAAGCCGCCTGTTTCCCGGCCCGATTGACGTCAGCGCCAAATTCATGACAGAGGCTGCCAGCGGGGAACTCGGCCATCATGTCGGGGTGACGCTGTTGCGCGTCGCGGCGGCATTCTTCGTGGCGATGTTCATCGGCAGCGCCATCGGTATCGCGCTGGGGCGGGCCAAGGGTGCCGACCAGTTCTTCGACACGTGGCTGATCTTCTTCCTCAATCTGCCGGCGCTGGTGACGATCATCCTTTGCTACGTATGGTTCGGTCTGACCGAAATGGCCGCCGTGCTCGCGGTCACCATCAACAAGATCCCCAATGTCGCGGTGACCGTGCGCGAGGGCGCACGAAGCTTGTCGCGGGACCTGACCGAGATGGCCGAGATCTACCGGTTCGGTACCTGGAAGACATTGCGCCACGTGACGCTGCCGCAGCTTGCTCCGTTCATCGCGGCAGCCGCGCGCGGCGGCCTGGCGCTGGTGTGGAAGATCGTGCTGGTGGTGGAACTGCTCGGACGGCCGGATGGCGTCGGGCGGCAACTCTACGACGGGTTCCAGCTGTTCGATGTCTCGATGATCCTGGCCTACGCCATCGCCTTCATTCTCGTCGTGCAATTCATAGAACTCGCCGTGCTGCAACCGATCGAAGCGCGCGTGAACCGGTGGCGCCGATGAAGAACGGACAGCAAGCAATTCGTGTCACGGTTGCGCGCAAGGCGTTCCCGCCGGTGGCCGACCGGCCCGAGCAGCTGGTGTTGAGCGGTGTCGACCTTGCCGTCGAGGAAGGCTCCTTCGTGGTGCTGACGGGGCCGTCGGGTTGCGGGAAGTCGACGCTTCTCAATATCGTTGCCGGGCTCGACAAGGACTACTCGGGGAAGCTCGAATTCGGCCACAGGGATGCGCGGCTCTCCTTCATGTTCCAGACGCCGCGGCTGCTTCCCTGGCGGACCGTGGAACAGAACATCCGCTACGTCCTCGATGACGACGACGCGGATGCGGACGCCAAAGTGGCCGCGATCCTGGAGCGAGTGGGGTTGAGCGCATCGGCCAACGCCTACCCGGAGCGGCTGTCGCTCGGCATGCAGCGTCGCGCCGCGCTGGCGAGAGCCTTCGTGGTCGAGCCGGACATTCTGTTGATGGACGAACCGTTCGTTTCCCTCGACGACCCGAGCGCCGACAGCCTCAGGGCACTGCTCATCGAATTGTGGAACCGGCGGCCGACGACGGTGCTGTTCGTCACGCACGACAGAATCGAAGCGGTGATGCTTGCGACGCGGCTCGTACGCCTGGGCGGGACGCCCGCCGGCATCGTGCAGGACAGCGAAGTGAAGCTCAGCCCGACGGAGCGGCTCGACCGCGAAAAGGTGCTGGCGGCGCGGCTTCGTCTGTTCGAGAATGCCTGAATGGATCGCGCTTCTTCCCGGCTGGTCACCACTGCGCACCGCCCCTTGATGCTTGCGAGCGTCACTTCCGCCGCGGAAGCGTTAGTGTGTCTGGAGGCGGGGGCTGACATTATCGACGCGAAGGATCCTCTGGGCGGCGCGCTCGGCGCGCTGGCAGCGGAGACGATCCGGGACATCGCCGCACGAGCCAAGGCAGTGGGCCGCCCCGTCAGCGCTACGATCGGCGATGTCGAGTGCGCGTCCGAAGTGATGTGCCAAGCCGTTCGCTCAGTGGCCGCAACCGGCGTCGACTACGTCAAGGCAGGCTTCCTGCCGGGCGGAGAGCCGCGCGCTGCGATTGCCGCATTGGGGCGCCTGGATCTACCCAAGGCACGTCTGGTCGGGGTGTTGTTTGCCGACCTCGATCCCGATTTCGGGTTGATCGAGAACATGGCCGCCAGCGGGTTCGCCGGTGTTTTGATCGACACTTCGGACAAGGAAAAAGGTTCATTGACTGGCTTCGGGAACCTCGGAGAGCTCTCCGAGTTCATCGGCAAGGCGCGCGCCAATGGGCTCTTTGCCGGGCTTGCGGGCAGCCTCGGGTTGGATGATGTCGCCCCGCTTGCCCGTCTGGGACCGGATATTTTGGGCTTCAGGGGCGCACTCTGCCTCGACAGCCGGCGCACATTCGCGATAGATGAAGCCTCGGTGAAACGCATCCGTTCGCGCCTCGATGCAGTTTGCGCCCCCGATACCCGCGCCGCCGGCTGAACCGCAGCGGCGAATTGCAACACGAGTTGGGAACTTAGCTGATGACGGATGTGGCCACTCTCGCAGGACGCCTTCAGCAGCGGGCCGGAGAGGACCTCTACGACAGGATCTTCGTACGCGACCTGATTCTCGACTGCCATATCGGCGTCTACGAGGAGGAAAAAGGCGTCACGCAGAAGGTCGGCTTTTCCGTCGAGGCCGCGGTTGCACCGGATGTGGCGAGCCGGCACGACCAGATCGCCGAAGTGCCCTCCTACGACAATCTCGTCGAAGCCGTCCACGCGACGCTCGCCGAAGGCCACATCAACCTCGTCGAGACGATGGCCGAGCACATCGCGGACCAGATCCTCGACGACAAACGGATCGTGTGGGTTCGGGTGCGGATCGACAAGCTGGAGCGCGGTCCAGGCGCCGTCGGCGTCGAGATCGTCCGGCCGCGCGGTGCTGGAAGGCACAGTGTTCTTTGACGCGCGCCAGCCGCCGTTTTCCGCAAACGAGCCGGTGGTCGTCAAAATCGGCGGCAGCCTGACGCGCCAGCCTGAAATACTCAAGGCAGTTCTTGGCATCGTCGATCGTGCGCCGCAGCCAATCGTTGCAGTTGCCGGGGGTGGATCTTTCGCCGACGCGGTACGCGAGGCCCAGCGCAAGTTCGGGTTCTCGCACGACACGGCGCACCGGATGGCGATTCTGGCCATGCATCAGAACGCACTTGTCATGGCGTCTGTGGCGGGAAGCCTGGTGCCTCAAGAAAGCGTATCCGAGGTCGGCGCCGCGCTGGCATCCGGCAACAAGGCAATCTGGCTGCCGCTCAAGGACTGCGAAAACGATTCCGATCTGCCGGCGACCTGGGATACGACGTCGGATGCCATCGCGGCACGGCTTGGCGAACGGCTCGGCGGGTTGCCGGTCGTGTTCGTCAAGTCGCGCCAACCCGAAACCGGAAACCGCGATGCGCAGAGCCTTGCGGCGGAAGGCCTGATCGATCCTGTTTCGGCGCTCATTCTGGAGCGGGCCGGCATGGCCTTCACCATCGTCGAAGCAGCTCAGGGCGCGGAACTCGCAGGCCTTCTCGGCCTGCCGGCAGACGTCGACGCCGACCGGCTCGCGTGATATTCGAAACGCCACCGTTATCGAGGACAAATGGCAAAATCCGACGTAAAGACGCCGCGCTACGGCTGGGTACTGACCGGCTCCGGCCACTTCTTCACTGAAAGCCTCGCGTTGATGCGCGAGATGGACCCGCTCGACGTATTCGTCTCGGCGGCGGCGGAGGAAGTGCTCAACATGTACAAACAAAGCCTCGACGAGCTTCCAGAAGGCACTCGGGTGTTCAAGGACCGCACGGCGAGCGCCGTCCCCGTCGGCGGCTTCTACACCGGCGTCTATCACACCCTCATCATGGCTCCGGCGACGTCGAATACGATCGCGAAGTGCGTTGCCGGCATCTCGGACAATCTCGCCACCAACGTCTACGCGCAGTCGGGCAAGTGCCGGGTGCCGTCGATCGTGTTCGCGTGCGATAACAAGCCCGAAGACATCACCGAAGCACCGCGCAAGAACATGGTGCCGGTATTCCCGCGGCGGATCGATCTGGAAAACACAGAAAAGCTCAAGACCTTCGAACACACGACCGTCGTGGAAAGTGTCGAGGAACTCAAAAAGGCGCTGGAAGCGCGGCGCGAATGGCTGAAAAACTCCTCTTCCTGACCGGGCATCTCGCCGAAGCGAGGCTCAGCGGAACGCTTGCCGACGTCGGGCTGGCGGAGGACAGCTACGCGGTGCGCAACGTCGGCATCAAGGTTGCCGCGCTGATGACGGAGAAGATCCTCAAGAACCGGCTCGAAGCGCCGCTCGATGCTACCCGCGTCATCCTGCCCGGGCGGGTGCGGATGGATCTGAAATCGGTGTCGGATCACTTCGGGGTGCCGTTCGTTCTCGGCCCGGAGGAAATCATCGACCTGCCGCAATATCTGGGGCGCGGCGGCAAGCCGCCGGATCTATCGCGCTACGACATCAATATCTTCGCCGAGATCGTCGAAGCCCCGGAAGTGCCGCTCGGAAAGCTTCTGGAGCGGGCGCACCGGCACAAGGCCGCCGGTGCCGACGTGATCGATATCGGCTGCAGGCCCGATGTGCCGTTCCCGCATCTGGAAGTCGCCGTCAAGGCGATGAAGGCGGAAGGCTTCAAGGTCAGCGTCGACTCCGGCGACATGGATGAACTGCGGCGCGGGGCGCAGGCTGGCGCCGATTTCGTCCTGAGCCTTGATGAAGACAATCTCGACGTGGTGGCGGGGACGACTTGCGTGCCCGTGCTGGTGCCCAAGGAGCATGGTGATCTCAACTCTCTTATCAGGGCGATCGAGAAGGCCAAGGCGCTCGGCATCGCGCATCTCGCCGATCCGGTGCTCGATCCGATCCACTTCGGTTTCATGGCGTCACTCGAACGTTACGCCGAACTACGGCGGCGATGCCCGGACGTCGAAATCCTGATGGGCACCGGCAATCTCACCGAGTTGACGGAAGCCGACAGCCAGGGACTGACGGCGATGCTTCTTGGCATCTGCTCGGAACTCAACATCCGCAACGTTCTCATCGTGCAGGTGTCACCGCACACCATCCGCACGGTGGAGGAGCACGACGCGGCACGGCGGTTGATGTTCCGCGCGCGCGAAGACAACTCGCTGCCGAAGGGATATGGCGGGGGGCTTCTGTCGCTGCACGAGTTGCGTCCGTTCCCGCAGTCGCCGGACGAGATCGCGGAGGCCGCCGCCGCCATTCGGGACTCGAACTTCCGTATCGAAGCCGCCGAAGACGGCGTGCACATCTACAATCGCGTCGGGCATCATGTGGATGTCGATCCCTTCGAACTTTTCGGAAAGCTCGGCGTCGAGGACGACGGCAGCCATGCGTTCTATCTCGGCTACGAACTGGCCAAGGCGCAGATCGCGCGCAGCCTGGGCAAGCGCTACACGCAGGACCGGCCGCTGGAGTGGGGCGTTGCCGCCGACAAGCCTGACGAGGACATGGTCCATCATGCGCCCGAGGGCGCGACGCTGCGTGCCGCGCGGGAGAAGGCGGAGCGGGAGCGTGAAAAGTCGTCCGGCACGATTGAAGAAAAGAAGATTGGAGGCTCTGCCTCCAAACCTCCGCACAAGGGCACTTGAGTGTTCGCACCTGCGCGCGGGGGCCCTTTTGAAACCCTGACTTGAAGTGCAGGGAGCAGAATCAATGGAGTCGCCGATGCCGCTGATTATCGAAACGATCGTGACGACGCGGGCGAGGAGCGGTGAAGTTCACATCGCGCCCTTAGGGCTCATTCAGCGCGACGAGAAATGGATCATCGCGCCGTTCACGCCGTCGACGACTTTGACCAACCTGCGCGAGAATCCGGCCGCGGTGGCGAACCACGTTGACGACGTGCGCATCTATGCGGGTTGCGTGACCGGCCGGAAGAAGTGGGTGGTCAGGCGTGCCGAAAAGGTTGACGGCGCGGTGCTGAAGGCGGCGCTGACGCATTGGGAATTGAAGGTCGAGACAATCGAGGAAGACGACGTGCGCCCGCGCTTCATCTGCTCGACGGTTTTTGCCGGCGATCATAAGCCGTGGGGCGGTTTCAACCGCGCCCAGGCCGCCGTGCTGGAAGCGGCAGTGCTGTGCACGCGCCTCAGGATGCTGCCGAAAGAGAAGGTGGAAAGCGAGCTTGCGTATCTGGAGATCGCGATTTCGAAAACGGCCGGCGATCGGGAACTGGAAGCGTGGGGCTGGCTGATGGAAAGGATAGAGGCTTGGAGGCGGGGGGGGTGAGTCAAATTCTGCGGCCTGTCGCCCAAACCATCTGTCTTTTATCAGATGATTCTATATTCGACGTGGACGGATCCCGCCCTTCGGCGGGATGACGGTTGGAGAGTGTGGCGCGCTTCGTAGCTCCCCTGTTTCGTTTGCACACCTGCAATCCGATAGAAAATTTCCTGAAGGCTGCCGATCGCATCGCTCGAAAACAAAATTGCGGAACGCGATCAGGCATGGCTGGAGGTCCGATAGCCTCCCCCACTGTCGTCATCCCCGCGAAGGCGCAGGGCTGTCCGGGGTCGCCCGTTGGCAGTCTCGCTCACATAGTCCTGCCGCGGTCACTACGACGCACACTTTCCGCACGAGGATCGGTGCGCCTGAGTTAATCTGA
>JAHJSN010000030.1 GCA_018830445.1 Alphaproteobacteria bacterium | reverse complement strand
GTCCCCACTTGCGGCTTGGCTCGATGCCAAACGTTTGGTGCAAAAGCTACACGAGAAGCATAGTTTTTCTCGTGTTCCTTATGGCTCCGACACTTGGTCGAGAGCGTGCTGCAAGGGGAACCAAGTGTCGGGGCCGGAACAGTAGTGCCCTTATTCACCTTGCCCGCTCGGCAAACTGGAAGCACCCCTTTGGCGCGCGCCCGAAATATCGTTGGTCTGCGCGTGGTGCGTGTTGCGCTGGGTGTGCAAGGATCCCTTCGAGTGCTACCTGGCAAAGCCCGCTCTGTACCAGGCCTGCGCGCTGGTTCCCCAATCTCTGGCCGCACACAACCGGTCGCTTACGACGCCACGCTCGCCTGCGCATTGTCTTTCAGGAGCATATCGCTTGCTTTTTCAGCGATCATGATGGTGGGTGCGTTGGTGTTTCCGCTGACGATCGTCGGCATGATCGATGCGTCGACGACCCTCAGCCCCTTCACTCCGTGAACGCGCAGCCGCTCGTCGACGACTGCCATCGGATCGCGGCCCATCTTGCAGGTGCTGGTCGGGTGGTAGATCGTCTGGGATATGTCCCGGGCGGCCTCCAGAAGTTGTTCATCGTTCTGTGCACCGTAACCCGGCAGGCGTTCCTTGACGAGGTAACGGGAGAAGGCGTCGGTTTCGGTCAGACGCCGCGTCAGGCGCATGCTTGCGACCGCGGTTTCCTGGTCGAGCGAGGTCGCCAGGTAGTTCGGATGGATTTTCGGATATGCCTCGGGATCCGGCGATTTGATCGCGATATGACCACGGCTTTCCGGCCGTAGCTGACAGGCTGAAAGGGTGACGCCCTGAAAGGAGTGCATCTTGAGACCGGGCTTGTCGGCACTGAGCGGTTGAAAATGGAATTGGATGTCGGGGGTTTCGAGTTCAGGCCGGGTTCGGGCGAATATGCAGACTTGGCTTGCCCCCATCGCCATCGCACCCCGGCGCGTCAGGATGTACTGCACGCCGATCATCGCGCGGCGAAAGAGGTTGTTGATCTCGACGTTAAGCGTCGGCACGTTGACTTCGTAGACCATGCGGATTTGAAGGTGGTCCTGGAGGTTCTGACCGACGCCCGGCAGCCCGTGGCGAACCTCGATATCGTTTTCACGGAGTAGTGCACCTGGACCAATTCCGGAGAGCTGCAGGATTTGCGGAGAACCGATCGCGCCCGCCGAAAGGATGACTTCGCCGTTGGGCCTCAGACGTGCCAGGCGGCGCTCACCTGCGACGGAGAATTCAAGACCCGCGGCGGACAGCCGGTCGCCGGTAGCGAATAGAAGTTGCCTTGCGAGCGCATGGGTAACGACGGTCAAGTTCCGGCGTTTCCGGGCGGGGCGCAGATAACCGACGGCGGTCGAGCAGCGAAGTCCATTGCGGGTGGTCAACTGGAAGTAGCCCGCACCATCCTGATTGCCGCCGTTGAAGTCGTCGCTTCGCGGGATGCCGATTTCCTCCGCCGCGTCGATCAGCGCATCGCATATCCGTCTTTTGATCGGCATGTTGGAAACCGAAAGCGGCCCTCCGACGCCATGGAACTCATCGGCGCCGCGTTCCTGGTTTTCGGATCGTTTGAAGTATGGCAGCACGTCGGCATATGACCAGCCTGCGTTGCCGAGCTGTCGCCAGTGATCGAAATCCTGGGTCTGACCGCGGATGTACAGCAGACCGTTGATCGAGCTTGAGCCACCGAGAACCTTGCCGCGCGGCCAGTCGATGACGCGGCCATTCAGGCCTGGGTCGGGTTCCGTTTTATAGCACCAGTCGGTACTGGGATTGTGCATCGTCGTGAAATAACCCGACGGCACATGTATCCACGGGTTGAGATCACGCCCACCGGCCTCCAGGATGAGAACGTTGCGCGTACCGTCTTCGGTCAATCTGTTGGCAAGAACGCAACCTGCGGATCCCGCCCCGACTATGATGAAATCGTACCGGTCGGGCATCTCGACGGCGCCGCTGTTTCCTTGAACCT
This sequence comes from Alphaproteobacteria bacterium, assembly GCA_018830445.1. GTDB lineage: Bacteria > Pseudomonadota > Alphaproteobacteria > Rhizobiales > Hyphomicrobiaceae > Filomicrobium. The sequence goes on along the minus strand of JAHJSN010000030.1, from coordinate 7,806 downwards.
GCATGTCCATCGCTGTTTGCTATTTTCCGTAAATGTAGCCTGGCAGCCAGAGCGCGATCTGGGGGAACATCATGATCAGCGCAAGCCCGATGAGCTGGATCAGCATGAACTGCATCATGCCCAAGTAGATATCCTTCAGGTCCCATTCCGGCACGACGCCCTTCAGGAAGTAGGCCGACAGCGCGACCGGTGGCGACAGCCACGCCGTCTGCAAATTCACGGCAACGAGGATCGCGAACCAGGTGAGGTTTACGTTCAGCTCCGTCAGCATCGGAATGAGAATAGGCACGATGATGAGCACGATCGGCACCCATTCGAGCGGCCAGCCGAGAAGGAAGATCAATGCCATTACCGCGATCAGCACCATCGTCGTCGGCATTTCCAGCGACAGCAGCAACTCGGTGAGCATTTTCGGCGTACCGAGACTCGAGAATACGGCACCAAAGAAGTTCGAAGCCGCGACCAGGAACATGATGAGGACCGTGATCTCCAGTGTCTTGATCAGCGAGTCATAGAAGTCCGTGACCGTGAACCGCATGTAGAGGATGGTCAGCAGAACCGCTCCGAAGGCACCGCAGGCGGCGGCTTCGGCCGGAGTAGCCCATCCAAGCAGGATTGAGCCGAGTGCAAATGCAACCAGGATGGTGGGCGGCACGAGCCCCATGAAGAACTCGGACCAGAGGTCCGAAAAATAGAACCCGAACGGCTTGACCGCGCGCGATAGATGGTAGGCAGCCGCCATGACCGCGAACCAGATAGCGGCATAGAGAAAGTTCGTGAAGACGAGATAGAAGAACGCCACCAGTCCGCTCAGAACCAGCACGAACTCGAGCACGTAGTAGGGCGACGTCTCGGGCTGTTCTTCTATGGGAAGGATCGGGCCAAGGCTTGGGTCGAGCCAGCAGCGGCCGACGGTATAGCCGATATAGAGAACAGCAAGGAGAATGCCTGGAACGATCGCGGCAGCGAACAGATCGGTCACCGGCACTTCCAGCACGGGTCCCATGACGACCAGCATGATTGATGGCGGAATCAGGATTCCAAGTGTACCGCCGGCTGTGATCGTACCTGCGGCCATGCGCACATCGTAGCCGGATCGGTTCATGGTCTTCGCGGCCATGATCCCAAGGATCGTCACCGAGGCGCCGACGATGCCGGTCGCGGCGGCGAAGATTATCGATACGAACAAAACCGCGATGAACAACGCCCCGCGCGTTCGCGACATCATCATCTGGATGGACGTGAACAGGCGCTCCATCAGTCCTGCTTTTTCCATCATGATGCCCATGAACACGAAAAGCGGCACAGCGACGAGTTGATCGTCGAGCATCGTCTCGTTGAATTTCAGGGTTTGCAGGAAGAAGCCGAGCTTTGCGCTGATCCCCCATGCCGCGAACACAAACGCCAGGAAGATGAGGGTGAAGGAGATCGGGAAGCCGACAAAGATCGCAAAAAGCATTGCGCCGATCATGAAGAGACCGATCGTCGGCTTGTCAAAATCTGTCAGGCCGATGGACTGGACGAAATCGAACCAGTACGAGCCAAGCGGCACCGTTCCCGGAAAGAACGTTCCGGCGAACAGAGCGCCAAGTACTGCGAGATAGACTGGAAGAAACCACAAGAACCACCGTTCGCGCTCCCTGCCCATATCGTTGAAGGCGCGGAACAGTTCCGGAATGCCTTGCAGCAGCAGCAGGAGAGCACCGACCGGCATCGCCAGTCTCGCCGGCCCCAGTACCGGCGCCCACGTTGAATCGCTTGCACGCTCCCACCCTTCATAGGCAAAACCATTGCGCGGGTTGAACGCATCGAGCGCATAGTCGGCGGCGCTCCAGAAGAAAAACAGCATCGCGGGGAAGTAGAACGCGAGATAGAGAACCGCGTCGACGGTCGCCTGGGTCTTGGTCATCCAGCCGCGATAAATGAAATCGGCGCGGATATGGACGCCGCGCATCAGGGCATAGCCGGCTCCCAGCATGAACACGACCCCGGCGAGCATCCGGCTGGTGTCATAGACCCATAGCGTCGGAGCAACGAACAGCTTTGCCGCGACGACTTCATAGACCATCACCAGGATGATGGGGACAAGCAGCAGGCAAGTAATGCGTCCGACCCACAGGTTGAGCACGTCGATCGCGGCGGTGATCGGCCGCTGCCAGCCGGTCATGGTCTCTGGCGTCTGTCCAGGCTGATAGGCCCTCCGCTCAGCGATCAGTTCGTCAGAAATGTCGAGGCTGCCCGGGTCGACTTCCAGTTTGTCGGCCATTCCGCTCTACTCCTGGACCGGTCCGCCGCACCAGAAACCGGCCGGCGCGAAAACGACATCCGAACAGCGCTGCCCCAATCTGCCGGATTTCGATGCAAGACTATTCGTGTCTGGAAATAGCCCTACATAGGTGATCAAAAAATCGGACTGTTCTTGAAAGAGATCCGGATATCTCATGGCCCGCCCCCAGACACTTCCGCTCACCGGCCATCTGTTGAAACCGGCCCCAAGGGCTCCGCCCATTGCGGTCTGCCGGTGAGCCTGGATGGGGGCAGACGGATTGCGCCTGCGCCCCATGGCAGCTTCGTCAGCGTTGAGGGAAATCAAAGGCCCATTATTTCTTCTTCAAGGAGTCGGCGAATGCCTTGCCAAGAGCCGCGTTCGATGCTTGCGACCCGGCCCAATAAGGCACGGCGACTTCGGCGAAGTCCTTTTGCGACTGCCATACTTTTGCGAAGAAGGGGTTCTGAGCGGCATTTTCCTCAAGCGCCTTCCTGGCGGCGTTCATGTAGGCCGGAAAATAGTCCGCCGGCGTGTCATGAAGCTGGACTCCATGGTTATCAACGAGATCCTTCAGCGCCTTTCCGTTTTCATAGATCCGATAGCCGACCGACTTCATCAACGAGGCGTTTGCTGCGACCTCGATCGCCTTTTGCTGGTGCGGCGTGAGGGACTTCCAGACATCTCCGTTGATGTACATGTCGGCGTTCACGACGACCTGATGCAGGCCTTGCAGATAGTAGTGCTTCAACACCTTCTGGAAGCCGAACACGCTGTCAGGCTTCGGGCAGCACCACTCCGCGGCGTCGATCTTGCCACTCTGCAATGCGGGCAGGATATCGCCGCCGCCCATGGCGACCGAGGCAACCCCGATGTCGTTATAGGTCTGGCCGGGGATGCCCGGCGGCGTGCGGAAACGATATTTCCGGAAATCCTCCATCGAATTGATCGGCTCTTTGAACCAGCCGAGCGCTTCGGGACCGACCGGCTGCAGCATGAAGCCCTTCACGTTGACGCCCATTTCCTTCCACAGCTCATCATAGAGTTCCTTGCCGCCGGCATAGAGGAACCAGGAAACGAACGCGATGTTGTCGATGCCGACGCCGGCACCGGCAACCGGGGAACCAAACAGCATTGCGGCAGGATGCTTGCCCGACCAGTAGTGCGTCCAGGCAAATCCGCCCTCGATCAACCCCTTGTCGACCGCATCGAGTGTTTCTTTCACGCCGACCACGGCGCCCGCGGGCAGCACCTCTATTGTGACGTCCCCGTTCGTGAGGGCGCTGACGTCATTGGCGAAATCTTGCAGCATGTGAACTTCGTCGGCCTTTGTGGGAATCACCGACTGAACGCGGATTGTTACCTTCGCTGCTGCCGCCGGCTGCGGGGCCACGGCCGCAAGGATCGGCAGTGCCATGGCGAATGCGCCGGCAAACAAACTCATCAACCTACCCATTGGGATCCTCCGAAATATCGTCGTTATTGAGCGCGTCGAGGCCGTCGTGACAACCAATGCCCGTCGACGCCCCGGCACTATGACATTCATATCTCAGTTTTGGTACTTTGATGTCTCATTAGCGAACCAACTAGTCAAGACAAACATTGCAGTATAGAGCATGCGGCCGCTTGCGCGGACCTGCCCGGTCGCCCGCCGGTTGACCGCATTTGTGATGCAGATTTATTTTTGGGACGAAGCGATAGCTCTTTCGGTGCCGGTGGTTTTACGGCGCTATGCGCGGTTCTGTTTGACCGCATCCCGCTCGGGCAGGCCCTGCGATAGGCGCGCTGCCGCGGCCAGCATGACCGGCACATTCCGCCGTGCCTTGGCAATCGGCATCCGCACTCGTGGCGCGTGCACAGCGAGCGCCGCCATCATCCGGCCATCCCTGTCTTTGACAGGCACCGCGACGGCGCACATCCCGACAATGAATTCCTCGTTATCGAGGCTGTACCCGCGGCGCTGGATCAATTCGACGTCCTTGTTGAGCGCCTCGGCGTCGGTGAAGGTGTTGTCGGTGTAGGCACGCAGGTGCAGTTCCGAAATCAGGCGCTGGCGATGCTCCTTGTCGAGGCTCGACAAAAACAACTTGCCTGCCGAGGTTGCATGGAAGGGGACACACGTTCCCACCGGCAGCTGCAGCCGCAAAGGCCATTCGCATTCGACGCGGTCCCAGTAGACCATGCCGGCCGCCTCCGGGACCGACAGGTTACAAGTTTCGCCAAGCTCGCGTGCCACACTTTGCAGGACGGCGTGACGGGCGGTGTAGATCGCCCGGCCCGAGAGAACCGAGGCCGAAAGATCAATCAGCGCCTTGCCGGGTACGAAGCCGCGCCCCGCGATTTGCCTGCGGATCAACCCGGCTGCCAGGAGCTGGTCGCACAATCTATAGGCCGTCGCCTTGGGCAGCCGCGTCCGCTCGGCAATTTCGTTGGCCGTAAGTGGCGCCGCCGATCGTGCGATCTCGCCCAGGACCCCGGCAATCCGATGCGGCTTGCTTGCTTCCTTCACCTGCCCATTACCACTCTTTCCATGTGAGCCCGCTTGCCGAAGACACCGCCTTGCCGCTCAGATGTGGGCGCGGCAGTCCTCATCAAAGTATCATTTTTGAGACTTTCTTGTATTAAGTCCAGTATCGACACAATATCAAGGCGGCCGGCTGGAAATCGAGCGCCGATCAGCCTTGCGTGGGCGTCGGCAGCAGTGGCGTGGCCGTCGCCATCCCACCCATTCCCAATTCCATGACAATGGCGTCGAAGTCCTAGGCTGCGGGAACTTTTGTCATTCCGCTGCCGATGGAGATCGCCTGCGAGACCGGCAATCACCCTGGTCAAAGACTGCCTGAAGTGAACCGGCAGTCCGGTCCCTCAACCACGCACCGCCAGGATCTTCGCGATGAGGTCCGGGTCGTCCCATTCGCGCCCGCCGATGGCCCGCAGCACCTTGCGCCCCTCACTATCGGCGATATACGTCGTCGGCAGTCCGATTGTCTGCCATGCCTTTGAAACCGCCGAAGACTGGTCGATCAGCACCGGAAACGTCACGTTGAATTCGGCGAGGAACTCCCAGATCCGATCGCCGCCCCCCCCGACATGAATGGCCAGCATCGCAACGCCGGAATCCCGCAGGTTTTGCCACGCCCGCTCCATCGATGGAATCTCGGTGCGGCATGGCGGACACCAGGTCGCCCAGAAGTTGACGAATACCACCCGGCCTCTGTGCTCCGAGAAGCGGACTTCGTTGCCGTCGAGATCGGGCAACGCGAACTCCGGGCCCGGCGGTTTGCCCGGGACCGTTTGCATCAGCATCCGACCCGCAGCAAACGCGGTCGCCGCACCCGTTTGCAGCGCGAGCGAAGCACCGGCACCGGCAAGAAGTGCGCGTCGAGACATCAGCGGGGCTCGTTTCACTTGGCGCATTGCAGGCCCTCGATCGTGGTATGGTAAGCCTTGTCGTCGGTCGTCCAGGCAACCGTCAAATTGAACGATGTCCCAGGAGGCAGGCCGAATGTCAGAAAGCCCCAGTTGTAGTCGGTTGGCGCAAACACCTGCTCGGTCGGAAACAGCGCCCAGTAGAATGCCGTCGCGGCATCCGCCGGCACCTCGCGAGTCTTCCAGACGTTTTCCCAGTATTCCCTGACCTTCGGCGCGCTGGGCTTTCCATCCGCGGGCATCGCCTGCCATTCGTCGAGAGCCACTTTCACCGCCGGCGCGCCAGCCTCAGCAAACGCGCTGCCGATCGCGGACCGGAACAGGCACGCCGTCACCGCAATGTGCTCTGTATCCTTCTGAGAAAAACCGCGCGCCAGAAAGAACGCGCGGACCTGATCGTGGCTCAGGGCGGCAAGCTCAAGCTTCAATCCGTCCCGCTCGAAGCGGACGGGCTCGGCATCTTGCGCATGTGCGGGCGTACCGAGCACCGCAAGGCAGGTCAGTGCCATCCTCAGCCTCCGGTCCCTTGGCAGCCAACTTGATCCGGCGGTTCGCCGAACACGATCCGTCCTGGAGCCTGACAATGATGCCTTTCGCACCCCAACCACTCCCCTCCACCTCACCGACGTCGAACTTAGGTGGGCAACACCCTCGTTGGCAAGGTACGCGGTCGGTTCTTCACCCGGAACGTCAGAGGCTCCAGCGCCAGGCCCTGCGGCTTACACAATAACCAGACGTGCGCCGGCTCACGCGAGCTGGCGGTCGTTGTGCAGCCTGATTGCTGCTGCGACTTTCCCCGACATTTCGATCAAGCGTCTTCCGATCTTCTTTCGGTGCGTTGCGTTGAAACGGCGGATCGGCCCTGTTGCCCTGATATTGAAGGATCCGCCGGAATTACCGATGCGAATGGGCGCTGCGACGCTCGAAACGCCAACCTCAATCTCCTCCACACATTCGGCATAGCCCCACATGCGGATTGCCGCGACCGGCCTGGTCGGCTTCGTCATGCTTTGGTATGCCAGCGCAAAAATGGTTGCCGATCGACGCATTCAACCGGCTGCCGGACCCGTTGGCGGTCCTCGTCGAATGGACCAGCCCCGATCCTGACAATGGGATTTCGATCTTCACGGCCGACTACGACACCCACATCTTTTGCAGCACCTACCGCGCCCTGGCTGCGTTCTTCCTGGCGGTCGTCGTCGGCGTGCCGCGGGGGATCTTCTTGGGCTGGAAGAAGAGTGTTCACAGTTATGCCTATTCGCTTCTCGGATTGCTGCGCCCCGCCCCCCCCCACTTGCATGGGTGCCGATAGCGATTCTGCTGTTCCCCGGCGTCGAACTGGCAGTCATCTTCGTTATGTTCCTGGTTGCATTCTTTGCAACCACGATGAATACACTGGTCGGCGTCAGGTCAATTCCCGAGGATTATTTCCGGGTAGCCGCATGCTTTGCCGCCACCGATACGGATGTGCTGCGCGATATCGTCATTCCCGGAGCCATGCCAAGCATCTTCACCGGTCCGCAGATCGCCATGGGAGCCGCATGGTTCTCGCTCGCGGCCGGCGAAATGATCGCGGCCCAGTACGGCCTCGGCTTTATGATCTGGGAAGCCTACAAACTGATCCAGTACCCCACGATCGTTATCGGCATGGCGACGCTCGGTCTTGTCGGCTACATGTCGAGCACCCTCGTGCGATGGGTCGGAAAGCGCCTGATGGTCTGGCATGAGCAGAAACTTGGAATGGCGGGATAGGGGGAGGTATGTCGAAGGCCACCAGTACATCAACCAGGCCCGACCCGCCGGCTCTCGCCGACCGCCCGCCGACCGCCCGCCGACTGGGCCGGCGACTGGGCCGGCGACTGGGCCGGCGACTGGCAAGGTGAGCGTCCGCAGCGTCACCAAGATCCATGATCCGGACGGAGTGCACGTGGTGGCCCTCGACGGTTTTTCGATGGACATGCAGGCAGGCGACTTAGGACACCTTCAACGATAACCGCTACGGGTCGTGGCGCCTTGGTTTAATCGTGTAGTTCCATTCAGGATGGAACGCATCGCCTTCGATGTCGAGGCGCTTCATCTCGGACTTCTTGATCCGAATGCCCTTCTCGTAG
>JAHJSN010000029.1 GCA_018830445.1 Alphaproteobacteria bacterium | reverse complement strand
TTCCGACTCTGACATATGGTTCCCTGCCGGGAACCTGAATGTCAGCCCGGAACACTAGGCAACCTTTTGATTGTGTTCTGGATTCACAAACATTTGACGACCTCCACCCGGGAATCAAATGTTTGATCCAGAACACTAGCGCATCGGAGACCTCAGCAAAAGCCTCGAACGCGATTCCTCCGGGTTGGGCAACGGCGCAGGCCTGGCTTAAGGCCGCCGCAGGGAGCGCTATTTGCCGGACGGGTGACTGCCGATTTGTTGGCCCGACCGGTGGCAATCGGCTATGCCACTTCCAATGGCCGGCGTGTGACCGTAGGGTTCGGCAGGTGCTCTGCGCCGCGAAAACGCCGCCAACCGCCAAATCCTTCCATCAGAGGCCAAGACATGACGCTCCCAACCCGCGCCAATGTGAATCTCGATCCGCCCAAGGCCGATCTCGAAGCGGTCGTAACAAACGTTCACGGTGTTGAACTCAGCGACCCTTATGCCTGGCTTCGCGATGCGAAATGGCAGGACGTGATGCGGGATCCGGGCAAGTTGAGCCCTCGGATTCGCGATTATCTGGAAGCTGAAAACGCCTACACGAAAGCGGCGATGGCTGGCACCGAGGCGTTGCAGGACCGGCTGTTCGAAGAGATGAAGGCGCGCATCAAACAGGATGACAGCACGGTGCCTGCACGGCACGGGCCGTGGGCCTATTTCTCGCGCTTCGTGACCGGCGGGCAGTATGCCCAGCTTTGCCGCCAGCCGCGCGAGGGTGGCGACATCAGCGTGCTGTTGGACGGCAATGCGGAAGCCGAGGGGAAGGCCTACTGGTCGCTTGGAGGCTCCGACCACAGCCGCGATCATCGCCTGCTGGCCTACGGTGTCGACGACAAGGGGTCGGAGTACTACGAGGTTCGTATCCGCGATCTCGAAACGGGCGAGGACCTGGCCGACGTCATTCCCGACACCAACGGCAACATGGTCTGGGCGAACGACTCCAAGACATTGTTCTATGTGCGGATCGACCAAAACCATAGGCCGCGAAGCGTCTACCGGCACAAACTCGGCACGTCCGCCAGCGACGACGTCCTGGTCTACGAGGAGGCGACAACGACGTTCTACGTCAGCCTCGGGCAGACACAATCCGCGAAGTTCATCGTGGTGACGGCCCACGATCATGAGACGAGCGAGGTCTATCTGGTCGATGCCGACGATCCGACCGGCACACCGCGACTCATTGCGGCACGCGAGACCGGGCACGAATACGGCGTCGAGCATAACGGCGAGCGGCTTTTCATCACGACGAATTCAGGCGACACGGAAGATTTCCAGATCGTCGAAGCGCCGGTGTCGGCGCCGCAGCGGGAAAACTGGAAGCCGTTCATCGGGCACCGCGCGGGCCGGCTGATCCTCGACGTGGTCGCCTACCGCGGCCATCTGATCCGGTTGGAACGCGAGAACGGGTTGCCGCGGATCGTCGTGCGGCGGCTTACGGACAATGCCGAGCACGAGATCTCGTTCGACGAGGAAGCCTATTCGCTGGGGATGTCGCACGGGCTCGAATTCGATACCCAGACGCTTCGCTTCTCGTATTCGTCGATGACGACACCGGCGGCCGTCTACGACTACGACCTCGAAACGCGCAAGCGTGTCCTCAGAAAGCAGCAGGAGGTGCCGAGCGGGCACAATCCGGAGGATTACGTGACCCGGCGGCTTCTTGCCCCGGCGCGCGACGGGGAGACGGTGCCGGTGTCGCTCATCTACCGCAAGGACACGCCGCTTGATGGTTCGGCACCCGTCCTGCTTTACGGCTACGGCTCATATGGCATTTCGATACCGGCCTCGTTTGCGACGGCGCGGCTGTCGCTTGTCGACCGTGGATTCATCTACGCCATCGCCCACATCCGCGGCGGCAAGGAGAAAGGCTACCGCTGGTACAAGGACGGCAAGCGGGAAGCCAAACGCAACACCTTCACGGATTTCATCGCGGCGGGCGAGCATCTCGTGGCGGAGGGGCTGACCCGGCGCGGCAATATCGTTGCGCAGGGCGGTTCGGCCGGCGGAATGTTGATGGGGGCGGTGGCGAACATGGCGCCGGAGTTGTTCGGCGGGATCATCGCCAATGTCGCATTCGTCGATGTGCTCAACACCATTCTCGACGCGGACCTGCCGTTGACGCCGCCGGAATGGACCGAATGGGGCAACCCGATCACCAGCGCCGACGATTTCCATCTGATCCGCTCCTACAGCCCCTACGATAACGTCAAGGCGCAGGCCTATCCGCACATCCTCGCCGTTGCAGGCCTTACCGATCCGCGGGTGACGTACTGGGAGCCGGCGAAGTGGATCGCGCGATTGAGGGCGCTTGATACCTCCGACCACCTGATCCTGCTCAAGACCAACATGGATTCGGGGCACGGCGGCGCATCGGGGCGCTTCGAATCACTCAAGGAAACCGCGCTCGAATACAGCTTCGCCTTGATGATCACGGGCAGAGCCGCAGCGGAGCCGAAAACCGTGTAGGTGGGCAAGCCAGATCGGGGGCGATGCCGGAGCTGCTGTTCCCTCAGCCTCCGCCGCGCTGGAACGACAGGTCGAACCGGCGGAGGAATGCCGCTTGTTCGGACTGCGTCAGGCCATCCATTGTAATCACCACACGGGCGCGCGGCATTTCGACGAGGCCGCCGAACATGAAGCCGTCGATTTTCGTGAAAGTTATCGCGACGCTGCCGCTTCCGGTTGCCAGCACCACCGGTTCGCCGCGCCGGGCTGCGGCAGCGGCATCCTCGCCCGCGAACGCGCCAATCGAATAGGCGAATTCGGATGGGGAGAGGGTCATGATCTTTTCGATCGGCGAACAGGGGGCCGCCGGGCCTGTTGATCGCGTACTTGTCATGATCGGATCAGCCTCCGGCCACGGGCGGCCAGACGGCGACGGCGTCGCCATCGTTCAGAATCGCGGAAGCCCGTTTTTCGCGCGGCTGGAAGACGCCGTTCAGCAAAACCAGATGGCACGCCTCGCGCGGGACGTGGTGACTGTCGAGCAGGGACTCGATCGAGGCGCCACGTTCGGCCGTTACTTCGGCCGCGTTGCGCTGCGCGCCAGGGGGCAGGAAGCTGCCGAGGGAGGCATAGAGTTTCAGCGTAACGGCAATCTTTTCGCTCATGTTACCCTACGTTCTAAAGTGTGTTGCGCTGACCCACGTTGCAGCCATCGATTGTGCAAACGGGTTGTAACCATCTGCCGGGCGGATGGCTAGTAGTGGGCGCCATTAGGGGATCTGCCCGCCAACTTATATTGCGGCATTTCAGCTGCGCATCGATGAAAAGCGGGTCGGCCCCATACCCGGCAGCGATCGGGTACAGGCCGCACCTCGTTAGGCCATCTGGCGAGTGTCCCGGTTTCGGGCATCCGGAGGTGCGCTACTAACCGTGATCGTCCGGTTGGCGGCACGCGAGTCGTCAGGGTTAACCGCCAAGCTGTCCAATTCGATGAGAGCGGACCGCCGCAATTCGGGAGCTTGCGCCGAAATCCAGATTGAATTGCCAACTATCCGAGTTAACGGCGCGGCAGGGTGCAAACCATTTCGGTCGGAGGTCCCGTAAACCGCGGCTTTACTAGGCTGGGAACAATTCGGTTTAAGGTCGAGGTTCGATAAAATTGTATCTATTAATTAAATCCTCCAACAAGCCGATCGCGTCATTGTCTGACTAAACGCAGGCAAAATTCCGTCCAAGCAATGCGAGAGACAGGACCATGACGAACATTGTAAAATTCACCGCGAAATTTTCGAGGGACCAGAAAGGCATCGTTGCACCGATGCTCGGCCTCATGGTTATCCCGATGCTCGCAATTACCGGTGCGGCAATCGACATCGGACAGGCGATCACGGCCGAAAAGGTTCTGCAGAACGCAGTCGACTCGGCAGCGCTGGCGGTCTGTTCGGCATCCCCCGACGAAAGCCCTGACGACGTCGTCAAGGCATTCCTTGCCGCCGGGCTCGAAGGCTCGAAGCTGGAACTTGGCGATGGGACGAGCACGCCCAGTTCAGGCAAAATCTCCGTCCAGCTTGAGCAAGTCGGCTTCAGCGCAGAAGAGAACAGCGTCAACCCGATCGCCAAGGCGACCGTGCCGACGAGCCTGCTGAAACTTTCGGGCATCCCGGAGATCGACATCATGGCAAGGACCAAGGTCGGCTGCGGCGCCAAGGACCTGGAACTTTCGATGGTGATGGACGTCACCGGTTCCATGAACAGCTACGCGGGTGGGAAGCGAAAGATCGAATCTCTTAGAGAAGCGAGCAACGAAGTCATCTCGATCTTCGAGCGCAACATCACGGCAGGCGCCACCCGGGTCGCACTGGTTCCGTTCTCGGAGGCCGTCAACGTCGGCCAATATGCTTCCAAGGTTCGCGGCGAGATCGCAAGCGGAACGAGCCAGAACCCAGGAAGTGCCGGCTACACGTTCAAGAACAAGAAGAACGATTACAAGACCTACCAGATCACCGAGTGCGTTTCCGAACGGGTCGGCGGTCACGCGGCCAAGAGCACCGTTCCGTCGTGCTCGGGGAGTCACTGCACGCAGCCTGTCGGGCTCGTCTACACTTCCGGCGGCGTGTGCAAACCGGAGAACAAGTTCATGCCTTTGTCCGGCAACGCCGCGGCACTGCGAGAAGCCATCAACTCCTATCAGCCGAACGGATACACGGCAGGCCACATCGGCGCGGCTTGGGGCTGGTATGCGTTGCTGGACAGCTGGGGCGGCTTCTGGCCGGATGCAGCGGCCGCCGCCACCGACCGCGACAAGCTGATCAAGGCCACGATCATCATGACCGATGGCGAATTCAACACGCAGTACCTCAACGGCGTGCAGGATCGCGACCGCTCCGGATCGTCGCCGAACGGCTCATCGAACCAGCAGTTCGAAGAAATCTGCAGCGCCATGAAGGTCGATAACATCGAGGTCTATACGGTCGGGTTCGGGCTCAGCGAGGGCAGCGACACTGCACAACGCCTGCAGTCCTGTGCAAGCGACTCCGGCAAGTTCTTCCTGACCGACAATGGCGACGGGCTGCGCTCCGTGTTCAACGCCATCAGCCGGCAACTGTCGGCGGGCCAGGCTGTCGTCTCGGAATAGGCGATCAGGTCACGGTCGGAAGTCTAGTGTTCCGACTCTGACATATGGTTCCCTGCCGGGAACCTGAATGTCAGCCCGGAACACTAGGCAACCTTTTGATTGTGTTCTGGATTCACAAACATTTGACGACCTCCACCCGGGAATCAAATGTTTGAGCCAGAACACTAGGGCGGTCTCGAAAGGGGCTGCCCTTTTCTCGTTCATCGAGG
>JAHJSN010000028.1 GCA_018830445.1 Alphaproteobacteria bacterium | reverse complement strand
CGCTCGAGCGCCTCGTCTCAGCCATCCTCGTCGAAATCGACGAGACCTGGACCGCCTCCCTGCAACCCTATGTCAACTGGAATAACGTCGATGCGGACTAAATCCACAGCCTAAAGTCCAGACATCAGGTTGCGTTATCATAAAACCATGATTGCACAAATCTGTTTTTAGGCAAGTCAAACAATTCCCAATTTGAAGACTTATCCAGATACGCAAGAATTGACTTCGCCAACTAGGTATTTCAGCAAATCAACATTTGCAGATTTAAAAAGTCCACTCCTGGCGATTTGCTGATTAATGCAAACCCAGATTCAACTAAATCCATATTTGCCTGTTTGCCTGAAAGGGAACTTCTGCTTGTTTTCCAGAACGCCGACCGCGCCGATCGCGCTCACAAGCCCACTGAAGCGTCTTGTAGCTCTGGGCTGTCGGCACGCGCATTGCGTCGATCATCGCACTCAGCGACCCGCATTTGCCCGCACAGACACCCTCCACGCGCACTCAAGCCTGCTGGGCGCCCGTAATCAGCCGTTTGCGTTCCCGCAAAGCCAATTCTCGATCCATCGACGGCCTCAGGGGCTTGCCATGTCGCACTCTGGTTGCCACCGCACCAGACCAGGCGCAGCGACCGCGCGCGTCAGCGCAAGGGAAGGGTGAGGACATCGATACGCCGCGGTCCGGCGTTAGCCGGCCGCGTCATCTGTCGTGCCGAAGGCACGCGAGATAACATCGTGCTGAAAGCACGCAAAATGACATGGAGCCGAAGGCACGCACCAGACGAGCTTGAAATTCAGTCCAGTTTTTCCTCAGTCAAAGTCGTCTCACCTTTCAAGGATTCTCAATTGATTCCAAAGGTTCAGATTCCGCGCGCCAAAGCGCTTGAATTTCTGCGGCTGACAGCGCGCTCAGGTGAGAAAACGGGCGGACAAGGTGAGAAACCGGGCTGAGTCGTGTGAGAAAGCGGGCGGAGTCGCGTGAGGAATTGGGCGCATTCAAGTGAGATATTGGGCGGCGCCAACTTTCCGCCTGTGGGTAAGTGATGCGCATGCGGAATAAACTCACCCGGACCAGATCGACTCTGGCATACTGAAAAGGTGAATGCCGTTGTTCAAGAGTACCGATCCGATCCTGTCCCGACGCTTGCCTTGAGAGTTGTCGGGGATCCGCTCGACCCCAATGAGCGCGCCGTTTTCATCAAGCCGACCGAACTCGTCGATGCCGTCGAGATCACGCCGCTCAACCGCTCCGAACTCATCCTCTACAATCAGCTGATTGCGAATGCCTGGAACACGATCGAGCCAGGCAAGGTCTATACCGTTGCCAAGTCGCGCCTGCGTGGCAGCCACGAGAGCAACGACCGCTTGTATGACGCCTTCGACCGGCTGATGTCGGCCTTCGCCAAGGTCAAGGTGCGCGACCCGAAAACGGGGCTTACCAAGACGGTGCGGATCAACCTTCTGGGTCCCAACGCGGAAGAGGAGGGGGACGAGGGCTTCTTCCACTACACCCTGCATCCGAGCCTCATCGACGTCCTGAAATCGAGCCGCAGCTGGGCGCGGCTCAGATCCGAGATGCAGTATCTCTTGCGTTCCAAGTACTCGATCCGGCTCTACGAAATGATCGAACAGCGCATCAACCTGCGCAAACAGATGGACACCTTCTCGATCGACGACCTTAGGGGCCTGCTCGGGGTTCCCAAGGGCAAGCTCTCCCGGTTCGCCGACTTCAACGCCCAGTGCCTGAAGGTGGCAGTCGGCGAGGTCAACCAGCTCACCGATTTCGAGGTCGCGATCGGCCTCAAGAAGCGCGGCCGCATCGTCGAAGCGATCACACTCACCTGGCTGAAAAAATGTCCCGAAGCCTGCAAGGAAGCCGCACACGAGCGGCAACGCTCGCGCATCGGCCGCATCGCCCGGCGCAAGGCCACCGTGGAGGTCATCCTCTAACGCCTGCCCAATTTCTCACTCGGCGAGTATGGGCCAGAAAAGTGATGGGCACCCAGGAAACGGCAATCACCCGCTTACCACTCCAGCTGACGGACCGTCCAACGACGAGGCGCCGTTCTTTCAAAGGTTCCTCTCATGGATACCGGAACGCTTCCGAGCACCGGACAGATCGGGTCGATATTTGCAACGTCGGCAGAAAAACCAAATTCTGGATTCAGGTCAAAACGACAGGACCAGTAAAGATCAAAATTGCAAAAAGCCTCCCCATCCCCTGAGCACTTATCCGAATTTACCGCACGAACGCTTAGCTTCAAAATGTGTGTTGCTATTGTTATAACACATTGCCCGTCGACCGCTTCGACGGAGCGCGACAGGGCGACTCCAAGAACACCGCGACCCTGCTTCGTCGCTTGCGCAGCCAGAAAGGCTTTGCTGCAATTGTCGAGAAAATAACCACGTGCGGCCGCATCTATTAGTTCATTCTGCGGCCTTGCCGGCTGGGTTCGGTCAAGAAAGGCTTCACGCTCCTTTGCCCTGTTAGATTCCGATATTTCCAAATCGCGTTCTAGCTTCTCAACAATCTCGGCAAGTTTAGAAGGCGCAACATAAGAAGATCCATCCCGAAGGATCTCCTCAATACGCCTTCGTCGAATAGACTGGTCGACTTCACCGGAAATTTGCGCAAGTGCTCCATCCAGACCACTTCGCGCGGATGCTACTTTTTCTCCAAACTCGCGAAACTGGGAAACACTCATTCGCAACTGAATATTGGGGCCCTTAAAGGTAGAATGTCTCTCCGGGAGAAAGCCTCGAATCGACTCTTTCAGCGGGTTGACAAATAACGCGGTGGCAACCGCATTAGATTCTGTCGATCCGAAATGTAGAACCGAGCAATATTTTAGGCGCTCTAGTATTTCAGCCCACAATCGATCATCTGCCCCCTCCAATGGGATTCCAAAGACTTTCTGAAAGTTCGTAAAGTCGAATAAGCCGATAGCAGCCGCTTTTGATTCGTCGAAATTTGAATAAAATCGACTGCTACTCTTCAGACGCTTAAGAGTCTGAATCTCAGAAGCTGCAAAAGCAGCAATCTCACTCGCCGGCCCTTGGCAGAACTGCTCAGGTGGCATCTGGTGGATACTACCCGATAAATTTTTCGACATCTCAGAAAACCGAACAAGATACATTTCATTATGTCCAGCAAGGAGCGTAACACCATGCTCGTCGTACAGCAACTTCAGAAATCGAGGAAAGAATACTTTGCCATCGTCAGATTTTTCTATTGAGAGCAAGTAGTTGTGTTTTGGCGCCTTCAATTCCACAGTCGATACTTTTCCACCGTTTGAAATTTTCACCTCCACGCGCTTATCATCTATCACGCGAAATGCAAACTTGTGTGGATATATAGAAACTTCAAAGTATGGTCTAAAAACATTGCCCCTATCTGTTCTTGCGGTGAAATAAGCCCATTCCCCACTTAAGTCGATTCCCCGGAACCTTTGTGACAATCCGGCATGTGGCTTTAGCTTTTCCTCGCGGCCTGCCTCTTTGTCGACATTCGCAGCTCTACGACTTGTTAGATCATGCTTCTGTTCAGCCTGCACCCCAGCAACCTGCGCCTCTGGCTCACTGTCGCGGGTTTTCAAAATCCGGCACGGGCCATACTTGCGGCAGCCCGCGAGTGCTTGCTGTTTTGCCTCTTCCAACGATGGAGACCCGTTCGACCAGCCGCACCAGCCGAACCGGCCAACTGCGAAAGCTGAGGTGTTGGTCCCGCGCTGCCAATCCCTGAAATTTTCTTGGCAGGTCGACGCAAGCTGCCACTCCGGCCTCCATCGAACCGCTGCGACCCCGCATTTGCGTCCGAGCTTCTGACATTCTTTTATGGCTCCTTCCCTCGCGGACTTGGCGGAGTTGTGATCCCATGAAAAACCGCATGCTCCATTGCGAGCGACCGCGAAGGCGCCGAAGCCCGGTTTTCGCAGAAACTGATTGTATGAATTTCGGCACGGACGGCCCATCCGCCGCAGCGCCTTGTTGTTGACCTTGAGCTTGCCTTCGGCAGCGAATGCCCCGTGGAGATTGACAAATGCATCGGAAGCGACAGGGCCGAAGAGGGTCAATGCCGCAACAATGACGAACGATCTCATTTGGAGCATACAATCTCTTGACAGCTTCACGGCTCACTCCCCCCCTTGATACGACTGTTCAATAAACACCGATCGCCGCCCGTGCTTGCAGGCCGACCGTATTGATGCCTTCGCCGCTACCTAGCAACCTGGTAATCCAGTGCTGCGACGGCTGTGTAATTTTTCGGCAACGAGCGAACATACTCCCCAAGTTGCCGATGCGTCAGCTTGACGGGTGGCCCGGAATGTCGACTTCCCTCAGCCCACGGTAGCATTTGTTCCGTCGGCGTCCAAACCGCAAACAGCCGAAAATTTCCGGTCGGCGGAACAATCTCGAAGTGCCGATAGTCGATTGATGCTGGAAGGCAAAGCGACCCACCCTTGACCGCCGTCGTTTCGGCCAGCATCGACGGCATCAGGCAAGTCGTTTCCACATCAAGTTGATCGTTGAGGATGACGAGGTGCCCAGCCCCCGGAAGGGTGACATCAACGACGACAAGCTTGCCAATCGAATATGCCGGGCTTGGTGTTGCCGTGAGATCGGCGTAGCCGAGCCCGCCCGCGCGGCGCTGCTCGCCAACTGTGCGCAGCCGCAAGCTCAGCTTCGGTCGATTACCTTCGGACTTCGCGCAGGCGGCCGCCAGTTTCAGGAGATCTGCCCGCGCAACCGAGTCCGAGGGGCCTGCATAGGTGCCGACCTTTGCTTCCTTGAGGGCCTCCTTGAAGGCCTCAAAAGGAAGAAGAAAGAACTCGAAGTCGAACTGCGGGCTCAACTGGAAGAAATCGATCAGGGCTCCCAACTCAGAATAGTAGACGGGCTCGAGGCCGTTGCGCTTGCGCGACACCTGCCCCTCATCGGCGGACATGACGATCGCCAGTTTCGCGCCTCTGAAATCCGTTTGCGGGCGCATATGCCCAAGTATGCCAGAGAGGAAATCGATCTTGTCCCCAAGGTCCTTGATCTTCTCGCAGGCGTTCAATTTCGGCATTTGTCTATCTCGCTTCGATTGGGCGGCAGCTGTTGTGGCGCGACCGGCTCTGGATTCACTGACATCGATATTTGTTTCCGCCGGCAGAAACCGGTTTCTGTGGGGCGAAGCAGGCTTGAAGCTGCCACCGGCTGTTCGTGAAAGCGGTGACAAGCAAACTGTTGTCCTCACGGGCCTCCAGGCTTATGGGGCCTCTGCCGCCCGGCTGGATATAGCTCTCGTCGCAGTGCCACTTAGCTCTCTGCCCCCCGAAAAACTCGAGAAATTCCTCCGCCACGATCTTGTCGCACTGCCGGATGTTCAATGGTCGTGAGCAACCGTTCACGAAATATATACTGTCGGTGAAAGATGTAGATCGTCGCTGCTTCTCTAAGCAGCGCAGGGCAGCCTCGGGCGAATGATCGACAGACATGAACCAGGACCTGATCACGAGAAAACCAACCAAGCCTGCCGCCGCGAACCCCCAGTCCTTCATTGCCCACTTCTTCGAGTCCGGCTCGGCACTCGAACTCTGTGCGCCTGCAGCTTCCGGCGTAACCTGCCCAGCTGCGTTGTCGGACCTCATGCTTTGGAGTATCGATGTACTGTCGAGTGACGCTGCTGTGCTGGGCGGGACCTCGTCACGGCCATTCGCAGGTGACCTAAGCATCGCGACGTCGGGAGCCGGGGTCGCAATTGTCGCCTGATCCACCGGGATCGTTGCGCGCATGGTTCTGAATTCATCGGACTCCTGCATCGAAGTGATGCGGCTCACGATGTGCGCCCAGAGTCCGGCAACAAGAACCACCAGGAGTTCGGTCGCGGAAAGGATGACGAACTGGCTTTGAACTGACTGTTGGCTCAGGTTTGCCGTAGGCGTCTCGACCACGGCTGCCGTTACGATCAACGACACGACACTTGTCAGCCAGAATAGCCCCCACCAAACCATCAAGTTCCGCGGTGTTATCACGCTTTTCCATCTACGCCCCGCCGAACTGATCCGCCATAACTGGCCGACCGCGATGAGGGGCTTGTAGAAAAACATCACGGGCACAAACCACCAGATCACTGCCCACTTCGGTGAGATGAGAGCGGGGTCCGATGACAATCCAATCGCATTGCTTGTCGCCCGGTATTGCCACATGAGCGAGGCAGCCATACAGGCCAGGGCAGCTATCAGCTGCAGCCCAGCGCCGAATGTCATCGTCTCTCCGCTGATGATGGACTTGTATTGGGCAATGCTGCCTCCGTAACTTGGGTTCAACGCCGAGCCCAGGTCATTCAGGTACATGACCGTCGCGACACCGTACACAAACACGCTGGATATGATGGCCAACTGTAGTGAACTGAGTTGATACGGAAGCACGGGTTGAGTTTCCAACACGGGTTGCCCCGTTGCGGAAGTCGGAACTTCAACCTCGCCCAGAACTTGGCCTGAATTCCATGCCTCGGCCGCTCCCGCCGGGTCTGCACTGGGCTCGTCTTGACTCATATCGCGACCTCAAGTTTTGGAGTGCACTGCTGCAAGTGTCACATCACTGACAACTTCGCGCACGGCAGTAGTTCTCGACCTCTTTGGCGCGGCTCTGGACGGCCGCCATGCGGTTGAAGAAGTTGAAACAGTTGTCCATGCCGATGAACAGGCAGCCCATGCCGCAAGAAGCCAACACGCAGCCGCCACGCTCGCTTTCGGGCTTTTCGGAGCACGCTGCCATGCAGGCCACGAGCGTAGCGCCGGTTCCGGGGAAGTCCGCCAGCAGCCGACCGCGCTCCAGCGAGACACTCTGTTTGGCGGAAAAGCACTCATCGCAGTTGGCGGAAGCGATCGAGCCAAATGCAGCAAACGCCACGACCGTCAAAACAAGGAGAAAAGATGACCTGAACACCGCACAGCCTCATGTGATGGATGACTACATCTGAGGTGCAGGCTAGCGAGCAGTGTGCGGTGTGTAATTGTTGGTTGGTTGCGGGAGGTTGCGGATCTTAAAGCATCTCAAGCTGGAAGACGCACCTACTCAGCCTCCAAAACATATCGTGCCGTTTCATCCTTCATCAAAATATCAAGCTGCCTCGCACCCAGCAGTCCGCTTACGAAAACTTGCAGCAATGTCGCTTTTTCCGGCGTCAGACGTTCACCGATATAAGAAAAATAATCCGCTGTCTCGCCATCGGCAAATGTCACCGAAATCTTTAGGCCAAGAAACTCTACAGAACCTGGCCAGCGCTCTGGTAGAGTTGGCATTCCCATGCCTTTTCGATTAGCTACGTCGAATTTCTTGAGTGTGGCACCCATACTCAATCTCAAAAGTTCCCTCATGAAACTCATAACAAAAACACAAGCACCCGTGACAACAAAAGTCACCCATGGCAACGATGCTTCTGAAAATACCGCGTGCAACCACCGGGCAGTATAAAAAGCAATACCGGACACGCCTCGCAATCTCACCATAATTGCAACTGGCGGTCCTTTGGCATCAGTCCAACCGGACTCCCACTCCTTAATCTTCCGGCCTTTTATTTGATACAGGCTTCTTCGTATAGAGCCGCCCTTATTGAGGATGCAGACTGCTGACTTTGCGTCATGAGAAACGAATATTATATCGCCCTTCGAGCTTGGTGGACTACGACCTAAAGAACGAGCAACCCAGAGGATCGTTCTTTTCAACTTTCGCCGCCGTCGCCCTCCCCACCAACTGCCAACCATCGCGCACAAGACAGCAAAAACCGCCAACAGCAGCAAAGGCGCTAATGGCGGAATTGGCGTCGGCGAGCCTTGCGAAAATTTAAAATCGAACACAACTAAGATACCGTAACCGACAGCAACTCCCACAGCACCCACAATTGCGCCGAAAATCACAGCAATGAGACCCACACCTATTGCACGGAAGAACATTGCCGACGCCCCCGATACCTGTGTTCAAAGTTGAAAACTCCCAGCTCCATTCTGGAACTGGGAGAAGTGTGCCATCCTATATACGGCTAGTTTCTTCTGCGTTCCCCCACCAATCAATCAAACACCTGACGTTCCTGTGCCGCTGCACCAATCGCAAGTGCCTAACATCGTGGAGCCCGTGCCATTGCACTTGACGCACTTGCCGCGGGTATTCGAGCAGCTATCGGAGTCAGCACTCACCGTTTGCGGGAGACTGGATTCTGTCGACCCTCTCCACAAAGCTGATGCTGCGTGATGGCTGCAGCAGGCGGGGCTGGCACCCGCGGGCATTCCCGGAAGAAACTCGCAAAATCTATGGTCCATCTGCCTTTACTCCCTTTTGCTGAACAACGGCAGGAGGGTACAGCTTCTAAAACGTAAGTAAATTGCTTGATCTTGCGGGTTCTTGATTATTCCTGCCGCCGGTCACCAACCCATTCGCCCGACATTGGCTCGCTGCCGAAATGAGGGGAGGGATTGCGACTTACCCTTGCCCCGCAGCAAGCAAGCCGATTGAGACCCACCAACTCACCACTTGGCTATCTCTCCTTCGTGCCCCTTCAACACGCCGCTGATGCTTGCCCATTTGCCATCTTTGAGCTCCAGAACCATCTCTCCGTCCGAAGTTCCGGCGCGGGAAAGACCGTCGAGCATGCCTTGCCTCCAGTCGCCCGGTATGTTGGACAGACCGAGGGGGCGCACGTCCACTTGCAAATCCATGCGCCAGCCGAAACGGCAGTTCCAGCGGGGTGACGCCCCGGCCGAAGTCCAATTGAACCACGATGGTTCCGGCTTCTTATCCAGACGCTCGCACGCAGGATCGCCGACCACCAGCCAGCGCAGCTTGCCCAACCCCCCATTAACCGTGCAAACTGAGCTGTCGCAATCTGCATCGGTAATCTTGCCAGCCCACGCTTTCATCAAGCTCCGCGCCGGGTTGGGAGCGGTCACGGCACTGACCAGCAGGTCGTGAAGTGCGGCTTGGATCGGCTCCGCAGGCGGCCCAAAATCTGCATTCCCGATACTGGCGATGCGTTGATAGATGACGCTCAAAATAGCATTCGCTTGCCGAACATGATTATCAATAATACTGTCTGCAACGTCTGCCGTGGCCAGAGATTCAATTGGAGCGTCTAAGATGAGTCGCTCGATGGTCTTATCGGCTTCAGCTCTGAGCTTGGACCACGAGTCCTCGTCTACTGCCAAACGTTTGGCCCTTTCATTCAGTTTTTCCGAGCCAACTTGATGTAAGCCTACCTTCCCCTTTTCGCCACCCAATTGAATTTCGCGAGCGAACAACAGTAGTGCTAGTGAACGATTTTTGTTGAACGGGGCGAACCCTTGACACGCATCGTCGCATGACCTGACTGCCACGTGCATGGCCCCCAACATAATCAGAGCCTGTTTTGATCCTAAGCTTGCGGATAACGCGTACCAATGTGAAGCGATCACCCTATGGTTCATGCTTGGGTCGTTGCCGAGTGAAGCTAACTCCTCGGTCATTTTCGCGGCTGGTCCACCCGTGTGGGCCCCAAAGAAATCACCGATCCGGTAAAAGTCTTCCGGCGAACGCGTCTTATAGGCAGAGTTAATCAAATCAATGTATTTTGCCTTTGCGCCCTGGTCGGCCGCAATCAAATTCGAGGATCCGATAATAATCGTGAATGTTGCCAACGTCGTCAGGGCAATCAGCGGAGTGCATAGTGTTCGGGCAGATAAGAAATGAAGCAGTACTGACCATGAACGACCGGGAAGACTCCTGACACTTTGGACCGGCAACATCCCTGACACTATGGCCCACCAATGTTAGCCGGTTTCGGCGCTGAGCGCAGCCGCGCACGTGGCGGAGCGAAGCGGTGAAACCGGCCGTTCAAATCAAT
>JAHJSN010000027.1 GCA_018830445.1 Alphaproteobacteria bacterium | reverse complement strand
TTCTGGATCAAACATTTGATTCCCGGGTGGAGGTCGTCAAATGTTTGTGAATCCAGAACACAATCAAAAGGTTGCCTAGTGTTCCGGGCTGACATTCAGGTTCCCGGCAGGGAACCATATGTCAGAGTCGGAGCACTAGGGGTTAGGTTCTAGGGGTTCGGTTCTGGTGGTTCGGTGCTAGGTTTTAAGGTGGTGGGCTTCCGGTGGCGATCCAGTCTTTCAGGGATCTCGTGGTGTGGCAAAAGGCTATGACGTTGGCCACGGAAACCTATCGTCTCGTCAAACTCATGCCGCGTGATGAAGAAGTATATCGGCTGGTCAGCCAGATGCTTCGTTCGGCGGCATCTGTGCCCGCAAATATTGCCGAGGGGCATGGTCGTGGAACGCGCTAAGACTATGCGAGATTCGTATCCATCTCAAAGGGATCGCTGGCTGAGTTGGAGACCTACCTTTTACTCGCAGTCGATGTGGAGTTGTTGACTGCTGATCAGATCGTTACTGCCATGTCGCTCGCGGAGGAAGTCAGCAAGATGCTTGCAGTTCTTCTCCAGCGATTGCGGGAGGGGCAGAGTTGAATTTGTCCCCTAATCCCTAATCCCTGGAACCTATCTCAATGCGCATCCTGGTCACCAATGACGACGGCATCAACGCTCCGGGGCTGAAGTGTCTTGAGGATATCGCTGCGCAACTCAGCGACGACGTGTGGGTGGTGGCGCCGGAGACGAACCAGTCGGGCGCGTCGCACTCGCTGACCCTGCATGAGCCGCTGCGTTGCCGTGAAGTCAGCGAGCGGCGCTATGCGGTGCGCGGCACGCCGACCGACTGTGTCATCATGGGGGTTCGGCACATCCTCCTCGATCAACCGCCGGACCTCGTGCTGTCGGGCGTCAACTACGGCACCAACATCGCCGAGGACGTGACCTACTCGGGCACGATCGCGGGTGCCATCGAAGGCTCGCTGCTTGGAATACGTTCCATCGCGATGAGCCTTGCGGTCGGCTTCAACGCCGAAGGCGACATCCATTGGGAGACGCCAATCGCGCACGGGCCGAAGCTCATCGAACGGCTGCTCGATGCCGGCCTGCCGGACGGCGTCTTGATGAACGTGAACTTTCCAGACCTGGCTCCGGAGGCGGTTGCCGGCATCACCATCGCGCGGCAGGGACGGCGGGACCAGAACAACCTGCATATCGACGAGCGCCACGATACCTGGGGGCATCCCTACTACTGGTTCGGTTTCGAGCGGCGCAAGTCGAACCCGGTTGAAGGCACCGATCTGTGGGCAATCTACAAGGGCATGATCTCGGTGACGCCGCTGCATGTCGACCTCACCAACGAACCGATGCGCGAGAACCTGCAGGGGATCTTTGCGGATACGCGCAGGAAGAGCGGGAAGTGAGTAGTGGGAAGTGAGTAGTGGGAAGTGGGACGCGAATCGCGTCGGGGTTTTCGCAATCACATATTGAGACGCGATGTCGTCATATTTGATTAACCGTGTCGGTTGACAAACGCCGTATCGCCACGCTGTGGCCGCAGGCGCGCCGCGTAGGCTGCACAATCGTCGCTTACAACTCCTGCAATCGCGCGGTTGGAGGCACGGTGTTCTGAATCGGTTGCCGGCGGCTTGGCGGAGCTGTCGGGTTTCTCAGCCCAGGATCTTATACGCCTTCAAATCCCGCTTTCCCAAGGGGAGCCGGCCTGGCTGTTAATCGGCTGTTAACCTCAAGAGGGTTAACAAAATGGCTGGTATTGAGGTGCGTAACATGACCGAGATTTCTATTCCGACATGCGGACGCGGGGTTTTTGCTTCTGCAAAGTGGCCTCTCATCGTCAGCTTTGGGGCAGCATTGATGGCTGCGGGGTGTAGCGCGGACGTTTCGCGCTTCAGCGGTCCCGGGTTCAGCCTGAATGCGGAAGACGACAGGGCCGCCCTGATTCCACCTGAGGCGTTGAGCAGCGGTGGATCTTCCAATCTTTCCGACCAGACACCGACGGCCGGCTACAGCGGCGGTGCGGCAAGTGCCAACATCCAGACCTCGGCGCTGGCAGCGCCCGTTGGCGGTTCAGGCAGTTTCGGATCGCGCTCCGCCAGTCCGCGCGAGGTGGCCTACGCACCAGATCAGCAGCCCGTGCGGCGGCAGCCCGACTACGCCAATCGTTCGCGGGCCGATGAGAACCTGAGAAAAGGCGAGGCGATCACGGTCGTTCGCGGTGATACGCTCTATGGTTTGTCGCGCCGACATGGGGTTTCGGTTGCAGAACTCATGACTGTGAACGGCCTTGACGATTCCAAGCTCAAAATCGGGCAGACGCTCAATCTTCCGGCTGGTGCAACGAGAGCCTCGCTCAGCCCAAGAGACACAAAGACACGGCCAGCACCGCCGCGGGAAGTCGTCGCGGAGGCCGATCCGGCCAACGTACCGGCAACGTGGAATGGCCGCTATGAAATGCAGCCGGGAGATTCACTCTACAAAGTTGCAAAGCAATATGGTGTGCGTACGGCTGAACTGCAGCGGTACAACTCGATTACCGATCCGCGCCGCATGCGTCCGGGAACCGTACTGCGCGTTCCAGGCGGCGCCACGGCGCCCGTCGATCAGGCTGCCGAGGCCGCCGCGCAATCACGCCAATTTGCGCCGGAGTTGCCGGTCACGGGCGAACGCTATGCCGCCTTGAACGAGGCCGAGACGCGCACAACGCAGCCGGTGACGAAGGGTGTGCAGACGGTGCGCATCACGCCGCCGAAAGCCGAGACGATGACCGACACCTCGGAAGCACTCGGTGCAAGCGACAAACTGCTGTGGCCGGTGCGTGGCAAGATGGTCGCCGGGTTCGGCGCACGTGCGGATGGGACGCATAACGACGGCGTCAACTTCGCGGTGCCGAGCGGAACGGATGTGATGGCTGCGCAGGATGGTGTTGTTGCCTATGCCGGTTCGGAATTGCGGTCCTACGGCAACCTGATCCTGGTTCGGCACGACAACGGCTGGGTGACGGCGTATGCGCACAACGACAAGCTGCTCGTCTCGCGCGGCGACAGCGTGAAGCGCGGGCAGGTGATTGCCAAGTCGGGAGCGACGGGACAGGTCAGCGAACCGCAACTGCATTTCGAATTGCGGCAGTCCTCGAAGAAGCCGGTCGACCCAATCCCCTATCTCGAAAAGCTGTAAAGCTTCCGACAACCAACCGAGGGAGCGTCGCGACTTTTCGCGATGCCAAGAAGAAGGCCCGAATGGCATGCGGGCCTTCTTTGTTTTTTCACGCGGGTGCTTGCATCGGGCATGTGTGTCGTTGTGCGAGCCGGCTCTAATCCGTATTGCGCCGCAGGTCAGGATGCAGGCTCTTGCCGATGATGTGGTCGGCGCCGTGGATGACGAAACTGCTTTCGCCAACGATCAGTGGGTCGGGCTTGCCGATGACGCTCAGGTCCTTGCCGGGATAGGGTAGCGTCGCCAGGAAGTGCTTGATGCAGTTGAGGCGCGCACGCTTCTTGTCGTCCGACTTGATAATGGTCCAGGGGGCGTCGGCGGTGTCAGTGTAGAAGAACATGGCTTCCTTGGCTTCGGTGTAGTCATCCCATTTGTTGAGTGACTGACGGTCGATTGGCGATAGCTTCCATTTCTTCAGCGGCTCATGCTCGCGCGAGTTGAAGCGGCGGAGTTGCTCTTCGCGCGTGACCGAGAACCAGTACTTGTAGAGGCGGATGCCGCTGCGGACGATCATGCGTTCCAGTTCCGGCGTCTGTCGCATGAACTCCAAATATTCATTCGGCGTGCAGAAGCCCATGACGCGTTCGACCCCGGCGCGGTTGTACCAGGAACGGTCGAACAGGACGATCTCGCCGCCGGCGGGAAGATGCTCAATGTAGCGCTGGAAGAACCACAGGGACTTTTCGCGTTCTGTCGGTTTCTCCAAGGCGACGACGCGGGCGCCACGGGGATTGAGGTGTTCGGTGAAGCGCTTGATGGTGCCGCCCTTGCCGGCGGCGTCGCGGCCCTCGAACAAGAGGACGATCTTCTCGCCGCGCTGCTTGACCCAGTCCTGCACCTTGAGCAGTTCGACCTGAAGCTCCGCCTTGTGCTTTTCGTACGAGCCGCGGCTGATCTTGCGCTTGTAGGGGTATTCGCCGGTTTCGAACAGCTGGCGGATCTGCTCGGGATTGTGACGCATTTCCGCGAGGTGGTGGACCGGGCTTTGTTGCAACTCCGAGGTCGCAGGAGCGGCGCCGTTGCCCCCCTTGCCAGGACCGGCGACCGGTTTGGTTTTGCCTTCGCCATTGGCTGGCGAACCTGCGGCCGTCGCGGTTGGCTCAGGTCTCTTGCTTGAATTTGCTTTCTTGGTGGGCTCAACCGGCATGACAATCCTTCCGTGGCGTCGTCTGGCAAGGGGGGGCGTCAATTGGGGCTATATTTCCGCCTGCGGACATTGATGGAGATCAATCAGTGCCGAAAGTATTATGCGGTCTCAGGCACTTGGTTTCCTGGTTGCTGACGCCGGTTTCAGTCTGAACAGTTTTGCCGGGTGCAAAAAACACAACGCCGGGCGGCAGTGATGCGACCCGGCGTTTAGAGTTGTTTATTGCACGACCGTGGCGGCTGCCTTTACGCGACGCCCATGGCCTTCTTGAGGTTGGCGTCGACGGCGTCGAGGAAGCCGGTCGTTGTCAACCACGGCTGGTCGGGGCCGACGAGGAGGGCGAGGTCCTTGGTCATCTGACCGGCTTCGACGGTGTCGATGCAGACCTTCTCCAGGGTCGCCGAGAATTTGGCCAGTTCGGCGTTGTCGTCGAGCTTGGCACGGTGCGCAAGACCGCGGGTCCAGGCGAAGATGGAGGCGATCGAGTTGGTCGAGGTATCCTTGCCTTCCTGGTGCTGGCGGTAGTGACGGGTCACGGTGCCGTGCGCGGCTTCAGCCTCGACGGTCTTGCCGTCCGGCGACATCAGGACCGAGGTCATCAAGCCGAGCGAGCCGAAGCCCTGGGCGACCGTGTCCGACTGGACGTCGCCGTCGTAGTTCTTGCATGCCCAGACGTAGCCGCCCGACCATTTCATCGCGCAGGCGACCATGTCGTCGATCAGGCGGTGCTCATAGGTGATGCCGGCTTTCTCGAACCTGTCCTTGAACTCGCTCTCGTAGATGTCCTGGAAGATATCCTTGAAGCGGCCGTCATAGGCCTTGAGGATGGTGTTCTTGGTGGACAGGTAGACTGGATATTTGCGCGCGAGGCCGTAGTTCATCGAAGCGCGGGCGAAGTCCTTGATCGACTCGTCGAGGTTATACATCGCCATGGCGATGCCGCCGCCGGGGGCCTTGAAGACTTCGTGCTCGATGGTCTTGCCGTCGTCGCCGACGAACTTGACCGTCAAGGTGCCGGCGCCGGGGAATACGAAATCGGTGGCGCGGTACTGGTCGCCGAATGCGTGACGGCCGACGACGATGGGCTGGGTCCAGCCGGGGACGAGGCGGGGAACGTTCTTGCAGATGATCGGCTCGCGGAAGATAACTCCGCCGAGAATATTGCGGATGGTGCCGTTGGGCGAACGGTACATGCGCTTCAGGCCGAATTCCTCGACGCGGGCTTCGTCGGGAGTGATGGTGGCGCATTTGACGCCGACACCGTGTTTCTGGATCGCGTTGGCGGCCTCTACGGTGATCTGGTCGTCGGTTTCGTCGCGTTTCTCGATGCCAAGATCGTAGTACTCCAGGTTCACGTCGAGATAGGGATGGATCAGCTTGTCCTTGATGAACTGCCAGATGATCCGGGTCATCTCGTCGCCGTCGAGCTCGACGACGGTGCCTTTGACTTTGATTTTTTCCATGGGCTTGGAACCTTTTGTCTTATGGTCACGACTGGACTTTCGGGCGGAACTTACCCTTGCAGTGCAGCAAACGCCAAGTGGGCTGATAGGATTAGGGAAATCGGCAGTGGGATAAAGGGTTAGCGATGGCCGAGCCGAGCCGGGCTGGATCGGATCCGGATAAGTTGAATCGTAAGCTAGCAAACGGAAAATCGCTTGAAGTCAGGGACTATTACGGTTGCAGACGTCGATGGGTGGGTGACGCCCGTTGTAGAAGGGCTGCAACTGCCGATGGCGGAACTCGTGCATCGTTCGCATGAGAGTGGGATAGAGGAAATCGCCGCAGCGTGGGGCGAAGCGGGGATCGGACGTGACCAGATCGACGAACTGCTGGTGTATTGCGCGGAACGCAAATGCATCGACGCGGCTGCGACATGCCCCGGTTGCCGCCGGCGGACGCAGGTGGAGGGGTTTGCAAATGTCGAGGATTTCGTCGCTGCCCATAAGGAGATTGCGATCGGCCACGGCGGCGCGAAAATAGAAGGAAACGGAGCGCGGTCGGCCAGTTTCGACAGTTTCGAAGCGTTTTCCCGCGGCTGGGCCGGCGAAGAATACTGGTTCTGGGCGCGCCGCGTTCTGCGCAAGCTCCGCCACGGTGTGCGCCGAACCCATATCAAAGGTGAGCCGGTGGCCGGCGAGGGGGAAACCCCATCGGTCATACTGATTGAACCGCAGTTGGCGGACAACATCGGCATGGTGGCGCGGGCAATGGCTAATTTCGGGCTGGATGACCTGAGGCTGGTATCGCCGCGTGACGGCTGGCCGAACGAGCGCGCCCGCATCGCGGCGTCGGGTGCGAATTACGTCATCGACGAGGGGCAAAGCCATCCTTCGCTGGCCGAGGCTATGGGCGATCTGAATTGGGTCTGTGCGACGACGGCCCGGCAGAGGGATCTGCGCAAGCCGGTGCTGTCACCGGAACAGGCAGTGCGCGAGATGAAGCGGAGAATTGGCGAAGGTCAGCGCTGTGGGATGATGTTTGGCCGCGAAGCCAGCGGATTGACGACGGCGGAAGTCGCGGAAGCCGATGCGCTCGTCATGATTCCGGTGAACAACAAGTTTGCGTCGATCAATCTGGCGCAGGCGGTATTGATCCTGGGTTATTGCTGGATACAGTTGCGTGAAAGCACGGTCGTAGGGCGGGCGACAACCTACGAGCGACCGATACGGCCCGGATTCAACATCGGTAAGGATCAACCGGCGACCAAGGAAGAACTCACCAACTTTTTCGAACATCTCGAAGCGGAACTCGAGGCGGCCGAATTCTTCCGGCCGGTGCAACGGAAGGGGGCAACCGTGCTATCGCTGCGAACCATGTTCCACCGCATGGAGGCCACCCGGCACGAAGTGAGCGCACTCAGAGGGGTCGTGAAAGCGCTGGCGCGTGCGCGGGGTCGGCGGAGCAGTCAATCGTAGGCCGCTTGAGGCCGGCGTGGCGCATGTGCCACGTCGTTCCGACCGGGGCAAAGTGCCCCCCGGTGCATGCGCCAGATCGCCTTATTGGCGACACGTTTAGGGTCGAGCCATGCGGCAACTTAAGGACCGGGGATAAGCGAGGTGTGTCGTGGTGATCTTCGTTGAAGAGGATTGCCTGTGGGCACCTGTCCCTTCATATACAACCAACAACAATATCCAGGATTGACGTAACGATGGGGAAGGCAAAGATGGCGGGGTTAAGACTGGCGGTTGTCGCGGCAGCCTTGTTCGCTGCAGCACCGGGTTTTGCTCAGGAATCGGCTCAATCCGGCCAGATCAGCGACAAGACGGTCAAGACATTGATGACCTATGCCTGGGATAGCGTGCCGCCGCAGGTCACGTTGCGCAGCGGCAAGGTGATAAAATTTGACCGCAGCAATCGTGAAACGATCGAATTGCCGCTCGAAGCATCCAAGAAGGTCGTGGTTGCGGCCTATCGGTCGTATCAGGCTCAGATTTGTGGATTGCAGCCGGCGATGGTGGCCAATCGCGATGCATTGATGGCGCGGCTTCTGGATGAAAAGAAGTGGTCCGAACAGCAAATTCAGTACGCGAACCTGCTGCATGCCTTTGTGGTCGCCTATACCTCGGGGAAGGTCGAGTTACGCTATGTCGATGCGGACAAGAAGGAAGTGAAGGTTTCCGAAATACCGGCGGAAAAGGTCATCGAACCGAAGAAATGCAGCGATGACCTGAAGAAATCCGTCGATAGTGCGATCTACGAGTACTACAAGTCCGCGCCCGGCCTCGAAGTGAAGCCGGCGGATGTCGCAGAAGAGAAGAAATAGGCTTCAACTCGGCCTTTCTGCGGGGGCGGGCGTCTGCACCGTGAACCGGCGCAGCGTGGCGGACGCGAATGCCGCGCTTGACCTTTGAAAGTGCTGCGAATACAAGATCTCCTGGACGTGGGCCCCGGATTCGGGGCCTTCGTGTTTGCGCACCTGTGGCAGATTTCGTGGTGGCTCCCGAGGAACCGGGAGCCGGTCAACGGTTTTTGCCTGTCGGCATCGCCTTGTCATCGAGGTGGTTGCAGAGGAGGGGGCGCTCCATCAATCGCCAATAGATACAAATTGGAGTGCTATCGAATGACCAAGCGCATCCGCGCCAAGCATAAGCTCGATCGCCGTATGGGCGAGAACGTCTGGGGCCGGCCGAAAAGCCCGGTCAACAAGCGTGAATCGAAACCCGGTCAGCATGGCGACCGCCGTGCCGGAAAGCTATCCGACTTCGGTGTGCAGCTGCGCGCCAAGCAGAAGCTCAAAGGCTACTACGGCAATATCACCGAGAAGCAGTTTCTGCGGGTCTACAAGGAAGCTTCGCGCCTGAAGGGTTCGACTTCAGAACAGATCATCGGCCTCCTGGAGCGTCGTCTCGATGCGCTCGTTTATCGGTCCAAGTTCGTGCCCACCGTGTTTGCCGCCCGCCAGTTCGTCAGCCACGGACATGTCGCGGTAAACGGCCGGCGCGTGACGATCCCCAGCTACCGCGTGCGTGTCGGCGATATGATCGAGGTTCGTGAAAAGGGCAAGCAGATGGCTCTGGTCATCGAAGCGACCCAGAGCGGTGAGCGCGACGTTCCCGATTACATCGAAGTCGATCATGCCAAGATGACCGCGAAGCTGGTACGCATCCCGGATTTGAGCGAAGTGCCTTATCCGGTCCAGATGGAACCGAACCTCGTCGTGGAATTCTATTCTCGCTGACGTCAGGATTGCGGGCGCTCAATCGGCGCCAAAAGCATCGTCAAAAAAACGAAAAACCGGAACCCTTGCGGGGTTCCGGTTTTTTTATGGTGGTGCGCCAGGCATGGCGCGTGGTGCCGCAAGGCACCGGTTGGCCGGCGTGGTATCCGGCCGATGACTTGGAGGTGGGAGTCCTCTGCGGGCCCTGGGTGTGGGAACCGCTAGCCGAACAGCAAGGGTGTCCGGAGCGATCCGGAATCTGAAGGAAGCTGTAAGCAAAGTGCCGGCCTGACGAACAGCAAGCGCATACGAGGCGTCCGCACCTGGGCGAGAGGGCCATAATGCTCGAAGCCCGATACATCCCGGAAGGGGCGGCCGTAAATGCGACAGGCACATGGCATGAAGGTCACGCGTCTTACCCTGGGAGGTCTGTCGTTCTGCCTCGCTCACTGAGCGATGTGCTACCGGCGCCGCGAGGCGTCGGGATGGGGCGGCAGAAGTCAGCAGAAGCCGTAGTAGCCGCGCGACACCGGCACGGTGA
>JAHJSN010000026.1 GCA_018830445.1 Alphaproteobacteria bacterium | reverse complement strand
GGCCGCAACCGCTGACGATTTAGGCGAGACATGAAGGCCACTAGCGAAAACAATGGCTTAGTGTGGCGTTCAGCGCGCCTCAATTGACAACTCCTGTGCGGCACCAACAGGTCAATTAAGGCGCGACGCCACACTAGCCGCTCTGGCGATGCGCCTCGATCGCAGCGATGAAGCGTTCGAAAAGATAGTGGCTGTCCTGCGGCCCAGGCGAGGCTTCTGGATGATACTGCACCGAGAATGCCGGCCGGTTCCTGGCGGCGATCCCGCAATTCGAGCCATCGAACAGCGACACGTGCGTTTCCTCGACGTCATCCGGCAGGCTGTCGCGGTCGACAGCGAAACCGTGATTCATCGAGGTGATCTCGACTTTGCCGGTGGTGTGATCCTTGACCGGGTGATTGGCGCCGTGATGGCCCTGATGCATCTTGCTGGTGGTTGCACCAAGCGCACGCGCCATCATCTGGTGGCCGAGGCAGATGCCGAACATCGGCAGGCCGGTATCCAGCAGTTTCTTGATCTGCGGTACGGCGTATTCACCGGTTGCCGCGGGATCGCCGGGGCCGTTCGACAGGAAGATGCCGTCGGGTTTCCGCTCCAGCACGTCTTCGGCGCTCGCTGTCGCCGGCAGAACCGTGACATGACAGCCCGCCGTGACGAGGCACCGCAGGATGTTGCGCTTCAGCCCGTAATCGATGGCCACCACATGGATGCTGGAATTGTCCCGCTGCGTGTAGCCCTCCGGCCAACTCCAGCACAATTCGTTCCAGCTATAGGACTGCCCCGTCGTCACTTCCGGCACAAGGTCCATGCCGACAAGCCCCGGCCATGCAGCTGCTTCGGCCTTCAGCAAATCGATGTCGAAGTCGCCGTTGGGGTTGTGCGCGATGACCCCGTTGGGCATTCCTTCGGCACGGATGCGCGCCGTGAGAGCCCGCGTGTCGACACCGCAAATCGCGATGATGCCGCGCTCCTTCAGCCACTGGTCGAGGTTTCGTGCAGCCCTGTAGTTGGAAGGTTCGGTGATCGGCGCGCGCAGAATGCAGCCCCGCACGCCCGACGTCGCAGCGAGGTTGGAGATCTCGCTATCCTCATCGTTGACGCCGACGTTGCCGATGTGCGGGAACGTGAAAGTGATGATCTGCCCGGTATAAGAGGGGTCGGTCAGGATTTCCTGATACCCCGTCATCGCGGTGTTGAAGCAGACTTCTCCGACTGCGCTGCCGGTGGCGCCGAGGCCATGGCCGACAATAACCGACCCATCCGCCAATACGAGGCGCGCAGTCGTCGGGGCCTCCGCCCATCCATCTGACGTCGTGGTGCTCAAGGGCTAACCCAATTGTTGTGTGCCGAATTGTGTTTTTGGATGTCGCGACCGCTGGCGCGCGCGTTCGTGAAGATATAATCGACTGCGCCCCTCAATGTCACCCCGCCGGGCCTGCGGCAATAGGGTGCGAGCCCAAATGTTTCGCAAATCCCGCCAAAGCATTGGAAAACCACAGTGCAACTTCGGTTAACGTCGTGCAAGCCGGCGACTCCGGCAAGCTATAGCCGCGAGGCGGGCGCCCGGTTTCCCCTTTAGGGGGCAGCGTTACGCGCAGGCTGGTAACGACTCTCTCGAGACCGTATATAGGGGAATGATACGAAAGGTGCTGGCCTGCGTTAATGACCGTGCCGGCCCAGAACTCCCATTGGAGGCTCCATGCGCGAGCAACTGACCCAATCGATGAAACAGGCAATGAAGTCGGGCGACAAGAAGCGCCTGTCGACCCTGCGCCTTGTCAACGCCGCCATCAAGGACCGCGATATCGCCGCGCGCGCCGACGATTCCGGCCAATCGACTGGCAACGACAAGATCAGCGATTCGGAAATTCTTGCCCTCCTTCAAAAAATGATCAAGCAGCGCCGCGATTCGGCGGCAACCTACCGCCAGGGCGGGCGTGAGGAATTGGCGGTCAGCGAAGAGGCTGAAATCGCCATCATCGGCGAGTACCTCCCCCAGCAGATGAGCGAAGACGAGATGCGCCAGGCCGTCAAGACCGCAATCGAGGAAACCGGCTGCTGCGGGCTCAAGGACATGGGCAAGATCATGGGTGTTCTCAAGGAACGCTACACGGGCCGCATGGATTTCGGAAAAGTCAGCGCCATGGTCAAGGAAGGCCTGAAGGAGAGCTGACGCGGTTTAGCCGTCCGGCGCTGCTAGGAGCCTGTCCGAGTAGTCGTTTGCCTTGTCAAGGCGAGTCTGATTCTTCTGAGCGTTATGAGCAAGCATTTTCGCCCCTGGAAGATCGACCAGACGCAGCTGTTGCCGGCGTCGGTCGCAGACTATGTGCCGGCAG
>JAHJSN010000025.1 GCA_018830445.1 Alphaproteobacteria bacterium | reverse complement strand
TTCGGCTAGCGGTTCCCATCACCCAGGGCCCGCAGAGGACTACCATCGATACGCAGACGGGCACCTCCAAGTCATCGACCGGCTACCACCCCGGCCAACAGCGCCGTCATGGCGCTACGCGCCATGCCTGGCGCACCAAACGAAAAGAGGCGCGACCGTCGCCGGCCGCGCCTCTCTAATAAAAGTCAGCATCGCAAGCTGAACTTATTCAGCCTACCTGCTGCGGCTTGACCGCGTGTGGCCGGTGAACAGCGCCGCACGCTCGCGGCGCACGTGCGTCACTGCCGCACGCGGCTGGCGCGGCAGCAGCTTGAACAGCGGATCGCGCGGCTTGCGCTCGAACTTCGGCCACACGATTGGCGCACGCTCGCGGCGCACGTGGGTGACGGCCGCACGCGGCTGACGCGGCAGCAGCTTGAACAGCGGATCGCGTGGCTTGCGCTCGAACTTCGGCCACACGATTGGCGCACGCTCGCGGCGCACGTGGGTGACGGCCGCACGCGGCTGACGCGGCAGCAGCTTGAACAGCGGATCGCGCGGCTTGCGCTCGAACTTCGGCCACACGATGGGGGCGCGCACACGGCGAACCACAGGTGCACGCTCACGGCGCACGCTCATGCGGGCGCGAAGTTCGCCAGCAGCTTTGCAAATGCGGCAATCATGACCGCGATCACGAGCATGGCCGGCTTCAGAAACCGTCGGCATACCCGAAACCGCAACGGCGAGTACCGCTGCGGCAGCGACGTATTTGAACATATGGACTCTCCAGATCTGTCACATCACGCACAACACACGGCATGTGCGCCGATCGGGACAAGATGCTGTGAACACAGAGAAAACTCACCCGAAGTGTGAACATATGGTTAAGATCGGGCGGGCCCGCCTTGGATATTCGCTCCTACCGGTCACGTTCGGAAACAAAATCAGCGGCCAATTCAAGCATTTGCGACCTGCCCGCGAAGGCGCGAAGGGCATCCTTGGCTTCAGCGACCGCGCGGTCCAGTTCCCTGCGTGCCGCTTCGACGCCAACAAGCGAGACCAGTGTCGCTTTGCCCGCGGCCGCATCCTTGGCGACGGCTTTGCCAACAACCGTGGCATCGCCTTCCACGTCAAGAAGGTCATCGGCAATCTGAAACGCCAGCCCTAGCTTCGCCCCATAGCATCTCAACGCTTCCCTTTCGCAAGCAGCGGCCCCGGCAAGAATTGCGCCCGCCTCGCACGAAAATCGGATCAACGCCCCGGTTTTCATGGCCTGAAGCCGGCGGATATGCCCTGCGTCGGAGGGCAAATGGCGCAGCCGTTTTTCGGCATCAAGATCGAACGCCTGGCCGCCGACCATTCCCCGTACGCCGCTGGCCTCCGCGAGCCTCAAAATGATCTCGCTCGACGCATTCGTCTTCTTGGCCTCATCGAATTTGCCCGCAGAGCTGCTTGCGACGACCACCTCGAACGCAAGAGCCTGCAACCCATCCCCGGCCAGAATGGCCGTCCATTCGTCGAATTCCTTCCAGACGGTCGGCCTCCCCCTTCGAAGTTCATCGTTGTCCATGGCTGGCAGGTCGTCGTGAATGAGGCTGTAGCCGTGGATCAATTCGACCGCCAAGGCGCTCGGCAATGCCTGGTCTTGATCGATTCCGAATAGTCGCGAGCTCTCCAGCACCAGGAAGGGTCGCAACCGCTTCCCCCCACCCAGGACAGCATGTCGCATGGCCGCAATCAGTCGTTCCGGCGCCCCGGCCACACGCTCTCCCTCCAGGAGTGCCGTAAGCTCAGCTTCAATGAGAGCCCCGGTCCGGCCCAGGCTTTCGCTAATTTTGGTCGATTGCATCTGTGATTTTTCATACTCGAGGAATACCGACTGGAGTTCGGCATTACTCCTGCTGGTGGCGCGCGTCAAAAATCCTCTTCACGCGGGACTGGCGCTGGCGCGCAATTACCCCTATAACCGCGCCTTCAAAGCTCCCCGCGATCAGCGGGCCGAGAGGAATTGGCGCTGCGCCGGATTCTTTGGGGCATTGGTAATTCAAGACCAATTCTGCCCCGGATTCCTGCCGCGCGCCCGCAATCTATCTGCCTGGAGAAGACCGATGGCCGTCCCAATGAAGAAAGTCTCGCGCCAGAAGCGCGGGTCCCGCCGTTCTCACGACACCCTTTCCGCCCCGGCATACGTCGAGGACAAGGAATCTGGCGAGCGCCGCCGCCCCCACCACATCGATTTGAAATCGGGCAAATACCGGGGCCGCCAGATTCTGGAGCCGAAATCGGAAGTCTGATAGGCTTCCGGTTCGCCCATGAACCCTGCGGCGGTCGGTTGAACGACCGCGTAGCCCGGATTCATGCGACCTGGAAAAAATGATCTGCGTGCGCACTTGCTGGCCGGAAGCTAAATCGCCATAAAGTCTCTTTATGTCGGACAACCTCGTGCGCATTGTCGGCGATGCGCAATGCCGGCGACAAAGACCCGCATCTGGCCGGCGCCCGGTGGTGCAGGGCAGGCAACAAAAAGCTATGTGCTCCAACGGCTGACAGGGGAATAACGTATGTCGATCAGGTCCTTGCCGCTCATCATCTTCGCATTCATCTTCTACAACGTCGTGGTTCTCCTGGGCTCCAGTGACAGCGGCAACGCCGAATCCATCCTGCGCTCTGTTTTCTTCTCGCTGCCGTCGTTCCGCTCCGGCGCCGCCGAGGGCGCGGATGCCGTTCGTTGGACGTTCACCTGGGGCGACCTGATCATTCTGGTCACCATGTTCCTGCTTTTTGTCGAGATCCTGAAGGCGACGTACACATCGACGGCATCGCTTCTCGACCACGGCCTGTCGATGCTGGTGTTCATCGCCTGCCTCGTCGAATTCCTGTTGGTTGACGCCGCCTATACGAGTGTCTTTTTCCTGCTCATGGTCGCAACGCTCATCGACGTGGTAGCCGGCTACACCATCGGCATCCGCGTTGCCCGTCGCGACATCGGCTTTGGCGGTGGCGCAGACCTGTAGCTTCGCAGACCGATCCGTTCATGTTCAGGGCCGGGTACACAGTATCCGGCCCTTATTTTATGCCGGTTTGCTCAGAAACCGCGCTCCGGTCGCCTATTCGCTTCAACTGTTGTTAGGAGTTTACCTCTAACTTTGCGACTGATGGCCGTTCACCGTTGTGACAGGGCTTCAACGGAATCCACCTACTGGGACTAATTCTGTGAGCATTGCACCGCAACCGATGATGGCGATCAAAGGCGGAGACCACATGCCCGATCCGGAAGCTCCCAGCGGAAACACTACCGCATCGGGATTGCGCTCCAATTCGGTTGGCACCGAAAGCCTCATCGAGGCCGAGGCGCTCGATCTGGTCGGAACGCTTTCAGCGTTCGATGAATGCGCCTACGTTTGGGACCTGGTCACCGACACCCTGCAATGGGAGGACAACGCTGCTTCTGTGTTCGGGCTCGACGGCTCGGATGACATCGCCACAGGCAAGCGTTTTGAGGAACGCATTGTTCCCGAGCATCGCACTCGCCGCTTTTCCGTCGTCCATAACGGAACCTCCTGCCCCCATGACCGCGGCGTCCCCTACCGCGTTCAGTACCGGTTCCACCCGGGCCCCTTGCGCGGCGTCGCCTCGATCTGGATCGAGGACCATGGCCGCTGGTGGCCGGGTAAGGACGGAAAACCGGTCAAGACTCGCGGCGTCGTTCGCATTGTCAACGAGAGTTTCGTGGCCGAACAGGCCGCCTTGTTCGGTTCGGACGGCGACGAAGAGACCGATACCCTCAACCGGACCCGCCTGCCCAAGGCGATCGCAGCAATTATTGAACGCTCCGAACAGCGCCAGACCCAGGCTGCTTTCCTGATAATTGCAGTGAACAACCTGGCTTCCGTCAATGAGACGTTCGGCTTCGACATCGGCGATGAACTGCTGGCGGCGACCGCCCAGATAATCAAGAGCAAGCTGAGAAGTGGCGACGTCCTCGGTCGCTACTCATCGAACAAATTCGGCGTCGCCATTTCCAATTGCGGCCCCGGCGCGATGCGCATTGCCGCCGAACGCTTCATGAAGGCCGTTCGCCAGACACCGATCCCCACCAGCGCATGCCAGCTGTCCGCCACGGTTTCGGTCGGCGGCATCACCATCCCCGACCATGCAAAATCGGTGCGCCAGGTTTTCAGCCGGTCGCTGCATGCGCTCGAAGCCGCGAAATCGCGCCGTTGCGACAGCTTCGTCAGCTACGAGGACGACAGCGATCACGAGACTTCGCGAAAGCACCGCATAACCATCGCCGACGACATCATGTCGGCTCTCGATGACAATCGCATGCGCCTTGTCCTGCAGCCGATCATCAATTCCAAGACCCGCAAGGCGGACATCTATGAATGCCTGCTTCGTATGCAGAAGCCCGACGGCACCATTGTTTCGGCTGGCGAGTTCATTCCTTTCGCCGAGCAGTTCGGCCTGCTACGGCTGATCGACAAGCGCACGCTGGAGCTGTCGGTTGCCCTGCTGCGCAAACATCCCCGCCTGTCGCTGTCATTGAACGTTTCCAGCATGACGGCCACCGACCAGGACTGGCTCGCAACCCTGTTAAGCCTGTCCGACAATGACCGGTCGTTGACGCGGCGGCTGGTTCTGGAAATCACCGAGACCAAGGTCATCGACGATATCGACCAGGCGATAGCGTTCGTTGACACCCTGAGGGAAATGGGCTGCCGGGTTGCCATTGACGACTTCGGCGCCGGCTATACCTCGTTCAAGAACCTCAAGCACCTGCCGGTCGATATGGTCAAGATTGACGGCGCCTTTGTGAAGAACCTTCCCGTCGATAGTTCCGACAGGATCTTCATCAAGACGATGGTGGACCTGGCCGAGACGTTCGGCATGGAAACCGTCGCCGAATGGGTCGGGGACGAGGAAACCGCCGACATCCTGACGAAGGCCGGCATCACCTATTTGCAGGGCTTCCACTTCGGCCAGCCGATTCCAGCTTCCGAACTACCTGAAGATTTGTGAAACGGCCTGCCCTTTAAGGACAAGTGGCAACGGCCGGTCTGCCGGTCTGCCTATCTGCCTATCCGCCGGTCCGATCCAGCCGCCCCTCACGCCACAAGGTGAAGCTACGCGGCAACCCCGTTCGCCATGTTGCTCCCCTCAGACCGTCATGATGTCAGCCTGACACGCACGATCGAAGAGACTTCGACGCGCCTTTGCGAATGCTGGTCAGTCCCTGTCTTCCGCCAATTTCTCGATCTTGCTCTGCATGGCGGCAAGCTGTGACTTCAGCTCATCGATCTCATTGCGTTGAGGCGTAGCGTTTGCCACCGACGTTGCGCCGGCCTCATCCGCCTTTGCCGCAGCCTCAGCCGGAGAATTGGGAAACGGGCTCCACATCGACATTGCCTGCTCAAAGATCTTCATGTTGCGGCGGGCATGCTCCTGATAGGCCTCGAACGGCGTCGAGTGAGATCCAAAAGCCGTCGAAATCTGATCCCGGAAACGTTCCTGTTCGCGTGCCAGCGTCTCCATGCTGAACTGGAGATAGGTCGGCACCATCCGCGAGATGCTGTCGCCGTAAAGCCGGATAAGTTGCCTCAGGAACGGCACCGGCAGCAACGTCTGGCCCTTGCTCTCCTGGTCGACGATAATCTGCGTCAGCACCGAGTGCGTCAGGTCGTCGCCGCTCTTGGCATCATAAACGACGAAGTCCCGGTCTGATCGCACCATGTCGGCAAGGTCGTCGAGCGTCACGTAGGTACTCGTCTCGGTATTGTAGAGACGGCGATTGGCGTACTTCTTGATGACCACCGACTCGCGTTTTTCGTCCCGGGTTTCAGACTTCTTCAGCATTTCACGCTCGGTTTCGTTGGAATTTGCCGGCATCGACCGTTGCGGGCCGATCATGTTGCGATGCGACAAGGTATCACAACCGCTGATCGACTTGGAAGCCGTTTGTGCCTGAAATCTGAACAATCGCGGTCAGCACTTAAGCGAATGTTCGCCTCATGTCTTGATTGCAGGTGCGAACAGTGACCTGTTATGACCACAGGCAGGCACTATTCAACATGCCGAGCTTCGTGCTGGATTCACCCATCCGCACCCTAGTATTACCGCCCCCCTGAGCCGCCACCGCGCGCTGAGCAACTATCGATCAACCCAGGAGCCCAATTCATGAGTCAGGATAACGACATTATCGTCATCGCCAGCGCCGCACGCACGCCCGTCGGTTCGTTCAACGGTTCACTTTCCTCCCTGCCCGCTCATGAACTCGGCAAGGTCGCGATTCAGGCCGCGATGGAACGCGCAGGCGTTGCCGCCGCCGACGTTTCCGAAGTCATCATGGGTCAGGTCCTTTCCGCCGGGGCCGGCCAGAACCCGGCTCGTCAGGCATCGGTGAATGCCGGCATTCCAGTCGAGAGCCCGGCATGGGGCATGAACCAGCTGTGCGGTTCCGGCCTTCGCGCCGTGGCTCTCGGTGCCCAGCAGATCCGTGACGGTTCTGCGACCATCGTCATCGCCGGCGGCCAGGAAAGCATGAGCCAGGCGCCTCACCTCGCCCACCTGCGCGACGGCACCAAGATGGGCGACCTCAAGTTCGTCGACTCGATGCTGCGCGATGGCCTGATGGATGCGTTCCAGGGCTATCACATGGGCACCACCGCCGAGAACGTCGCCAAGAAGTATCAGATCACCCGCGACGAACAGGACGCTTTCG
The DNA here is from genome assembly GCA_018830445.1 of Alphaproteobacteria bacterium. Classification (GTDB taxonomy): domain Bacteria; phylum Pseudomonadota; class Alphaproteobacteria; order Rhizobiales; family Hyphomicrobiaceae; genus Filomicrobium. The sequence continues at coordinate 21,274 of JAHJSN010000025.1, read as the reverse complement.
CCGTCGCCTCGCAGAACAAGGCCGAGGCCGCTCAAAAGGCCGGCAAGTTCAAGGACGAGATCGCCCCTGTCACCGTCAAGGGCCGCAAAGGCGACACGATCGTCGACGCCGACGAATACATCAAGGCCGGCACCACCCTCGAATCGGTCTCGAAACTGAAGCCCGCCTTCGACCGCGAAGCCGGAACGGTTACCGCAGGTAACGCCTCCGGCATCAATGACGGCGCCGCCGTCGTGCTTCTGATGACGCTTGCCGAAGCCAAGCGCCGCGGCATCGAACCGCTCGCCCGCATCGTCTCGGCGGCAACCGCCGGTGTCGATCCGGCGATCATGGGCACCGGCCCGATTCCTGCGTCCCGCAAGGCGCTTGAAAAAGCCGGCTGGTCGATTGGCGATCTCGACCTCATCGAAGCCAACGAAGCCTTTGCCGCACAGGCTTCAGCCGTCAACAAGGACCTCGGCTGGGATACCTCCAAGGTCAACGTCAATGGCGGCGCCATCGCCATCGGCCACCCGATCGGCGCCTCCGGAGCCCGCGTCCTCAACACGCTGCTGTTCGAAATGAAGCGCCGCGACGCCAAGAAGGGCCTCGCTACGCTGTGCATCGGCGGCGGCATGGGCGTTGCGCTCTGCGTCGAACGGGACTGATCCGCGCCATAGGTAGCGATCCCGGCCATCCTTCAAGACTTCGGCCACGACGCACCCGGTGATTTTTTCAAGACGCGGCCGCCAGCCGGCCGCGTCATCGAGCCCATAACCAACACCCAACCATAAGAGGATTTCCCCATGGCACGAGTTGCACTCGTCACAGGCGGTTCGCGCGGCATCGGCGCGGCCATCTCCGTCGCTCTCAAGGCAGCAGGTCACACGGTTGCCGCCAACTATGCCGGCAATGATGACGCCGCCAACGCCTTCAAGGCCGAGACTGGCATCAACGTCTACAAGTGGTCGGTCGCCGAATACGACGCCTGCGCCGAAGGCATCAAGAAGGTCGAAGCCGATCTCGGTCCGGTCGACATCCTGGTCAACAACGCCGGCATCACCCGCGACGCCATGTTCCACAAGATGACGCCCCAGCAGTGGCAGGAGGTCATGAGCACCAATCTCAACGGTCTCTTCAACATGACCCATCCGATCTGGCCGGGCATGCGCGAACGCGGTTTCGGACGTATCGTCAACATCTCGTCGATCAACGGCCAGAAGGGCCAGATGGGCCAGGTGAACTACTCGGCTGCCAAAGCCGGCGACCTCGGCTTCACCAAGGCTCTCGCCCAGGAAGGTGCGTTCAAGGGCATCACTGTAAACGCCATCTGCCCTGGCTACATTGCTACCGAGATGGTCAAGGCAATCGATCCGGAAGTCTTGAAGAAGAACATCCTGCCGCACATCCCGGTCGGACGCCTCGGCGAGCCCGAAGAGATCGCCAAGCTCGTTGCATTCCTTGCTTCCGACGACGCCGGCTTCATTACCGGCTCAACGATTTCGGCCAACGGCGGCCAGTACATGATCTGAGTTGCACGCCGCACCGATAGATTGAACGATGACGGGCCGGCTTGATCGCCGGCCCGTTTTCTTATGCCGTTTGCAACTGGACCAATTCAACGCAAGGCCGGCGTTTTCACTGTCTGCGCAACAATTGTTGAACTGGCTGTGACAAACGATTTGGGAACATGGCCCTGCCGCCTGCGTTCCCCTCTCCGACACGCCAGGGATTGTCGCGATACCGCTCCGCGGTTTTTCGCGCTCAATCGCAACAAAAGGAGAGTTCAATATGCGATACGCAAAACGCATACGCCGAACAATTGGGATAGTGTCGGTCGCCATCATCGCAAGCACCTCTGCGTTCGCAGCAGGTCCCGCATCGCCCGCGGTCGGGTCGGCACTCATGCCGTCGCAGACAGCGGCCATGACCCCGGCCGTGAACACAGCGAAAGCCGGTGACACAGCGTCCAACAACCTGCATCAGATCCGCAAGAGGGGTCGCAGAGGTATCGTGAAGCGCGGTTGGCGCCGCAACAACGGCTACCGCTTCCGCAACCATCGCCGACTGCGCGGCCGCTATTACGGGCGCCGCCATCGTGGCGGATCGATTGCAGCCGGCATCGCCGGCCTGATCATCGGTGGTGCCATTGCAGCCTCGCGCCGCGACTACGGCGACCGCTGGGAACGTTGCGACGCTCGCTACCGCACGTTCCGCTGGAGCGACGGAACCTACATTCCATATGCCGGTGGACACCGCGTTCTGTGTCCCTACCTGCGCCGTTAAAATGGCAGGTTGGCTGAGCAAGCAACCGCGAATAACGCCAGGAGCCGTGCGCAAGCGCGGCTCTTTGTTTGCCTTTTGCAGCGTCTCTGACATACCGACGCTCATGCTTCATCGACACGGCGTGACAGATTTACGGGTTAGATTCGGTGAAGCGAATCCTGTCGAGACGAGACGAGACGAAACAGCCCGGCTGATCTCTCATCGGGCCGTTTCTGGATGTATTCGTGCATTTCTAGCGCCGACTTAGAGCGCCTTGAGATGTGCCAGGATCGCCGCTCTCACCGCTTTGTCAACGATGCCGGCATAAGGTTTCATGTTGTTGCCTGGAACGACCGAGTTGGGGTCCGCGATGAAGGCATCGAGACGATCCGCATCCCACGAAAAATCGGCTCCCTGGAAAGCTGACGAATAACCATAACCCTCCGCCGCCCCTGCCTTGCGGCCGATAATTCCGGCAAGGTTCGGCCCGAGGCGATTGTCGCCTGCATCCATGCTGTGGCAGGTGCGGCAGTTGTTGTTGAAGGCAACTTGTCCGTCGATTTTCGTACCGCCATCTGCGGCGAAGGCAACCCCTGCGCAGCCGCAGGTCACTGCGAGCGCGAGCAATAAACCATGAGTTCGTACCATCATCTTATCCTCCGGAATTTGTGCTGGTTCGACTGAGAGAGGAACTAAGCTGCGAACCGCCGGTTCCATACTCGAAGTCTCCGGCAGACAGCATTCCGCAGGCGCCGCGCGAATTGCAGGAGTTAAACGGCAACAGCCGCGATCAGTGCTCCGCCGCCGCTCAGATTCCAATCGCGCCGTAGGCATCCGCAAACCGCTTGACCGCGATCGCATAAGCCGCCGTCCTCAGGTCCGGCATGCTCCCCGGCCCATTCCAGCCGGCGCGGATTTGGCCGTATGCCGATCGCATCATGTCGTCGAGACCCGATCGCACCAGATCGATTTCGCTGGCGCCCTTGACGAAGCTCCTGGCCATGTCGCGCGGAAACGCCGCCCCCGTCATCTTTTCCAATGAACTCGCCAGGAGTTGATGACTCGATTCGTGGTGACGTCTTTCCATCGAACCGAATGGCCATCGAACCGAATGGCCATCGAACCAAATGGAATGTGCGTCAGGTTCTTGACCCATTCGAAATAGCTGACAACCACCCCACCGGCATTGACGTAGAGATCCGGCAACACGACGATGCCGCGCTCGCGAAGAATTTGATCGCCCTCGAAGGTCGTCGGACCGTTGGCCGCCTCGACGACGAGCTTCGCCTGGATGGCGGGCGGGTTTGCGTCATGAAGCACTCGTTCAAGAGCCGCAGGGATCAGGATATCGCACTCCTTGACCAGCACGCGTGCGCCATCCTCCACGAACTGCGCGCCTTCGAAACCGGCAACTCCGCCGGTCTTCGCCATATGGGCTTTCAACGCCTCGACATTCAATCCATCGTCCGACCAGACGGCTCTCCGTCGCGTTCGATAACACCGACGATGCTGCAGCCGTCGTCCTCGCTCAGGAATTTTGCAGCGTGATAGCCGACGTTGCCGAGCCCCTGCACGATGACCCGCTTGCCGCCCGTGAGACAGAAAATGGCGCGCCCGGCACAGAATACTTCGAACAATTTGCTAGCAGCTCTCGAAGAACTTGAAGACGATTTATCCCAGTATTATCAACTGTTTGAGGCAGTTCCGATTCTGTGAGGGTAGCACAGTCCGGGAAATTTCCGGGCGGAAGATCAATGCTGATTATCCGGCGAATGTTCGCCCGTAAATATCCTCGATGTTGTGCGCTTCATCATTCGTGAGTTGCTCGAATTCACGCTGCCGCGCTCTTTGTGAAAGCCTTCCGTTGTTCTGCTTCAGCATGCGGAACAGCAGATCAATCGTCTGTTCCGGCATGTCCACAATTGCCTCAACCCCGGCGCGGAATTCATCGTATTTGCGCAGATACTCAGCCTCAGCAGGCAAGTCTTCCTCAATCGTCTTCCTCACGCATTCAAACAGGAACTCCGCCTGCGGGGTTGCATCGAAGAAGCGGTAGAAATCCCCCGTGTCATTCAAGACGCTGACATTGCCCCCCGGTGTCGGCTGCCATTGGATGACGGGTAAAACGCACGCGGAGTAAGCCTCCAGCGCCCGGCGATACTCATCAATGCCATTCAGTATTGCGGACGAAACGGGAAAGACTAATCCGGGTGGATTAAAACCTCTGCGCCCCAGAACATGATGGATGAGATAGCGGTGGATTCTGCCGTTGCCATCTTCAAACGGGTGGACGAATACGAATCCAAACGCAAGGGCCGCTGCCCCGATCACCGGATCAATGTGCTCGGCGGCCACGCGGTCAAACTCCACCATGCCACCCACAAGGCTTTGAAGGTCTTCAGGCCGCGCACTGATATGATCGGGCAGCGGCATGCGCGTGTCGCGGTCATGCTCGCCAACAAACCCGCCGACATGGCGAAGTCCCAGACGCACGAACCGCGCATCGCCGATAACGATCGCTTGAAGCCTCAAAAGTTCATCCAGATCAAGCGGCCTGCGCCCGGCTTCCCCGATCGCCCGCCCCCACCGCTGTATCCGGTCTTGAGGCGGATGCTCGCCTTCGATCACGTAACTTGATTTTGAATCCTTGAGTAGAAGGAAGGCGGCAGTACGCGCAAGCAGATCGCGCGGAACATCGGCCACCACCGCCCGCGCCCTCTCGGCGAGGTTCAATGCAACGAACGCTTCCAGCTTTTCCGTTCTGAACACGAGTGGGCAAAACTCAGCCGTGCCGGGCAGGTTGTTTTTGACCCTGTGCCGCCGCGAATTCACAGCAGGAACATCCCACTGCAACTTGGGATCAAGCGCAGCCACATATGTGCCTGCGGCAGCGTCCGGCAGATCAAGCCGCGCGCCCGTCAGCCACTCATACAAAAACCAGATACGGCGGGCATAACGCCCCGTTGGCTCAGCCCGAACCAGTCTCTCGATTTCCCCCGCACCCACGGCAAGGAACAGGCGCTTGAGCACCGCAAGATCAAGCCCCTCATGCTTGAGAGCAAATGTAAGGTGGCCTTCCAGGCTGGCATCCGGCGCATAGCGAGGCCCAAATATCCGCCAGCCCTGCTGCTCCGTGCGGCGATGGCGGGTGCCGATGGCCGAGAGGGTGGCCGGAACCGGAACGGCCAAGCCATACGCATCAATCAGCGCCGCATAGCCAACCGGCGTCGCAACCTCAGGCAGCCGCCTCTCGTGAAAAACGGTGAGGGGGCCTGAAAATCGGTTCTGCGGCGCTCCGGCCATGAAAAACGGTGCCTTCCTGTGAAAAACGGTACAGGATGCATCCTATCATGAAAAATGATACAAAGTCATGAAAATTGGTACAAAAAACTGCCGTTACGTGAGAATTGATACATTCTGAGCCGCCGCCTGCCTTCCGAGCCGCACACCCGCGCATGCCGACCCCCACAAATACTTGCCACGTTCTCCGCTATTCTTCAGCGTGAAGCTTATGGATGACAAACAACTGGGGAAATTTCTGCCTTATCTTGAGCACGCTACCGTCTCCGAAGAGAGGAAGATGCAAATACTGCGCGATCTTTGGAAGATTATGGAGAGCTTTGCAGATGAAGCCTGGGATGTATGTCCACCACCAGACAGGAAAAAGCCCGACAGGAATTCGAACTAAAAAACCAAGCTAACTCAAAGGCTTGGTTTGCGCCTCAAAACAGAATCTAATAATTATTATGAAAATAACAAAATAAAATCAATGGCTTAACGAAAAATCCGAAAATGGCGCCCCGCGAAGGAGAAACTTCGAACGCGAAGCGTTCCAGCGCCCAAGGGGCGCCGGCCGAGCAGGCCGCCCCCGCGGAGGGCCCACGGCCCGTGAGCGCAAAAATGGCGCACCCGATAGGATTCGAACCTATGACCTCTGCCTTCGGAGGGCAGCACTCTATCCAGCTGAGCTACGGGTGCATCGCGAGCCTTGCTTGTAACCGATCCTCACTGCTCGCGCAAACCTCATTCGAACCGTGCCGGGCGCAGCCGGAAACATTGGCTTATCCCTGAATCCACGGCCCTCCGGGGCAACCATCCGCACGCGGCCGTTGCCTGGCTTTTCCCGAACATATTCACAGGGTTATCCCGTGTGGCCGGGTTACGTCTTTGCATGTACCCGGCCATGCGCCATCTTCACGACAGTTAGTCGAAACTGTGACGATATGCGGGGCCGTCATGAACATCCACCACACACCTTCAATCAATGACATCCAGGATTTCCTCGACCTGCAGCGCCGGCGCGAAACCCGGCTGCGACGCGCCCTTGAGCGCATCTTGAGTGCTGCCGAGGGAGACGGAAGGTTTCAACCGATGAATTGGTCGGACGTCGCCGATGTCGCCCGCCAGGCCCTCGACGAAGCCACAAATCTTCCCCGGCAAACCGGCTGACGGACAGGTGACCGGGGCCGCGATTTGCGCCTATAGTCCGGCCCCATGACACAAATCGACGCAAAGTCCGAGACCGCCGAAATCCGCCAAGAAGTCTGCACCGTGCCAGAGGGCGACACCGCCCCCGTTGCGAAGGGCAGCCATGTCTATCTCATCGACGGATCGGGATACATCTTCCGGGCGTTTCACGCACTGCCGCCGCTGACCCGCCCCTCGGACGGCCTGCCGGTCGGCGCGGTACACGGATTCTGCCAGATGCTGTGGAAGCTTCTGGCCGATTCCAAGACGTCCGAAGCACCCACCCACATCGCGGTGATCTTCGATTATTCGGCGAAGACCTTCCGCAACGACATCTACGACGAGTACAAGGCCAACCGCCCGCCTCCGCCCGAAGAACTCATCCCCCAGTTCCCGCTGATCCGCCAGGCCGTGAACGCATTCAACGTCGCCTGCATCGAGCAGGAAGGCTTTGAGGCCGACGACCTGATCGCAACCTACGCAAACAGGATCGTCGAAGCCGGCGGTGACGTCACGATCGTTTCCTCCGACAAGGATCTGATGCAGCTCGTCGGTCCCGGCGTGGTGATGTTCGACGGCATGAAGAACAAACGGATCGGACCTGACGAAGTCGTCGAGAAATTCGGCGTTCCGCCCGACAAGGTGATCGACGTACAGTCCCTCGCCGGCGATTCGGTCGACAACATCCCCGGCGTCCCGGGGATCGGCATCAAGACGGCAGCTCAGCTCATCGGCGAATACGGCAGCCTCGACGAACTGCTGAGCCGCGCCGAAGAAATCAAGCAGCCCAAGCGCCGCGAAAAGCTGATCGAGTTTGCCGAACAGGCCCGCCTCTCCCGCCAGCTCGTGACGCTCGCCACCGACGCTCCGCTGAAGGTGTCATCCGACCGCCTCGCCGTGCAGCCGGCAATCCCCGAACGGCTGCTGGGCTTCCTGCGCGAAATGGAATTCAACACGCTGACCCGCCGCATTGCCGAAGCCATGGGCGCCGAACCGCCCGCCGCCCTGGCCCGGTCGGTCGGCTCCTCCGTCGCAGCCGGCGGCAGCAATGGCAACGTCGCAACCGGCACAGGCAAATCGAGCGCCACCAGCACCCATTCCGGCGAGGCAGGAACGCCGCTCGCCGCCGTCGAGCACGCCAAACGCCTCGCAACCTCCGTCGGCTTCGATCGCGCCGCCTATTCCACAGTTACCAAACCCGAACACCTCGAAGCCTGGGTCGCCGAAGCATATGAAGCAGGCGTGTTCGCCTTCGACACCGAAACCAGCGACCTCGACGCTTCGCGCGCCGAGCTAGTCGGCTTCTCGATGGCGACCGCGCCGTGCCGGGCCTGTTACGTGCCCCTGGGGCATCGATCCGATTCTGGCGGTCTTGATTTCGGCGACGGCGGCGGCCTTGACCAGTGCCCGCTCAAGGAAGCGCTCCGCATCCTGAAACCGCTGCTCGAAGACCGCAGCGTCCTCAAGGTCGGCCAGAACCTGAAATACGACATCGTCGTCATGGGCCGCTACGGCATCGAGATCGACGGCCTCGACGACACCATGCTGATGTCCTATGCGCTCGACGGCGGCCGCGGCAGTCATGGCATGGACGATCTGTGCGAACGCCACCTCAAGCACACCACGATCTCGTTCAAACAGGTCATCGCCCACGCACCTGGCAAGAAGGTCGCCGACAAGACTTTCGCAACCGTCCCGATAGACAAGGCCACCGAATACGCCGCCGAGGATGCCGACGTGACGCTGCGCCTCTGGCACGTCCTCAAGCCGCGCCTGGTCGCGGAAAAGATGACGACCGTCTACGAAACATTGGAACGCCCCCTGGTCCGCGTCATCGCCGACATGGAGCGCGCCGGCGTCAAGGTCGACCGCGCGATCCTCTCGCGCCTTTCCGGCACCTTTCAGCAGCGCATGGGCGCTCTGGAGGAAGACGTCTACGCACTGGTCGGCGGGAAGTTCAATCTGGCGTCCCCCAAACAGCTCGGCGAACTCCTGTTCGACAAGCTCAATCTACCCGGCGGCAAACGAACCAAGTCCGGCCAATGGGAAACCCGCGCCGGACTGCTCGATGATCTTGCCGCCAACGAGGAACTGCCCGAGGATGCGCGCAAACTCGTCCAGACCATGCTGGAGTGGCGCCAGCTTTCGAAACTGAAATCGACCTACACCGACGCGCTGCCGACCTTCATCGACGATCACGGACGCATCCACACGTCCTACTCGATGGCGGCAACGACGACGGGACGGCTCGCCTCCTCCGAACCCAACCTGCAGAACATCCCGGTGCGCACCAAGGAGGGCCGCGAAATCCGCACCGCCTTCATCGCCGAAAAAGGCTTCCGGCTGATCTCCGCGGACTATTCGCAGATCGAATTGCGCGTACTCGCCCACATCGCCGACATCCCGCAGTTGAAGAAAGCCTTCGAAGAAGGCCTCGACATTCACGCCATGACCGCTTCCGAAATGTTCGGCGTCCCGATCGAAGGCATGCCGGGCGAAGTCCGCCGCCGCGCCAAGGCGATCAACTTCGGCATCATCTACGGCATCTCCGCATTCGGGCTGGCAAACCAGCTGTCGATCCCGCGCGAGGAAGCCGGCGAATATATCAAGACCTACTTCAAGCGGTTCCCCGGCATCCGCGCCTACATGGAAGCGACCAAGGAATTCGCCCGCGAAAATGGCTACGTGGAAACCATCTTCGGACGAAAGATCCACTACCCCGAGATCAACACCAAAAACCCCTCGATGCGCGGCTTCCTCGAACGCGCGGCGATCAACGCCCCGATCCAGGGCTCGGCTGCCGACATTATCAGACGCGCCATGGTGCGCATGCCCGACGCCCTTGCCGCCGCCGGCCTGAAGTCGGCCCGCATGCTGCTGCAGGTCCACGACGAATTGATTTTCGAGGCGGAGAAATCCGAGGCCAGCGACGTCATCGCCGTCGCCCGCGAAGTGATGGAAGGTTCCAGCCTGCCCGCCGTCCAGCTCTCCGTTCCCATTCAAGTCGACGCCAAGGCCGCCGACAACTGGGACGAGGCGCATTGATCTCACCGCAAAGATGTCATCCCAGGCCTTGTGCCTGGGACCCATCGCGCCTCTTGTGGCGGCCTTGAATGACAGTCTCAAACAGCGCGAAAAGTACCGCTCGCTCCCCCGCCGATATGGCTGTTTCTGGACCAATCGCGGCGTGCCATTGCATCCCCCCGCCAACGTCATTCCCGCGAAGGCGGGAACCCAGGCAAGTTGCTGACTTTGAGGCGTTTTCCGCAAGTTACAGTGATTGCAGAATGGCCAGATTGCAGGTCACCGAACAGGACCGCTTGCTCCCCTGCTTGAGGCGTGCTTGGGTCCCCAGCCGAGCCAGGGGTGACGCTTGAGGGTGGGCCTGGCCAGGTAGATCAATGCCCTCTGAACTTAACCGGGCAGCAGTGGGACGAGCACCGGGATGACAGATTGGTTTCCGGCCGCTCCCAACTACCATCACAAAACCAGCTCGCGCACATCGCCGAGCACTTCCGCCAGCCTGCGCGTGAAACGTGCTGCCAGTGCCCCGTCGATGACGCGGTGATCGTATGAAACGCACAGCGGCAGCATCATCCGCGGCTTGAACTCTTCCGCATTCGCGTCCCACACCGGCTTCATCGAAGACCGCACCACGCCGAGAATTGCCACTTCAGGCGCGTTGACGATCGGCGTGAAATTGGTGCCGCCGATCCCGCCGAGCGAGGAAATCGAGAACGTCCCGCCCTGGATATCGGCTGGCGTGATCTTGCCAGCCCGCATGCGCTGCGAAACCTCGGCCAGTTCCTTCGACAATTCCGTAATGCCCTTGCGGTCGACATCCTTGACCACCGGCACGACCAGTCCGTCCGGCGTATCGACGGCAACGCCCAGATGATAGTATTTCTTCACGATCAGCGCGTCCTTGGTCGGCGCCAGCGAAGCATTGAACGCCGGGAATTCCTTCAACGCCACCACCGACGCCTTCATCAGGAAGGATAACAGCGTGACCCGGTAGCCCTTTTCCTTGGCCGCCGAGTCGATGGTCTTGCGGTAGGTCTCAAGATCCGTGATGTCGGCTTCATCGGTGTGGGTAACGTGCGGAATGTTGAGCCAGGAGCGATGCAACGCCGGACCTGACAGCTTTTTCAAACGCGTCAGCGCCACCGTTTCGATCTCGCCGTACTTACCGAAATCCTGTGCCGGGATTTCCGGAATGCCGGCCCCGCCTTGCACCGCAGGTCCTCCCGCACCGGCAGCCGCCCGCTTGACGTCCTCCTTGGTGATGCGGCCCTTTTCGCCGGTCCCGGTCAGCTTCGACAGGTTGATGTCGAATTCGCGCGCGATGCGCCGCACCGATGGACTGGCAAGCACCCCGCCGAAGTCGTCGGGCATTGGCAACCCCGTGGCACGCTCGGTCGACGTGGAAAGGGGAACCGCAGGCGCATCTTCATCGGAAGGCGGCGGCATGACCGCCCCGTTTCCGCTCCCGCCACCGGCGGCTTTTGCGGATTTCGATGCGTCCTCGGAGGGCCCTGCTTCAGCTGCCTTCGCAGCTTTGCCGCCGCCTTCCTCAAGCTTCAGGATCGCGCTGCCTTGGCTGACCTTGTCGCCGACTTTGACCAGTACTTCGGCAACCCGTCCGGCCCCCGGCGAGGGAATCTCCATCGTCGCCTTGTCGCTCTCAAGCGTCACCAGCGGGTCTTCGGCTTTGACCTCGTCACCGGGCTTCACCAGAATTTCGATAACGGGAATGTCGCTGAAGTCGCCGATATCGGGAACCTTGACGTCTATCAGTGCCATGTCCTGCCATTCCTCATTCTTGAAAATTCCGGACTTGCCGAAGTGGTGTGAAACGTTGAGCCGGGCCGTCCCGCCAAAAGTATCGGGACATACCCCCAGTCGGATATCAAACCCGCGCGGGGTTCGGCTTGCCGGGATCGATGCCGTACTTCTTGATGGCCTCCGCCACTTTTGCCGAAGGTACCTTGTTTTCATCCGCCAGCGCCTTCAAGGCAGCCACCGCCACGAAATGCCGGTCGACTTCGAAGTGATGGCGCAGCTTTCGGCGGTAATCCGACCGGCCGAACCCATCGGTGCCGAGCACTTTGTAAGACCCCGGCACATACGCACGGATCTGTTCGGGATAAAGGCTCATGTAGTCGGTCGAGACGATCACCGGCCCATCTCCGCACGCTTCGAGCTGGCTTGCAACGTGAGGCACCCGCGCCGGCTCAAGCGGATTGAGCATGTTCCAGCGCTCCACATCTCGGGCCTCGCGGGCAAGCTCGGTGAAACTCGTAACCGAGAAGATATCCGCCGCAATACCGAAGTCTTTTTCGAGAAGTTCCGCGCCCGCGATCACTTCGCGCAGGATCGACCCCGATCCCATAAGTTTCACTTTGAAGCCTTTTTTCTTCGGCTCGGCGGCTTTCAACAGGTACATGCCCTTGATGATACCCTCTTCGACACCCTCCGGCATCGCCGGGTGCTCGTAGTTCTCGTTCATCACGGTGATGTAGTAGTAGACGTCCTCCTGCTCGCCGACCATGCGCCGCAGACCGTCCTGGATGATCACGGCAAGCTCGTAGTTGTAGGTCGGATCGTACGAAATGCAGTTCGGTATCGTCGCCGACAGAACGTGGCTGTGCCCGTCCTCGTGTTGCAGGCCTTCGCCGTTGAGCGTCGTGCGCCCCGAGGTCCCCCCGATCAGGAAACCGCGAGCGCGCATGTCGCCTGCCGCCCACGCCAGATCGCCGACGCGCTGGAAGCCGAACATCGAATAGTAGATGTAGAACGGGATCATCGGGCAGTTCGAAGTCGAATAGCTGGTCGCCGCCGCGATCCAGCTCGACATGGCCCCCGCCTCGTTGATGCCCTCCTGCAGCATCTGCCCGGACTTGTCTTCCTTGTAGTACATCAGCTGATCGGCATCCTGCGGCGTATAAAGCTGGCCGACCTGACTGAAGATGCCGTACTGGCGGAACATGCCCTCCATACCGAACGTGCGGCTTTCATCAGGCACGATCGGCACCACCCGCTTGCCGAGCGACTTGTCGCGAAGAAGGGTATTGAGAATCCGCACGAACGCCATCGTGGTTGAAATCTCGCGCGCTTCGCCGGTCCCCTCAAGCTGGGCTTTGAACGCGTCGAGCCCGGGCACGACGAGATCGACGTCGCTCTGTTGCCGCCGCGACGGTAAATACCCGCCCAGCGCCTTGCGCCGATCGCGCAGGTATTTCATTTCCGGCGAAGCTTCGTCGAGCTTGACGAATTCGATCTTTTTGACCTGTTCGTCGTTGAGCGGAACCCTGAACCGGTCGCGGAACTCCAAGAGCGACTCATAGCCCATCTTCTTTTGCTGATGGGTGATCATCTGGCCTTCGCCGGCCGCACCCATCCCGTAGCCCTTGACCGTTTTTGCCAGGATCACCGTCGGCTGGCCCTGGTGCTCGACGGCCGCCTTGTAGGCCGCATGCACCTTGACCGCATCGTGCCCGCCGCGCGTCAGCGACCAGATTTTCGAATCCGACCAGTCGGCGATCATCGCTGCCGTCTCCGGATACCGGCCGAAGAAATTCTTGCGGATGTATTCGCCGTCTTTCGATTTGAAATCCTGGTATTCGCCGTCGACGCATTCTTCCATCAATTGGCGCAAACGGCCCGTCGTATCCTGCGACAGCAGTTCATCCCATGCCGAACCCCAGACAACCTTGATGACGTTCCAGCCTGCCCCGCGGAAATCCGCTTCGAGTTCCTGAATGATCTTGCCGTTGCCGCGCACCGGCCCATCGAGGCGTTGCAGGTTGCAGTTGATGACGAAGATGAGGTTGTCGAGCTTTTCCCGTCCTGCCAGCCCAATGGCTCCGAGACTTTCCGGCTCATCCATCTCGCCGTCGCCGCAGAACTGCCAGACATGGCGGTTGGTCGTATCGGCAAGCCCCCGTCCCTGCAGATATTTGAGGAAGCGCGCCTGATAGATCGCCATCAGCGGGCCAAGACCCATCGACACTGTTGGGAACTGCCAGAAATCCGGCATCAGCCACGGATGCGGATAGGACGAGATGCCTATTCCGTCCACCTCCTGGCGGAAGTTGAGGAGCTGCTCTTCGCTGAGTCGCCCCTCAAGGAAGGCGCGGGCATAGATCCCCGGCGCCGAGTGCCCCTGGACGAATATGAGATCGCCGCCGTGGCCCTCGTGCGGCGCGTTCCAGAAATGCGTGAAACCCGTCGCATAAAGCGTCGCCGCCGACTGGAACGACGCGATATGCCCGCCGAGTTCGGAGCTTTCCTTGTTCGCGCGAACCACGATGGCCGCGGCATTCCATCGGATCGCCGCCCGCACCTTGTTCTCAAGCTTCCGGTCGCCGGGATAGGGTGGCTGTTCGTCGACATCGATCGTGTTGATATAGGCCGTGTTGGCGGCAAACGGCACATGCGCGCCGGAGCGTCGCGCGGTCGCCACGACGTGCTCGAGAATATCGTCGGCCCTGCCCGTACCCTCGAACGCAATGACGGAATTGATCGCATCGACCCACTCGGCTGTTTCAGCCGGATCGGTCTCGTATTCGTTCGACATTGGAGTTCCTCTCAGGCGGTGGCACGCGAAGGTCTGACCTGAACAGGTCTGCCTAATCTGCATATTGACCTATAGTGCCGCTCTCACTCAACGAGAATGCGACGGCACAGGTTGCAACAGACCCATGCAATTGGCGCACATCTAGTGTTCTGGATCAAACATTTGATTCCCGGGTGGAGGTCGTCAAATGTTTGTGAATCCAGAACACAATCAAAAGGTTGCCTAGTCTTCTGGGCTGAGTGTTTCGGGCTGACATTCAGGTTCCCGGCAGGGAACCATATGTCAGAGTCGGAACACTAGACCGTCATCACGACGACGTCGCCGTCCTTGAGCGTCAGCGCCAGTTCTCCGCGCTTCAGTTTCAAGGCGTCTTCTCCGAACAGCTGCCGCCGCCAGCCCTTGAGGGCGGGAACGTCCGGTTCCTCATGACGCGCAAGAGATTCGAGATCGGACGCATCCGCGATCATGCGCGGTGCAACCTGATGCCGCGCAGCCGCCGCTTTCAATAGAACCTTCAACAACTCCAGCGTCGCAGTTGCTTCAGCCGAGAGAGGCTGCCCCTGGCGCATGGCGGGAACTTCGCCCATGTCCCGGTTGAGCCCTTCCTCAACCGCCGCCACGATTTCCTTTGCCCTTGCCGAACGCGAAAATCCGTCGGGCAGCGAGCGCAAGCCCCCAAGTTCGGCCGCCGTACGCGGCGACTGATTGGCGATGTCGTAAAGCGCATCGTCCCGCATGATGCGTTGCCGCGGCACGTTCTGTTTCTGCGCCATTCTTTCGCGCCACGCCGCAAGCGACATCAGCACCGCCAGTGCCCGCCTGTTCTTCACCTTCAGCTTGAGCCGCTGCCAGGCGCTGTCGGGATCCATTTGATAGGTGGCAGGATCGGTGAGCGTCGCCATTTCCTCATCGAGCCACGATTCCCGGCCGGTCTCTTTCAGTTGACCAGATAGCCGCCGGTAGACGTCGCGCAGATGGGTTACATCTCCGAGGGCATACTTGAGTTGCTTCTCTGATAATGGCCGCTTCGACCAGTCCGTGAACCGGGAAGA
Source organism: Alphaproteobacteria bacterium (assembly GCA_018830445.1). GTDB lineage: Bacteria > Pseudomonadota > Alphaproteobacteria > Rhizobiales > Hyphomicrobiaceae > Filomicrobium. The sequence continues at coordinate 5,932 of JAHJSN010000025.1, read as the reverse complement.
CTTGTCGATTTCCGCACCCGAGACGGCGCGCACAAGGTTGACGTAGCTGACCTGATCTCCGAACCCGCAGACCATCGCCGCGACCTGCGTGTCGAACACCGGCCTGGGGATGAACCCTCCTTGGATGTGGAAAATTTCCAGATCCTGTCGCGCCGCGTGAAACACCTTCACCTGCTCGGGCAGTGCCATCAGATCCCAGAACGGCTTCAGATCCAATTCCGGGCTCATCGGATCGATGGTGGCAGCCGATCCGGGGCCAGCAACCTGGATCAGGCACAGGTTCGGATAATAGGTCTGCTCGCGCATGAACTCGGTGTCCACCGTCAGGAATTCGGCGGAAGCGAGGTCTTTACACAAGGCTTCGAGGTCAGAGGTGTTCGCGATTGGTATCATGTTCATCGATGTCATAGGTCTGCGCTATAACCTTTTCTTCCCGGTTTGTCGCGTGTCCACAAGGCAACTAAAGCCCGGCTCAACACCGGCTTGCCGAGTGTTGACCAATAACCACGCTCAACACCGGCTTGCCGAGTGTTGACCAATAACAACGCCCACCACCCGCGCCGCTGCGTCGGCTTGACATAATGAGGGCTGCATGCGCTTTTCCGCCCTTAAAATGCATCCTCAAACGAAACCAGAACATTCGAGGCAAAGACGGACAATGGCTAAGGCGAAGGCCGCCGGAACCGAAGGCGGCCAGAAAGACCAACTGCACCGCTATCGCTCGCACACCTGTGGCGCGCTCCGGGCCGAAGATATCGGCAACGTCACCCGGCTTTCCGGCTGGGTTCACCGCGTACGCGACCACGGCGGTGTGCTCTTCATCGACCTGCGCGACCATTACGGCATCACCCAGGTGGTCGCGGACCCCGACAGCGCCGCCTTCAAGACCGCCGAGATGGTCCGCTCCGAGTGGGTCATCCGCATCGACGGCAGGGTGCGTGAGCGCCCCGAAGGCACCGTCAACAACGAACTGCCGACCGGCGCCGTCGAGATCTACGCCGACGAGATCGAAGTCCTCTCGAAGTCCGCCGAACTGCCGGTCCCGGTTTTCGGCGAACCCGATTACCCCGAGGACATGCGCCTTACCTACCGCTTCCTCGACCTGCGCCGTGAGACGCTGCACGCCAACATCATGAAGCGGCAGGCCGTCATCAAGAAAATGCGCCGCTCGATGGAAGACGCCGGCTTCAACGAATTCGCCACCCCGATCCTGACGGCGTCTTCACCCGAAGGCGCACGCGACTTCCTGGTGCCTTCGCGCCTGCATCAAGGCAAGTTCTATGCGCTGCCCCAGGCCCCGCAGATCTACAAGCAACTGCTGATGGTCTCGGGCTTCGATCGCTACTTCCAGATCGCGCCCTGCTTCCGCGACGAAGATCCGCGCGCCGACCGCCTTCCCGGTGAGTTCTACCAGCTCGACGTCGAAATGAGCTTCGTCACCCAGGAAGACATCTTCCAGACCATGGAACCGATCACGCGCGCAATTTTCAAAGAGTTCGCTGGTCCTGCCGAAGGCGAGCAGGGAAAAACCAAACCAGTCACCGAAACTTTCCCGCGCATCCCCTACGACGAAGCGATAGCCAGGTACGGCTCCGACAAGCCCGACCTGCGCAACCCCGTTGAGATGCAGGACGTTACCGAGCACTTCCGCGGTTCCGGCTTCAAGGTCTTTGCCGGCATGATCGAGAACGACCCCAAGGTTCGCGTCTGGGCGATCCCCGCGCCGACCGGCGGCTCCCGCGCCTTCTGCGACCGCATGAATTCGTGGGCGCAGGGCGAAGGCCAGCCCGGCCTCGGCTACATCTTCTTCAAGGACGGCAGCGGCTCCGGGCCGATCGCCAAGAACATCGGCGAGGAGCGCACCGCCGGGTTGCGCGAACAGCTTGGCTTGAAGGACGGCGACGCCGTCTTCTTCGCCGCCGGCAACCCAAGGAACTTCTACAAGTTCGCCGGCGCCGCCCGTGACCGCGTCGGCCGCGAACTGAAGCTCCTCGACGAGGACCGCTACGCGCTGTGCTGGATCGTCGACTTCCCGATGTACGAGTGGAACGATGATGAAAAGCGCATCGAATTCTCGCACAACCCGTTCTCGATGCCCCAGGGCGGCGTCGAAGCGCTGAAGACTGCCAAGTCCGACGACGACCTCCTTGCCCTCAAGGCCTGGCAATACGACCTCGTTTGCAACGGTTCCGAAATCGCTTCCGGCTCGATCCGTAACCACTTGCCCGATTCGATGCTTGCCGCGTTCGGCCACGCGGGCCTGGATGAGAAAATCGTCAAGGAACGCTTCGGCAGCCTCTACCGTGCCTTCCAGTACGGGCCGCCGCCGCACGGCGGCATGGCGCTCGGCATCGACCGCATCGTCATGCTCCTCGTCGGCGCTTCGAACCTGCGCGAAGTCTCGCTGTTCCCGATGAACCAGCAGGCCCAGGATCTGCTCATGGGCTCCCCCGCTGAAGCCACGCCCGCCCAGCTTCGCGAACTTTCGCTGCGCATCATTGGAGACGCCGCGAAGTCGGGGTAACTTGAAAAAGCAAATGAACTCACCCTGAGGCTGAAATGCTGAGAATAGCGAAGCAGCGCATTCCGCTAAAATGGAAATTCCTGGCGCATCAGCTGAGTTGCACAACCACAGGCCGGCTGGCGGATCTAGTTTTGCCGCCTGCCAGGAAGGTTGTGATCGTGGCCAACGCGCGGACCGGCTCAAACCTTCTGCGCTCCTATCTCGACCACACTCCAGGAGTCACCGCGCACGGCGAAATTTTCGGCACCTACTATACTGGCGACCCCTTTATGCTGGCGCATATCCAGCACAAGGGGGCTGTGAAACATCTTGAAGAAATGTTACGCCGCAGAATCAGCGAACGCGTTGTCTGTGCCAAGCTTCTTTATCGGGACTTCGACGAAAACTACCGTCGGATTAAAAACATCCCAAGCATGGCCGATCTGTTCGATTATCTGAAATCGGAAAAAGATATCCGGATCATCCATCTGCGTCGCGAAAACCTGCTCGATGTCGTGCTTTCCATGGAACTGGCGAAGCGAACGGGAAAGTTTGTTGGCGACCACTACAACATCGGTCCGGTCGAAATCGACCCCAAATATTGCCACCGTCAATTTGAAGTTATCAAAGCCAGCGAGGAATTATGCCGTTCGGCATTTCAGGGCCCAAGGTGCATTGAGATCACTTACCAGCAGCTGAGTTCCGATACGTCTGCGGCTCTTAAGAAATTACAGGATTTCCTCAACGTTGGGCCTATCAACGCAACATCGCATTACAAAAAGCAGAACAAGGATGCCCCAGGCGTTGCCATATCCAACTATGAAGAACTGAAGGCCCATTTCGATGGCACACCATTCGAACGTTACTTCGAGGAAGCCTCTTAGCCGCTGAATAATTCTTCGGGTTGCCAACCTGGGCCGCGTTGCCCTGTTCAAACATCTGACCCAACAGGCAAGTGCTCGACGATGGCATTCGCCATTTATTCCCCGGCATCGGGCCCTTCGTGGACAACTGCCCGCCGACTCGAACGTCGCAATCCTGCAGGCCGTGACTTGATTTGCCACATCGCGCCGCTTCTATCGCCTGCCCCAATATGGTTCCGCAGATACCGACTGACAAATGGGAGTGACCGGTGAGCGAGGCAGACAACGATTCCGTTGCACAAGCCGTGCGGCTCGCGGCAAGCACCCGCGAACCCCAACTCGCACGGCGAATGAACCTGCCGCTGCTCGTACTCTACGGGCTGAGCGTCACCATCGGCGCCGGTATCTATGTCCTCGTCGGCGAAGTTGCGGCGCGGGCGGGCTTCTACACGCCGATGGCCTTCGTCGGTGCAAGCCTTCTCGTCGCATTGTCGGCGGCAAGTTATTCGGAACTCTCCTGCCGCTTTCCCGTCAGCGCCGGCGAGGCTGCTTACGTACAGGCCGGCCTGGGCATCTCGGCACTCGCACTAACCGTCGGCCTGCTGGTCGCGGCCTCCGGCATTGTTTCGTCCGCAGCGATCCTGCGCGGCGGGGCAGGCTATGTGCAGGAGTTCATCGCCGCCCCCACATGGCTGATTGCACTCCTTGCTGGCGGCATCATGGCCGCCATTGCCGCCTGGGGGATCAGCCAGTCGGCCTGGACGGCAGCAATCCTGGGTGTCCTCGAAGTCAGCCTGCTCGTCATCATCATCGCAATTGGATTATCCGAACCCGCTCCCGTCGCGGCGGCCCTTGACAGCATGGTGGACACGCCCTCCGCGGGTCAGATCGCAAGCCTGACCGGAGCCGTCCTGATCGCATTCTTTGCCTTCATAGGTTTCGAGGACCTCGTCAATGTCGCCGAGGAGGTCAAGGATCCGCTCTACACCATGCCAAGAGCCATTGCCGCGACGCTGATCATAACGACGCTCATATATTTTCTGGTGGCCCTCGTTGCCATCGCCCACATCCCGCTTTCCGAATTAGCGAAAAGCAGCGCCCCGCTGACATTGCTGTTCGAAAAACTCACCAATTCCGCAGCAAGTGCGCAAGTTGTTTCATTCGTCGCCATCGCCGCTGTGATGAATGGCGTGCTGGTGCAGATCGTGATGGCGTCCCGTGTTCTTTATGGGCTGAGCCGCATGGGCCACCTCCCGGAATTCCTCGGCCACGTCAACCGGCGCACCCGAACTCCGCTTGCGGCAACCGCCATTGCCACGGCGATCATCATGGCCTTGTGTCTCTCCTCGGAGACGTCGACGCTCGCCGACATGACCTCCACCATCACTCTGGTGGCGTTCGCCATGATCAACCTGTCGCTTTGGCGGCTTAAGGTTGCAGGTCAGCCTGACGATATTGAGATTTTCACAGTGCCAATGTGGGTTCCGGTCACTGGATTCTTCGTATCGCTCGGCTTTGTCGTCTACGAGTGGGCTTCACGGTTTGGCATAATTGCTGGATAAGTCTAGCCGACGTTTCGGCAATAGCCGGGAGGGGAACCCTGGTGGATCAACTTGAGCAACTCGCGCAGTGGCTCGACGGCAACGTCGAGCCAGGGCGCTGGCACGACAAGATCTATTCGTACTGCGAGCGCGGCGGCGACGGAAATTTCTGGGCAGAACCGCTTAACGCCTGGTCGAACGGCGCTTTCCACATCGCCGCCCTCGCCGCATTCATAATCTGGCTGACGTCATCGAAATCGACTCGCGGTTTTTTCGAACTGATCCTGATCCTGCTCGTGTTCGTCATCGGAACCGGAAGCTTCCTTTTCCATACGCTCGCCAACCGCTGGTCGGCCGTCGCCGACGTCGCCCCGATCGGCATCTTCATGCTGCTCTTTTTCGGTTACACCTTGAAGCGGCTTGCCGGGCTGGGCTGGTTGCTGACGCTTTCCGGCGTCGGTGCCTTTGCCTACGTCCTTTGGCAATTCGGCCAGATTCGCTGCGGTCCGACGCTATGCCTGGCAGGTTCGATAGCCTACCTGCCCGCTTTCGCGGTGCTCTCGGTCATGGGTCTGTGGCTGGTGATTTTACGACACCCGGCATCGGCCTCGTTTATCGGCGCGGCGATCGTGTTCGCCTTGTCATTGACCATGCGGACCTTCGACAAGAGCTGGTGCAACCTCACCGAGATCGGCAACTTCGGTCCAATCGGCACGCATTTCTGGTGGCATATCCTCAACGCTCTACTGCTATTCATCCTGCTTCGAGCCGCCATACTCTACGGCCGTTCCCCCACCGATGGCAGCTGATGATTGCACGACCGCCTTCAAATCTGCATAAGTCTCCCCCTGTTCGCGGACGTGGTGGAACTGGTAGACACACAGGACTTAAAATCCTGAGACGGCAACGTCGTGCGGGTTCGAATCCCGCCGTCCGCACCAATGAAATCAATAGGTTGGAAGGCTGTAAAATTGGAGCATGGTCTCAATCGAAGACCTAGCAACCAGCTAGCAACCACATTGAGG
>JAHJSN010000024.1 GCA_018830445.1 Alphaproteobacteria bacterium | reverse complement strand
CTGTTCGGCTAGCGGTTCCCATCACCCAGGGCCCGCAGAGGACTACCATCGATACGCAGACGGGCACCTCCAAGTCATCGACCGGCTACCACCCCGGCCAACAGCGCCGTCATGGCGCTACGCGCCATGCCTGGCGCACCCCAAAAAAGACCGGAAGCGGTTTCCCGCATCCGGTCTTCCCCCCCGCTGCCGAGCGTTTTCACGCTGGCGCATTCCTGCCGGTTTACAAGCACGCGGCGCCCTAAGCGTCCGACGGCTCGCTGACCGGAGTTCTTCTCTCGCCTTCGACACGGGCCATCGCCGCCCGCACGACGTCTGCATTCTCCTTCTCGCGGCGCTTGGGAGCCGGAGCCTGGAAGGCGCGGCGCGCATGGTGCTCGCAATAGGGCAGACCCGGCACGGCGTTGCCGCCGCAGAAATAGAAGTCCTGGTTCTGCGGATCGCCGACCGGCCAGCGGCAGCTGCAGGTCTCCAGTGTCTCCACCGATTTGCGCTGCTTTTCGGGAATATCGATTTCTTCAACCGGAGCCACATAGGGTTCGCCGGTTGCATAGAGTTCGCGAACCGTAGGGTTGCCGCTTGTCGGGAAGCGCGCCCGCGTCGGCCGTTTCACTGCATTGGCAATGCGCTTGCGCGGCCGGTGCGATTTCACCCGCGAGGTCGTGGCCCGGCCCGAAAGCCCCAGCCGGTGCACCTTGCCGATCACCGCGTTGCGGGTGACGCTGCCGAGCCTTCCGGCAATCTGGCTGGCGCTCAATCCCTCGGACCAGAGCTTTTTCAACAGCTCCACTCTCTCATCGGTCCAGGACATGCTTATTGCTCCTTACAGAATCACAATAGCTTCGCGACCGACGACGGCACACGAACCCTACTGGCGACCGCGATGACACAGGAGCACTCGTATCGCGCCACAGCCTTGCGGAAAGGCGCGCTCTAAGGTACTCGGCCGATGGCGATCGGTTGCTAAAACTTGACTGTTGGACGCTGAACGAAACTCACGCGGACACTACAGACCGGAATTACTCATCGGCCGACGCGTGCTGGCTCCGAGATAAGCGGAAAACTTACGACAAGATACAAGATGTCGTGCCAGACCACGGACAAAATACTACACCGGACTCCTCCCCCGCAAGGCCGCCCGAAACGTTTACCGGGAGTTGACAAATCTTGTTGCCACCTCGCAACAGACGCGATTCGGTCCACAGATCATTCGTTGCGGGGGCTGGACCCGGATTAATTCAGGTTAGCTAGGGTTGCAGCGCCTACCTTTCTTCCGTTGACAGGTTGCCGCGCCACCCCTATTCACGTTATTTCTCGATTGGCCGCCCGTAACAGGCGGCTTTTTTGATTTCGGATGAACTGGAATCTCTGCGATGGCTGACCCGACCGCGGCTTCCGCACCGGCAGCTCACACGGCCAGCGGCCCCTCCCCCGCCGTCATGGCCACCTACGCGCGCCAGAATATCGTCTTCGAGCGCGGCGCAGGCTGCTGGCTGACGGCAACCACCGGCGAACAGTTCCTCGACTTCGGTTCGGGCGTCGCCGTCAACGCCCTCGGCCACGCCCACCCACACCTTGTTTCCGCCTTGACCGAGCAGGCCGGCAAGCTCTGGCACACCTCGAACCTCTACCGCGTCGCCGGCCAGGAACGCCTCGCCGAGCGGTTGTGCCAAAAGACGTTTGCCGACAAGGTCTTCTTCTGCAATTCCGGCGCCGAAGCCTGCGAGGGCGCAATCAAGGCCGCGCGGCGCTATCACTACGCCAAGGGCAACCCCGAACGCTGGCGCATCATTACCTTCCAGGGCGCTTTCCACGGCCGCACGCTGACGGCGCTGTCGGCAGCCGGAAACCCCGCTTATCTGGAAGGCTTCGGCGAGCCCGCCGCCGGTTTCGACCATGTCGCGTTCGCCGACCTCGATGCCGCAAGGGACGCGATTACCGAAGAAACCGCCGCGATCATGGTCGAGCCTGTGCAGGGCGAAGGCGGCGTACGCATCCTGCCCGCGGAATTTCTCGCAGGCCTTCGCGAGCTTTGCGACAAGCATGGCCTGCTCCTCGTGCTTGACGAAGTGCAGACCGGAGTCGGCCGCACCGGCACTTTCTTCGCTTACGAACAAGCCGGCATCGTTCCCGATCTGATGGCGATCGCCAAGGGGATCGGCGGCGGCTTCCCGCTCGGCGCCATCCTCGCAACGAACGACGCCGCCTCCGGCATGGTCCCCGGCACCCACGGGTCGACCTTCGGCGGCAATCCGCTTGCCATGGCGGTGGCCAATGCGGTCCTGGATGTCGTTCTCGAAGACGGCTTCCTCGAAGACGTCGCGCGCAAGTCCGCCCGCCTCCGCCAGGGATTGGCGGAAATCGAGGACGAATATTCGGATTTGGTCGCGGAAATACGCATCGCCGGCCTGCTGACCGGGCTCAAACTGCGCGATGCCGTGAAGCCCGCACAGGTCGTTGCCGCCAGCCTTGCCGAGAAGCTGCTCCTGGTCGGCGCCAGCGACAACGTCGTGCGCCTCCTGCCTCCCCTCGTCGTCTCCGAAGAAGAGATAGCCGATGGCCTCGCGCGGTTGAAACGGGCGCTATCCGCCCTGCGCCGCACCTCAACTTGAACCGACACAAACCAACTACGGAGCTGAGGGTTGTCCAAAACCTCTCCCCGCCATTTTCTCGATCTCGACGTTCTTGACGCGAAGACCTTGCGCGCCATCGTCGACGCAGCCCACGCCATGAAGAAATCCGGCAAGCACGTTCCGGCGAAAATGCTGCCGAAGGCTATCGCCGACGCCATCCTCTGCATGATCTTCGAGAAACCCTCGACGCGCACGCGCGTTTCCTTCGACGTCGCCATGCGCCAGCTTGGCGGTCAGACGATCATGCTCAACCATACCGATCTTCAGCTCGGCCGTGGTGAGTCGATTGCCGATACCGCTCGCGTCCTGTCCCGCTACGTCGACGCCATCATGCTGCGCGTGAACAGTCACGAGACGCTCGATGAATTCGCAACCCATTCGACCGTCCCGGTCATCAACGGCCTCACCGATATCACCCATCCATGCCAGATCATGGCGGATATCATGACCTTCGAGGAAACCAGAGGGCCGATTGGCGGGCGTTCCGTCGCCTGGGTCGGGGACGGTAACAACGTCGCCGCCTCCTGGATGCACGCCGCCGTGAAGTTCGATTTCGACCTGCGCATCGCCTGCCCTCCGTCGCTTCGCCCCAGTGCAGCAATCGAAAAGTGGGTGCGGCGGAACAAGGGCCGCCTGCTCATCACCGAAAGCGCTGAAGAAGCCGTCAGCGGTGTCGATTGCGTCGTCACCGACACCTGGGTCTCGATGGGTGATGAGGACGCCGACCGCCGCAAGCAGCTTCTCAAGCCCTATGCAGTCGACGATGCGCTCATGAAAAAAGCCGGCAAAGACGCAATCTTCATGCATTGTTTGCCGGCCTATCGCGGCAACGAAGTCACCAATGATGTGATCGAGGGCCCGCAGTCTGTCGTTTTCGACGAAGCCGAAAATCGCCTTCACGCACAAAAGGCGATCCTCGCCTGGTGCCTTGGTGCCTGACCCTCTTGTTGTCCGACGAACTATTAGGAGTTGAGATCCAAGTTGGCCGATGCATCCGAACCCGCTAATGGCCGCGGAAACAATGGTGCGCAAGGCACCGCGGCCGATGATATCGTCATGCCGTTCCAGACATTGCGTTCGAATATCTCCGGCCGCATCGTCCGCCTCGGGCCTGGCCTGAACGCCATCCTCGACCGGCATTCCTATCCTGACTCGGTCAGCCACGTACTTGGGGAAGCCCTGGCCCTTGTCTCCCTTCTCGGCAGCGCCATGAAGTTTGACGGGCGGCTCATCCTCCAGACGAAATCCGATGGTCCCCTCGACCTGCTGGTCGTCAACTACGACATGCCCGGCAATCTGCGCGGCTATGCCAGCTTCGATGCCGCACGCGTTTCGGCTTCGGCCGGTTCCGATGGCGACCAGGCATCCGGACTGCTGGGCGCCGGCCACCTCGCCATGACCATCGACCCCGGCGGCGACATGGACCGTTACCAGGGCATCGTCGCCATCGAGAATGAGCCGCTCGCAAGCGCTGCCCTGACCTACTTCCGCCAGTCCGAACAATTGCCGACATTCCTGCGACTGGCGGTTGCCAGGGTTTATCATCCCGCGACCGCCGACAGCGATGGCAAGGACCGCTGGACCTGGCGCGCCGGCGGTCTGCTGCTGCAGCATATCGCCCACGCCGGCGGCACCCGGACAGAAGAGTTGGAAGGCGAACCCCTCCCGCTTGGCGGCGAGGACGACGATGAATGGCGCCGCACTGAAATGCTTGCCGCTACTGTCGAGGATCACGAATTAACCGACCCGGGCCTGTCGCCGGAAAACCTGCTCTACCGGTTGTTCCACGAGGAAGGCGTCCGCGTCCAAACCGCACACGCATTGAGCGACAGTTGCCGTTGCTCCCGCGAGCGGGTCACCGGATTTCTGTCGCAATTCGCCGCCGCAGGACTAGAAGATCTCCGCGAGGAAGACGGAACGATTACGGTAACTTGCGAGTTCTGCAACCAACGGTACCGCTACGAAGCCGACGAACTGGGCGATTAAGCATCATCAAGACCAAGCTGGCGGCTCCTTCCGGCATTTGCTGGATCGACGGGACCCTCGCAAAGCCACCATGCAATTGTCTACATTACGCGACATACAAAGCCCGAATGAGCACGTTTCAACTTGGAAATTAAACCGCCTTAACCTCTGGAATAACTAACAAAAACTAAAATCAGCGATCCCCCTTCATCGCGCGTTCAGACGACCGCCGCGATAAACGGGGTTAGTCACTCCGGTAAGACCCCGGAAATGGGTCTACAAACACAGGTCTCGGAAATGAACACCATTCTACGACTTTTCTTCGGCGCACTCATGGCCCTGCCCATGTTGTACCTTCTTCCGGCTTCCGCGCAGCAGGCTGGATCATCCGCGCAATCGGCGCCCATCGTGCTGGCGCAAAAGGCGCTGACGCCTGAGCAGGAGGCTAAGCGCAAGGCGCGCAAGCAAGCCAGACAAAAGGCGCGGCAGAACGAGAACCCCAATGCCAAGGGCAACAACCCCAAAGCCCGCCAGAACGCCAAGGGCAACAACCCCAACGCCCGCAAGAACGCCAAGGGCAATAACCCCAAGGCCCGCAAGAACGCCAAGGGCAATAACCCCAACGCCCGCAAGAACGCCAAGGGCAATAACCCCAACGCCCGCAAAAACGCCAAGGGCAACAACCCGCAGGCGCGGTCTGCCGAGCAGCTACGCCAGCAGCGCAGGGCCTTGCAGAAGAAATCCAAGGTTCCGGCACGCAAGCAGGCGCCGGTAGCCAAGCAGCAGCAGCCCGGCGCTCCGATTGATGGCAGGAGCCCGGCAGCAATCCGCAAGCAGCAGCTCGACGCGAAAAGCCGCCAACTCCAGCGGCGCGACAACAACCTGGATGATCGCGCACGCCAGCTACGAAATCGCGACCAGAACTTGGACGCGCGCCAGCGCACTTTGAATACGACGGTACGCAAGCGCCGGAAGATTCAGACCCGGCAGATCCAGAAAAACTCAGCGGCTCTGCAACGCGCCCAACAGCGCCAGCAGACACTGCGCCAGAAGATCAACACAACGCGCAACCGGGCCGACCGGCTGCAGCGGCGCAACAATCGATTGAGCCGTCAGCGCAACTGGCTTCAATCTCAACGTCGCACCGACCGCCGCCGTGCAGCATGGAACAATTTCGGCTTCCGCGAGCGTGCCAAAGTCCTCGATCGCAGAGGCAATCGCACGATCTTCGCCGCGATCGCTGGCGCCGCAGTCGGCGCGGCAATCGTTGGGGCTTACTACGTGCACCATAACGACAGCGAGCGGATTTATTCCTGGCGCGCCCGTGACGTCTATGTCGACGATCTGAGCAATGATTGGAGCCGGCATGTGGTGGTCCGTCCCGACGGCACGCGTGTCGTTACCATTCGCGACGCCAACGGCTTCATCGTTCGTCGTTATCGCGTCTATACGGGTAACCGCGTCGTAATGCTTTACGACAACCAGCCGCGCTGGTGGGATGACGGCGATCTCGTGGTCGATGTCGCTCCGGTGCGTTACTCCGGACCGGGCTACATCGTCGAACCTTCGGATGCGAGCGTCGATGAAGTCTACGATGTCGTCGTCGCCGACCCGGTACAAGAGATCGACCGTACCTACACTTTGAATCAGATTCTGATGAACCGGAATCTGCGTGACTACATGCCCCGCATCGATCTCGATACGATCAACTTCGCAACCGGCTCCGCCGAAATAGATGAGAGTCAGCTGGATCGACTCGATGAAGTCGGCGCGGCCATGGAAGCAGCGATCAAGGAAAACCCCGATGAAGTCTACCTCATCGAGGGTTACACCGACGCTGTTGGCGATGCCGAGAGCAACGCGGTCCTGTCCGACGAACGAGCTGCCGCCGTGGCAAACGCTCTGACGCAGTACTACGACATCCCGCCCGAAAACCTGGTCACCCAGGGCTACGGCGAGGACTTCCTGAAGGTGGACACGGGTGGCCCCGAACGCCGCAATCGCCGTGTTGCGATCCGTAGGATCACGCCGCTCCTGGCCAATGACAGCGAGGACATCGCGCTCGACGGAGACGGCAACGAGATCTTCGAGCAGCAATAATCCGGACAAAGCCTGACATAAATGCAGCCGGCGGAAATTTCCGCCGGCTGTTTCTTTTTGCCCTATGCCAAGACACCCTATGCCAAGACACTCGAAAAGCCAACCCAACCGGGCTAGTCTTGTGCAATGATGAGACTGGCGACCTTCAATCTCGAAAGCCTGGACCTGCCGCCGAAAGCTGCCCGCCCAATCGAAGCTCGCATCGCAATGTTGCGCCCCGAACTCGATCGCGCCGCAGCCGACATCTTGTGCCTCCAGGAAGTCAACAGCCAGCACCGGCCGGGCACCAAGCAACGCACTCTCGAAGCTCTCGACCGTCTGCTTGAAGGGACCCGCTATGTTGGATATGCCCGCGCGGTCACCACCGCGTCGGACGGGCAAGGCATCGCCGATGTCCACAACCTCGTGACGCTGTCCCGCTGGCCGATCCTCAAATCCCGCTCGGTCCGTCACGAGTTGATCCCGCCGGTCCGCTACCGCGCGGCGACGGCTGAACCCTCGCCGGCCGCGCAAGGCGAAGAGATAAAATTCGACCGCCCCGTGCTCCTGACAGAAATCGATACTGGCGTTGGCCCGCTGCTGAACGTCATCAACTGCCACCTGCGCGCGCCGCTTGCCTCGGCGATTGCAGGCCAGAAACAATCCCCCTTCGTCTGGAAATCGGTATCTGGATGGGCCGAAGGCTTCTGCGTTTCCTCGATCAAGCGGAACGCCCAGGCACTGGAGGTTCGCTTGCTCGTCGACCGCCTGCTCGATGAACGCAGCGACGCGGCCATCGTGATCGCCGGCGACCTCAATGCAGAAGATTACGAATCGCCCATCCGGATCCTGATCGGCGCCGAGCAGGACACCGGCAATGGAGCACTGGCTGCTTCATCGCTGGTTGCGCTCGACCGGGCGATCCCTGCCGACCGGCGGTACTCCGTCATCCACCAGGGCCGCCCGCAGATGCTCGACCACATCCTTTGCAACCGCGCGCTTTACGGGCGCTTCCGCACAATCGAGGTGTTGAACGAGGCGCTCGGCGATGAAGCCGTCGGCTACGCGCGCATTGACCGCCCTGTCGGTTCGTATCACGCCTGCGTCGTCGCCGAATTCTCTTGAGGCTGCGCACATCCCTGTGAGAAAGGCGGACTCGTGTTCCGGCTCCGGCACTTGGTTCCCCTTGCAGCACGCTATTCCTCCAAGTGTCGGAGCCATAAGGAACACGAGCAAAACTATGATTCCAGTGTAGCTTTTGCACCGAACGTTTGGCATCGAGCCAAGCCGCAACTGGGGACCAAACGTTAGGTGCGCACCACTAGAGTGCTTCCCGCTGCACGACGCCAACGCCGTCAACGACGCGGTCGCTGGGATGCAGAACGATGCGCTCGCCCCCTTCAAGTCCGCTCATGACCACCGCCTGCGCGTTATTGCGGTTCCCGAGTTCAAGCGTTCGCAGGACCGCCCTGCCGTCTTCCACCACGTATGCCGCCCAGGCATCCTTTTTCCGGAACAGCGCACCCAGTGGAACAACCAGCACATCCTTCTGGTCCTCGACGACAATCCGCACGAACACCCGGAAATCGTGACCCAGTCGCCTGGCCGCCTCGCTCATCGCCAATTGATCGAAGTCGATGATCGCCCGCACCCGCTGCTCTTCGATGCCCAGAGCGGAGACCTTGGTGAAGCCTGCCGGTTCAACCCGCGTGACCTTGCCGGAGAGTTCTCCACCGCCCCACGCGGTGATAAGGACCCGGGCGCCGATCGGCACCCTCACCGCATCCGCCGACAGCAGTTCAACCGTAACCTCCAGCATTTCCGGATCGCCGATCTCCAACAGTGGCGTGCCTTGGACGACGACTTGTTCGCTTTTCTTCATGATGCTCAAGACCCGGCCGGAGACGGGCGCGCGAACCGAAACGCAGCACCCGGCCGCATGTTGGTCGGCCGCCTCGTCGCTGGGTCCGGTGAGGCGTGCCACCGCCGACTCGAGTTCACGCTCGCGTAGCAATTTGTTGGCCTGCGCCCGCGCCACCGCGGCTCGACGCGTTTCAAGATCGATCTTGGCCTTCTCGAGCGTCCGGTCCGACACCACCTGCCGTTGCGACAGCGACTTGGCCCTAGCGAAATCGCTGTTGGCGAATTCCAGTTCCGCTTTCGCTTGGTTGACTTCTGCCGCAGCCAATTCGACATTGGCCCGCGCCGCTTCGATCTGCGCCTGCAATTCCCGCCGGCTGCGAAGATCGAGGAATGGCGGCAGTGTCGGCTCGATAGCCGCAACCGTCGTCTTGCCGCCTTCCACCGCATCACCGACTTCGAGCGGCGAGCGCAATACCCGCCCCGATGCCGGTGCCGAAACCACGAACACGTCCTTGATCCGCGTCTTGCCCTCCTCATCGACCGTAACCATCAGGTCGCTCCGGCCGATCACCGCGGTATCGACAGGCACTGCGCTCGGCGAAAGCGCGTAATAGAAACCGCCCCCGACCAGCAACACAGCGACCGCTCCAAGCCCTCGGTTGACAAGGCCAGCATTATTGACGCGCATTTCCATTGCCACCCCCTTACTCCCGCGTTTTCAGGACTGCGATCAGGTCGAGCCTGTCGATACGGCGGCGAACCACCAATGCCGACACGATGGCGCTGGATAGAACGACAAGACTTGCCCAGGCGTACGTCGAAGCGTTGACCACCAGCGGTATCCGGTAAAGGTCGCTTGAAAAGCCCTGGATCATCAGCCACGCGAACCCATAGCCAAGCACCCACGCGACTGGTTGTGCTGCCATCACCAATATCCCCAATTCAACAAGCAGCACCCTGCTGACCTCGCCTCGGGTGAAGCCAAGAACGCGCAGGCTCGCCAGTTCGCGGCCCTGTTCGGAAAGCTGGATGCGCGCGCTGTTGTAGATCACGCCGAAGGCCACCACGACCGCCAGCCCGACGTAGATGGTGATCATCGTCGCGATGTTCTTCTCGATCGTGTCGCGGAACTTATTGAGCGACACCCCTTTGAGCGCGATGGAAGCAACCGCCGGTGTCGACTTGATCTCTTCGAACAGCGCCTGTTCCTGGCGCTTGTCATAGGAGACATGCACGCCTGAAACGATGTAGCCCTCATCGACAAGCCGATTGAGCGCCGGCAGGCTCATGTAGGCCGACAATCCGAAATAGGATTCGACGATGTCGGTGACGACAGTCTCTACCCGGCCCCGCGGACCCCGCGCAAGAAGGGCCGCCTCATCGCTGATAATGGCGCCCCGGGTGAAGGGCATGTCGACGGCCCGCTCCGCCCCCCGCCATCCGCCGAGAATTTCCAGTTCGACGACATCTCCAGGTTTCAGACGCAGCAGTTCAGCCACACGCTTATCGACGACGAGCCCATCCTCCGGCAGCGAAATCGGCCGAAGATCCTTGTCGATCAATCTGAAGAGTTCCGGCTTTTGCGGCTTCCCCTGGATTGGCAGCTTTTTTTCGTACTGGCCGTTGCGCATCCTGACCAGAACGCTGCGGAACGGTTCCACGCGCATCACGCCCGGCATTCCCTCGGCCGCCTGTAGCACGCGAATGTGCCGTTCGTCGGCGAGGCTGAGCGTTGCATCCTGTCTCTGGGACAGGAAGAAGCTGACATCGATCATGTGCTCGACCGAATCGAAAGAGAATAGCGATACGACGAGCAGCGCCCCGGCAAGAGCCACCCCAAGCGTCGTCATTGCGGCCCTGACCGGCCAGCGGAAGATATGGCGCAAAGAGATCATGGTCAGCTGGGAGACGTGGCGGAACAAGCCGAGCTTTTCGGTCCACGACTGCCGGTAGCGCGGCGGCGCCGGCGGCTGCATCGCCACTGCCGGCGAAAGCCCGATGACACTCCTCACCGCCCGGATCGCACCCAGCACCGCAGCCCCGGCCGATAGCCCCGCCGCGATGAGATAGATGTCGGGATCACGCCTGAACACCAGGAACGGGAAATGAAAGAATTCCTGATAGAGCCGGGTCAGACCTTGCCCGAAATAGGTCCCGAACGCGAACCCGATGACAATTCCGACCGCTGAAATCCCGAGCACCAGCTTGATGTAGTGCCAGGCAATCTCGTAGCGGCCATAGCCCAGCGCCTTGAACAGCCCGATCTGCTCGCGCTCCAGCGATATCAGACGCGTCAGCGTCATGTTGATGAGGAACGCCGACACGAACAGGAAGATCGGCGGCAGCACGCGCGACATCGCCTTGAGCTGCTCCAGCTCCGCATCGAGGAACGCGTGACTGGTCTGGTCTTCGCGGCTGTAGGCGCCGGCCCCGCCGTAGCGCTTCAGCAAGGTGTCGAGCTTCTCGATCACGCCTTCCGGCGAAATGCCGCGCAGAAGTTGCACCGAGACGGCATTGAACGCCCCGTCGAGATCGAAGATTTCTTCCAGCGCCTCCTGCGACATCCAGATGACCGCGAACCGCTTGTCGTCCGGCACCAGATCGCCTGGGCCGATAGCGTAGATGAATTCAGGTGATAGCGCCACGCCGGTAACCGCGAGTTCGCGCTTGCGGCCGTTGAGGATCGCCCCGAACGTGCTCCCGATTTCGAGACCGTGCGCCCTGGCGAAGGCTTCGTTGACGATTGCATCCCGCGGCGAACCGGCGTCCGGAAGCCGCCCGGCCCGCAAAAATATCCGGTTCAAACGCGCCCGCCGGTGATCGGGCAGTGACAAAACGTGTCCCGTCACTGGCGGAGAAAACCCCATCACGTCCAGCACGGCGGCCTGCGAAACGCGCGTTTCAACCGCTGCGACTCCGGCGATCGCCGCGATTTGCGCTTCCAGGCGCTGCGGCGCCCGCGTCAGGTGAGCGAACACGTCGGCGAAGCGGTAGCGCTCGTAGTAGGCGCTGCGCGTTTCTTCGAGCGACTGATAGGCGCCGACCGACAGCACCATCGTCGTGACCCCGGCGGCCAGCACCAACGCGATCGCCAGCACCTGCGCCCACATGCGCATCAGGTCCCGGACCAGCTTCTTGTCGAGCGCTCTCATGCCGGTCACCAACTGATATCAGCTGGATCGAGCCGCCGGGAATTCTCTTCGACGTGGGTTATCTTGCCGTCCGTGAAGTACGCCACGCGATGCGCAATATCCTTGATTGCCTGATTGTGCGTGATGACCGCCGTCGACGTGCCGAGTTCCTGATTGACCGCAACCAGCGCCTCGAGAACCAGAACGCCAGTCTTGCTGTCGAGGGCTCCTGTAGGTTCGTCGCACAGCAGCACCTCCGGCCGCTTGGCGATCGCCCTGGCAATGGCCACCCGCTGCTGCTCGCCACCGGAGAGTTGCGAAGGGAAATGATTGAGCCGCTCGCCGAGTCCGACAAGCGCAAGTGCCTCTTCAGGCTTCATCGGATTGCTCGCGATCTCGGTCACCAGCCCGACGTTCTCCCGCGCTGTCAGCGACGGGATCAGATTGTAGAACTGAAAGACGAACCCGACATGTTCACGCCGGTAAGCGGTCAAGGCGTTCTCGTCGAGCCTGGTCAGGTCGCGGTCCTTGAAAAAAACCGTGCCCGAAGTCGGCCGGTCCAGCCCACCCAGAATATTGAGAAGCGTCGACTTCCCCGATCCCGAAGGCCCGAGCAGTACAAGCATCTCACCAACGTAGAGGTCGAGATCGGCACCGTTGAGGGCACGCACCTCGAGTTCGCCGTTGCGATAGATCTTCGTCAGGTTGCGGCCGCTGAAGACAACACGTTTGCGGTCCAAAATCCCAGGTTCCGCGACACGCGAAGACGGCATCTTCCGCTCCTGGCTGATTTCTGGCGGCAATCGAAACCGGCTGCCGATCGAGAACAAAGCGGCAGGCCAAGCGCCAGCGGCCGCTGCGGACATCGAAACCATGGCTGAGTAAGGCGCCTTGAACGTTGATACTGATCAACGTCAATGAATTCCGGGCACCGGGAGACAGCCCGGCTGGTTACCGCCGCATCGTAAAGCGGCCGGCCCAGCGCTCCGCCAACACCACTAATCCCGCTTCACGCCTGCCAGAAAACCGGTCAAGTCGTCGGTCATGTGGTGGACGTGTTCGGGCGGTTCCTTCCACAGCTTGATCTTTTTCTGGATCGGATGGTCGTAAAACTCCGAATGCACCAGCACCGTCGTCATTCCAAGGTTGTGCGGCGCCTCGAGGTTGTGCGGCATATCCTCGAACATTGCCGCGCTGTCCGCCCGGAAACCGTGATGGCGCACCATCCGGTCGAAGGCCTCCGCCTCCGGCTTCGGCACGAACTGACAGGTCTCGATCGAACAGATGTCCTCGAACTCGTCGAGCACACCGAGCTTGCCCGCGACACGCTCCGCATGGCGGCGCGATCCGTTGGTGAAAATGAGCTTGCGCCCCGGCAATCCATTGATGGCGGCTTTCAGCTCCGGCAACTCCGGCACGCAGGCCAGGTCGATATCGTGGACGTAATCGAGGAACGGCTCCGGCGACATCTTGTGCACCTTCATCAGTCCCGACAGCGTCGTTCCGAACTGCTTATAGTATGCCTTCTGCAAGTGCCGCGCCTGCGCGAAAGGAACCCCCAGTTCCTTCGCGATGAAGGACCCCATGCGTTGATCGACCTGGGCGAACAGATTGCATTCGGCGGGATAAAGCGTGTTGTCGAGATCGAACACCCAGACATCGGTCGCCGAGAACCCGCGCCGGGTCTCCGCCCGGACTGGTGAGGCCCCGGCAACGCTCTTCGCTTTGTCGCCGTTTGCGCTCACGAGTTCCTGGTTTCCTGACCGACGAGCGTACCGACGCCATGCTCGGTGAAAAGTTCGAGCAGCACGCAATGCGGCACCCGGCCATCGATGATGACCACCGCCTCGACGCCGGCCTCGACCACTTCGATACAACCTTCGATCTTCGGGATCATGCCGCCGGTGATCGTACCGTTGCGGATGAACTCGCGTGCTTCCTCCACCGTCAACCGCTCGACGAGTTGCTTATCCTTGTCGAGCACGCCGGCTACGTCGGTCAACAGCAAAAGGCGCTTCGCCTTCATCCGGGCAGCCAACGCGGAAGCAAAACTATCCGCATTGATATTGAGCGTCTCGCCTTCTGGCGAAATCGCCACCGGTGCGATGACGGGAATGAGATCCGAATTGGAGATCACGTCGACGATGTGCGGATTGACGTACTTGGGATCGCCGACATAGCCGATATCGACTGCCTGCATGATGTTCGACGTCGGATCGGGCATTTCGGTAATTTTCGTCGCAATCATCAGGTTGGCATCCTTGCCGCAGATGCCGACCGCCTTGCCGCCCTGCCGGTTGATGACCGAAACGATTTCCTTGTTTATCGCTCCGGCAAGCACCATCTCGACGACCTCGACTGTCGGCTTGTCGGTGACCCGAAGCCCATTCACGAATTCCGATTCGATCGAAAGCTTCGCAAGCATTTTGGCGATCTGCGGCCCGCCGCCATGGACGATGATCGGATTGACGCCCGACTGCTTGAGATAGATGACATCCTGGGCGAACGCTTCCGCCAGTGCCGTATCCCCCATCGCGTTGCCGCCGAACTTTATGACGACCGTCTTCTCGTCGTAGCGGATCAGATACGGCAGCGCTTCGGCCAGAATCCGTGCCTGGACGTGGGCACTGATCTTGTCTCCGACGACGCCCGCTGCCTCGGCAGTCTGTGGCGGGTGCGCATGTTTCTTCTTGTCGTCCATCGTGCTCACTTTCTTCGCCGCGCATTCAATTGGCCGGTCACCTGCCGGCAAGCCCAATCGTACCCGCGCATCTTTGCCACAGGTTGTAGTTTCTCGGCCATTTATATATCGCAGATATGCCCTGGCGCAGCCGCGTCAACGGAATTAGCACACAATCCATTGCTATCGCCCTTAGGATCACTTTAGACCAGTATCCGGCTGCTTGCCCAAAAGGGCGGGTCAAGGGCTGCGGAAAGGCTTCCAAGTCGGGCGAGCCGGCCACTTGAAGGGGAACATGGCATGGGGGCGGACATCGCCAATCAAGTCACACCGGTACCGATGTCGCCGACGCTCGGGCAGACGCTGACCCGTGCCGCCCAGTATGCGCAGGAACAGTCCCACGCCGAGGTCGCCCTCGACCACCTGCTTCTGTCGTTGACCGAAGACGACGACGCGCGAGGGGTCATGCTGTCGAGTGGCGTCGACATCGGCGCCCTGCAAACCGACGTTTCCCAGCAGATCGGCCGCCTCGACGCACGCCTTCCTCCAGGCGAGGAAGCCACGGTGTCGATCTCCGAAGAACTCCGCCGCATCCTCAACGCCGCCGCCGTCGCCGCCCGTGCCGGCCGCCGCACGATGATCGACGGCGCAATCGTCCTCGCCGCCATCATCGGCGACGCCAAGACCAGTGCGGCTGGCCTCCTGAAAGCGCACGGCCTGACCTTCGAAGTTGCAATAAATGTCATCCGCCAGGCAGGCCGCCCGGCACTTCCACCCTCCAAAGCAACTCCAGGACAGCTTCCCCCTCCGGCGCGAAGCCAATCACCGCTCAACGATGCTCCGCATCCCCCGAATGCTTCCCGAACCGAACCGGCGGCTGCCTCCGAAACAGCAACGCGATCTCCTGCCCCCTCGACGGGAAACGAAACGCCTCGGCCGGGTTTCGGCGGCGGAACGGTCGCGGTGCCGGCCACTTCACCGTCCCAAAACCTTGGTGGCGCTGATAACATCCTGGCCGAGGCACGCAACCGTATCGCTAGCCGCAAGATTGCCGGCTACAGCGATCAGGTCGCCGCCAGAAACGCCGCCGATTCCGAGCGCCCTCATCAGCCCGCCATGGAGAAACACGACGCACCCGATCTGCCTGCGGGCCGCATTGAAGCAATCGAGCCGAGCCCCCTCGCGCCGGATCGCAAAGTGCCTCCCGCAGCTTCGATCGACCCGATCGATAAACCCGCCGGAAATTCTGCCGAAAACCGTGGCCGGGCAGAGGCAGGTACTGATCCATTCGGTCTGCCCGAACCGGAACCGGAACCAGAACAGTACGAACCGGAACCCCGCGAACCCGCACCGCAACTGCCTCCGCTTCCACCGCAGTCGGAATTGCCGCCAGCTCCACCTCGCGCATCAGCCCCTCCGCCGCCCGCACCGGACCGCGTGCACCCCGCGCCGCCGCCTGTTGAGCGCACGCCTCCAGCCCCGCCGCCTCCGCGGCCGCATCAGCAGACTGGCGCCAGTTGGGCACCGCCGCCTTCCGGCCCGCCACCGCCGCCGGCAGCCGCGCCTCCAAGGGGAGCGCCACCGCCAATACCTCCGGCAATGCCCTCGCGTCCACCGGGCCCCGTACCGACCGGCAGGCCATCCTTGGCTGACCGCCTTCCGCCGGACTTCGGCGCATCATCCGCATCGGCTGCGCAAGTTGCCCGGCGTGAGCCGCCTTGGCCCGGTCCGACGGCCCCGCCCGTCGGTGGCCGCCCCCCCCCGCCGCCGGCAAGACCACCCGACAGCGCCGCGCCGCTTCCATCACCTGAAGAGGTTTTTTCGGCGAATACGCGCGCCCGCCAGCAGGCCGAGCGCGCGCCGCCGCCTCAGCGTGAACCAGCGCCCCGCGCTCAGCCTGACCGGCCGCAGCGCAAGCCCGGTCACGCCCCCGACGCCGCCCACTCGCCGACCGTACTGCCCGGCCAGTTGATCGAAAACGTGCCCCGTCGCATGCGCGTCGGCGTCTCATCGATGGTCGAGGTCCGCATTGCCAAGGCCGAAGTAAAAGCCATTTCCGACGGGCTCGACATCAACACCACCCATCGTCACGAAATCCAGGTGACGAAGGCGATGAGCGTCCGCCTGCGTGCGCCCGACGGCGGCTTCTTCATCGAAACCGCCTCACCCGAAACTCAGTGGATCGAGAATGCTCTGGGGTTGATGGCCGACGATTACGCGCGCTGGCGCTGGACGGTGACGCCGAAACTGCGCGGCAAGCGCCGTCTGCAGCTCATCGTCGCCGCGCGCACCGTCGGCCCGGATGGACTCGCCGCAGAAACAGCTCTTCCCGACCAGATCATCGAGATCAAGGTTGCGGCAAACTATGCGGTTGCGGCAAGGCGCGCGGCCGGATGGACCGTGGCAGCCGTTCTGGGTGGCCTGCTGGCACAGTTCGGCGCACAAATCTGGACGGTGCTGGAGCCCCTGCTGCGCGCGCTGCTACAGCAATAGCAGCAATAGGCGATTGTTTCTCCCGGCCCTGATCAGAGTTCCAGGACTTTCGCCAGCGTACCGCGCAGTTCGCCAAGCCCGTCGCCTTTCAAAGACGACACGGCGATCACTGCTGGATATGCCGCCGGGTGCTTCTTCAAGGCGGCAGTGGTGGCGGCCTCAAGCGCTTCAAGCTGCGGCACCTTGATCTTGTCGACCTTTGTCAGCACCACCTGATAGCTCACCGCCGAGACATCGAGCATCTCCATGATGTCCTGATCGACAGGCTTGATTCCATGCCGCGAGTCGATCAGCAGGAACACGCGCTTCAGCGTAGGGCGGCCGCGCAGATAGTCTTTGACGAGGCTGGTCCACGCATCGACCTTGTCTCGCGGCGCCTTGGCGAACCCGTATCCGGGAAGGTCGAACAGGTAGACATCGGGAGCCTGCTCACCGGCACCCGGCGCGAACACGTTGAGCTCCTGCGTGCGCCCTGGCGTGTTCGAGGTGCGCGCCAGCCCCCCCTGCCGCAACAGTGCGTTGATCAGGCTCGACTTGCCGACATTCGATCGCCCGGCGAAGGCGATTTCCGGCCGGTCGGCCGCGGGCAGGAAGGCGATATCGACCACACCTTTGACGAAATCCCAGCGCCGATGGCACAGCGCCTCGCCGGCTTCGATGTCTTCGGCGGAAACTTTCGTATCGTCAGACATCTCGCCTCGCCACGGGGCATGCCCGGACCTGTTGGTTGGTGAGCGCAATCGATTTTGCATCGGCAATTGCACAACGCCGCCGGATCATCGGCACTGATGACCCGTGTCTTGGAAGAAACAGCGGCTAATCGCTCTTCTTGCCCGGCATGAGACCGCCAGCCGCCGCGAATGTCTTCTTGATGTTTTCCAACAGCGGCACATCCACGCCTTGCCGCTTCATGATGAAGTACTGCTGAAAGAGCGACAGGATGTTGTTCCATGCCCAGTAGATGACGAGACCCGCAGGAAACGTCGCAAGCAGGAACGTGAACATCACCGGCATCCAGTTGAAGATCATCTGTTGCGTAGGATCGGGCTGGGTCGGGTTGAGCTGCATCTGCAGCCACATCGTGATGCCCATCAAAAGCGGCCACGCGCCGACCATCAGGAAGCTCGGAACGTCGTAAGGCAACAGCCCGAACAGATTGAACAGCGACGTCGGATCCGGTGCCGAAAGATCCTTGATCCAGCCGTAGAACGGCGCGTGCCGCATGTCGATCGACACGAACAGTACCTTGTAGAGCGCGAAGAACACCGGGATTTGCAGAAGGATCGGCAGGCAGCCCGCCAACGGGTTGACCTTTTCCTTCTGATAAAGCTGCATCAATTCCTGTTGCTGCTTTTGCTTATCGTCCGGATACTTCGCCTTGAGCTTTTCCATCTCCGGCTGCAGCTTCTTCATTTGCGCCATCGATGCATAGGCGCGGTTGGCGAGCGGGAAGAACGCCGCCTTGACGATCACGGTTGTCGCGAGAATCGCCATGCCGAAATTGCCGAAGATCTGGTTGAGCCAGCTCAGCAGATAATAGAGCGGCTTGGTGATGAAGTAGAACCAGCCCCAGTCGACGAGATAACTGAATTCGAGTATCCCGAATTTCTCCTCATAAGCTTCGATCAGATCGACCCGCTTGGCGCCTGCAAAGAGGCGGGAGGTAACCTTCGCCGTGCCGCCCTTGACCAGCGTGACAGCTTCCTGCTGGAAATCCGCCTGGAAGGATTCGGTCTGCCCCGCATCATTGCGCGTCGGTGTCCAGAATTGTGCAGAATAGGGCTTCGACTGATCGGGAACGATCGCGGTTGCCCAGTACTTGTCCGCGAACCCGATCCACCCGCCTTTGACGCCCTCGAAGCGGCGGCGTTTTTCCTCGTCAAGTATGTCAGCGTAGGTGATTTCCTGCAGCCGGTTTTCGTCTCCGAGCCATCCGATCAATCCTTCATGCTGGATGAAGAAGCCTTCGATCTTCGGCGTGCCATGACGGTAGACGCGCGCATAAGGGTGCAGCACGACGTCGTTTCCGCTCTCGTTCGAGACTTCATCAGTAACCGTGAACATGGTGTGGTCATCGGCGGTGATGGTCCGCTTGAAGGAAAGGCCTTCACCATTATCCCAGGTCAGCACGAGAGGCGTTGTTTCCGTCAGGGTCGCCCCTTCCGTCGCATTCCACAACGTATTGCCGCCCGGCACCTTGGCCGTGGATCCAGCCGGCGGCAACCAGCCGAACTCGGCGAAGTAGGGCTGCTGCGAGGTGGACGGCTGCAGCAGCGCGATCTTCGGACTTTTCGGATCTGGCGTCTCATGGAAACTGACCAGCTGCACGTCGTCGATCCGCGCACCCTTCAGCGAGATGGAGCCTTCGATCTCCGAGGTCTTCACTTTGACGCGCGGGCTGATTTCCGCAGGCACAGTCCCCGGCGATCCCCCCGGCGCACCGTTGACACCGCCACCGGCGGCCCCCGCCGAGGTCGGCGCGCCCGCCATACCCGGCTCGCCGGGCGAGCGTTGCGAGACTTCCTGCCCGGGGACCTTCTGCGGCTTCGGCGGCGGGAAGAAAACCTGCCATGCGAAGAGCACCGCCATGGACAGGAGTACGGCCACAAGCAGATTGTTGTTGTCGTCGCTGTTCTGACTCTTCATCGCCGCCTCGGCTCGCCTTCCTGTTCGCACCGGAACGGCGGCATTGAGAAATCACCGCGCCGGAAATGGTTTTGCACCGTCTATACAGGCGACGGCTTCGCGCATCCACCTTTGGCTGCGATCAAGCAGGCAATTAGGACGATGCATTTCGGCGTGTTATCGCCTTCCCCCGCTGCGGCGCGGGTTGTCGAGTGCGGAATTGACGCGCTGGAAGGCCTTCTTGAGATCACCGCAAAGTTCGGCAAATTGCTGCGACAAAGCCATCGTTCGCGCTATGAGCACATAGTCGCAGCCGGCCCGTGCATGAGTTGGAGCCACGCTGCGCAATGCCTCCTTCAGCCGCCTGCGGATTCTGTTCCGGATGACCGCGTTGCCGATCTTTTTGGTGACAGTCAGACCGAAGCGAGCCCCAGCGATCGTTGCGCCATCCGCCATGTCCTTTTCGGCATTGGCCTCGCAGCCCTCTGCCCGGCCATGAGTTGCAGAGTCATCGCAACAGCCTGCACCGCACAGCCTCATCCGCGCTTCCATGAGGAACGACGCGGTCCCAAAGCGGGCGCCGCCCCGGACACGCAGAAATTCAGGTCGTTTCTTGAGGGTAGCGAGCGGTTTTGGCGCCTTGGCAGGCAAAAAATTTGTCCTCAGGCGGACAGCTTTTTACGGCCCTTGGCGCGGCGGCGGGCGAGCACGCGGACACCGCCGCTCGTGGACATGCGCTTGCGAAAGCCATGGCGGCGCTTACGGACTAGCCGGCTCGGCTGATATGTGCGTTTCACGTCTCGTCTCCGACAACTTGTTGGCCGCGCAGCAAGGCATTTCGCCCGGCGCCAGCGGATTGACCTCTTCGAGCGCGCCTCCAGGAACTATCGGGGCAGCGCGGATTCTGGAATTTTTGTCCGGATTTCGATCACCTGGACCGAAGCCGGGCTTATACGGCTGACGACCGGCAAAGTCAAACGCCGCACGTCGTGCCCCGCACGTCACGCCCCGCACGTCACACCCCGCCCTTCCACCATGGGATCGGATTCCCGGGAGAAGCCGCTCACCGCCTCCATAAGACATCCTGATCACGGCTTATCACGATGGCATTGGCCGCTTCACGAACGCTTGAGACCCAGTTCTCAACGTCAAATTCCTCATCCATCTTGCGGCCATCGCCAACCTCTGAATGTCGAATCCCCCCTCGACGGGCGGGAATGCCGGCCTGGGAAGCCGCCGCCTGGAAATACCCCCGACATCTGTCCTCTGGACCAGGAGACTGAACGTGCTGCGAAAATTATGGATTCTGGCCGTTTCCGCGCTTTCAGCCGCGGTCATGGCGTCGTCTCCTGCCGTTTCGGCGGGCAATGACGACGTAACGCGGTTCTTTTCCGCCAGCGGCCCCGACACCGCCGCCGCCTTCGATCATGGAACCTGGACCGGTCTCCTCGGCAAATACGTGGTTGCCGGCAGCGATGGCGTCAACCGCGTCGACTACCGGGCCTGGCAGAGCAACGACCACCAGACCCTCAAAGGCTACCTCAAGGCACTCGAATCCGCCGACCCGCGCCAACTGAGCCGCAATGAGAAGTTCGCCTACTGGGCGAACCTTTATAACGCCAAGACCATCGATATCGTGCTCGACCACTACCCGATCGATTCCATCCGTCAGATCTCGATCGGCGAGGGCCTTTTCGGTTTCATCAAGAAAAGCGTCGGAGCCGGGGGGCCTTGGAAAGCCAAGGTGTTGAAAGTCGCCGGCCACGAACTGAGCCTGGACGACATCGAGCATCAGGTCCTGCGCCCCATCTACAAGGACCCGCGCGTCCATTATTCGGTGAACTGCTCTTCGTTCGGCTGTCCGAACCTGGGACGCGAAGCCTTCAATGGCACTCACCTCGAATCCCAGCTCGACGCCGCGGCAAAAGCCTACGTCAACGATCCGCGCGGCTTCACGATTGAAGGCGATACCATCAAGGCGTCCTCGATCTACCAGTGGTTTCAGGCAGACTTCGGCGGCTCCGTGCAAGGTGTCCTCGATCATGCCCGCAAGTACGCAAACGACTCCCTCAAGGTCAAACTCGAAGGCAGGACGACGATTGACAACTACTTCTATGACTGGTCCCTCAACAACATCAAGCGCGGGTCCTAGGACCTCCGCCCCAAAAAGCGATATGGAATGAGATTATGGTCGAAAAAAATACATCTGCATCGTCAACGCCGTCAGGCTCGAACACGCTTCGGACCTGGGCGCCGCTCATCGTCATCGCCGCGCTGATGGCTCTGGTCTATGTCATGGGCTGGCACAAATACCTGTCCCTTGAATCGCTAGGCCGTAACTACGGCGCGCTCAGCGCCTTCATTTCGGAAAACCTGGTCCTGTCGTTACTGGCCTACGCCGGAATTTACATTGTCGTCGTCGCGCTGTCGCTGCCAGGCGCCCTCGCACTGACGCTGGCCGGCGGCCTCCTGTTCGGCTGGGTCGTGGCCGCGCCTGTAACCGTCATCGCAGCGACCATCGGCGCCACCATCATTTTTCTGGTGGCCAAGACATCTCTCGGCGAAACCCTTGCCGCAAGAGCCGGTCCCGCGATCAACAAACTGCGCCAGGGCTTCCAGGAAAACGCCCTGAGCTACCTGCTGTTCCTGCGTCTCGTTCCAGCTTTCCCGTTCTTCGTCGTCAATCTCGCCCCCGCCCTCCTGGGCGTAAAACTTCGCACCTACGTTATCGGCACGGCACTTGGCATCATTCCCGGCACGTCTGCGTTCTCATTCGCCGCTTCGCAGTTGAAGACGGTCATCGAGAAGACCAACGCCGAGCATGCCGCCTGTATCGCCGCCAAAGCCGAGTCCGCCTGCCCATACGTCATTGACGCGGGGACCCTCGTCAGTAAGGAAATCATTCTGGCCTTCGCTGCGATCGGCGTCGTCGCCTTGATCCCGGTCATCGTCAAGAAGTGGAGCAATCGCCATGCAGCCGCATAATGAGACTGCCGATGTCTTCTCGAAGTCCGTCCCCACCGGCGGGCACACGTCCACTGGAACCGGCGATGGCTCTGCATCGCGGAATTCAGCAGCACGCGGCACTGAAACCATCGAGTGCGATATCTGCGTAATCGGGGCGGGCTCCGGCGGCCTGTCCGTCGCAGCAGCGGCCGCGGCCTTCGGTGTCCGGGTGGTCCTCCTCGAAAAGCACAAAATGGGCGGCGACTGCCTCAACTACGGCTGCGTCCCCTCCAAGGCATTGATCGCCGCCGGAAAGCGCGCCCACATCATGCGCTCGGCCAACGGCTTCGGCGTCGCCCCTCAAGATCCCTCGATCGATTATGCCGCGGTCCACAATCACGTGCATTCCGTGATCGCCGCCATAGCGCCGAACGACTCGGTGGAGCGGTTCACCGGCCTCGGCGTCCATGTCATCGAATCCGCCGGCCGCTTTATAGACAATAACACCGTCGAGGCCGGCGAACGCAAAATCAAGGCCCGCCGCTTTGTCGTCGCCACCGGCTCTTCCCCGCTGGTTCCTCCGATCCCCGGCCTCGACAGCGTACCTTATTTCACCAACGAGACGATCTTCGGCAACCAGACGAAAATCGATCATCTTCTGATCGTCGGAGGCGGCCCGATCGGTGTGGAACTCGCCCAGGCGCACCGCCGCCTGGGCAGCCGCGTTACCGTCCTCGAAGGCGCCAAGGCCCTCGGCAAGGACGACCCGGAGCTGACCAAGGTCGTACTCGAGCACTTGCGCGGCGAAGGCATCGACATTCGCGAAGGCACGCTTGTCACCCGCGTCGAAGACGGCGGGGGAACTATCCGCGTTCACGTCAAGGTTGGCGACAAGGAAGACGTCGTCGAAGGCAGCCATATTCTGATTGCCGCCGGCCGCAAGCCCAACGTCGACGACCTCGGCCTCGATGCTGCCGGCATCCGCTACGACAAACGCGGCATCAAGGTCGACAACCGCCTCGTCACCTCCAACAGCCGCGTCTACGCGATCGGCGACGTGATCGGCGGCCTGCAGTTCACCCATGTCGCCAACTATCACGCCGGCATCGTTATTCGTAAGGCGCTCTTCCGCCATCCCTTCGCGAAGGTCGACGAAAGCGTTATCCCATGGGTTACCTTCACCGACCCGGAACTGGCCCACGTCGGATTGACCGAGGATCAGGCCGTCGAGAAGCACGGCAAGATCTCGGTTCTGCGCTGGCCCTATCACGAGAATGACCGCGCCCAGGCCGAACGCATCACCGCCGGTCACGTCAAGGTCGTCACCGCCAAGAACGGCCGCATCCTTGGCGCCACGATTGTCGGAGAACATGCCGGCGAGCTGATCCAGATGTGGTCGCTTGCCGTTTCCCAGAAGATGAAGATTGGCGCCATGACAGCCTGGATTTCGCCCTACCCGACACTTTCCGAGGTGAATAAGCGCGTCGCCTACAAGTTCTACGCCGGCGCCACATCCAATCCGTTAATCCGTAAGGTTATAGGCCTACTGGCAAAATTCGGTTGAAGTGGCGTTTGCAAGTAACCTCTGTGGGCGGGTTAGGACCGCCCACAGCTCCGCTGCCCTCATTTGGCAGCTCCGCCAGAAAAGTCGGATTGCCGGACCAATCTCTTGCAAGGAGCAAACCGAAACCACACTTGCATTAATCATCAATACCGTGAGGTCGACGAATATAGCGCCGACGGTCTCGCAACGCCGCCGTCACCGCGTATGCTGCCCCCGACACCGTTTCCGCGCGACCGAGCCCCAATACCGCAATGGATCAGCGTCTCGACAAAGAAAGCCCTCAGGCCAGCGCGCCCCGCCCGAAGCGGCGGCCGAGCTTGCCTACGCTGCCACTTTTCAACCGCAAGGACCGCCACACATCGACGGCCACGACATGGCAGCAGTTGCGCCTGCCATTCAAACTCCTGGTTCTGACCACCGCCTTTGTGATGCTCGCCGAGATCCTGATCTTCGTGCCATCGGTTGCGAACTACCGTGTCAACTGGCTCAACGACCGTCTGATGTCGGCCTACCTCGCGGCACTTGCCGCCCAGGGCGCTCCCGATGGTGCCGTCCCCGAAGCATTGCGTGAGGACCTTTTGATGACCGCCGCTGTCAAGGCTGTTGCCTGGAAGCGGGAAGGCCGCCGTTCGGTTGTGCTGGCTCCGACCGAGGCGATGACCATCGATGCCGTCTACGATCGGCGCCCCATGCAGGAGATGGGGCTTTTCGCAGCGACCGGCGCCCGCATTGCCCTGATCGGCGAAGCTCTTGCCGTCCTCGGCAGGACCGACGAACGTATCCTGCGGGTCACCGGCCCGCTCAAAGGCAAGCCTGGCGACTTCATCGAAATCGTCATTCCTGAAGCGCCGATGCGCGCCGCCTTGTGGCAGTACGCTCGCAACATTCTCTTCCTCTCGGTCATCATATCGCTGATCACCGCCGCGCTCGTCTACCTGGCACTATCCAGCCTGTTGGTCCGCCCTATGATGCGGATTACCGACAACATGTTGCACTTCGCCGAGAATCCGGAAGACCCCAACCGCATCATGACTCCCTCCAAACGAGGCGATGAAGTCGGCATTGCCGAGCGCGAGCTGGCCTCCATGCAGCGTCAGCTCTCCCAGTTGATCCTGCAAAAGAACCGGCTGGCCCAACTCGGCCTCGCGGTTAGCAAGATCAACCACGACCTGCGCAACATGTTGGCCAGTGCTCAGCTCATCTCCGACCGGCTGACGGGAATCGACGACCCGACCGTGCAGCGCTTCGCCCCCAAGCTGATCGCTTCCCTCGACCGCGCCATTGATTTCTGCAACGCCACCCTCACCTTCGGCCGCGCCGAGGAAGCCACTCCTCACCGCGAACTTTTTCCGCTGCGTCCTCTGGTCGAGGAGGTTGGCGACGGCCTCGGCCTGCCGTCCGAGGAAAAGCCGGTTGACTGGTTGGTCGAAATCGACCCGGAGCTCCAGATCGACGCCGACCGCGACCACCTCTACCGCGTGCTCTCCAATATCTGCCGCAACGCCTTGCAGGCCCTCGAAACGACACCGTCCGACGAGGTCGACGGCGGCGCCATTACCGTTTCGGCCACCCGTCGTAACGGCGAAGTCGCCATCGAGATCCGCGACAACGGCCCCGGCCTCCCCGGCCGTGCCCGCGAACACTTGTTCCAGGCTTTCCAGTCCTCCCAGCGCCGCGGCGGTTCCGGTCTTGGGCTTGCCATCGCCCAGGAATTGGTGATGGCCCACGGCGGCAGGATTGAACTTTTGGAAACCGCACGCGGCGCCGCCTTCCGGCTGGTCATCCCTGACCGGCATCAGCACGCCTGAGCCCCCGGTCCCTCAGCAGAAACGCCAGCGCATCAACGCACCGTGCGGCACCGCAGTTGAGCGCCTGCCCAAACCGGTTGGATGCTCTCTTGTTTCGCAATGAGAATTTCGAGCCGAAGCAAGGCAACGAAAGTCGATAACACTGCATCGGCTAGTGTTCTGGATCAAACATTTGATTCCCGGGTGGAGGTCGTCAAATGTTTGTGAATCCAGAACACAATCAAAAGGTTGCCTAGTCTTCTGGGCTGAGTGTTCCGGGCTGACATTCAGGTTCCCGGCAGGGAACCATATG
>JAHJSN010000213.1 GCA_018830445.1 Alphaproteobacteria bacterium | reverse complement strand
GTTGGTGCCGCACAGGAGTTGTCAATTGAGGCGCGCTGAACGCCACACTAAGCCATTGTTTTCGCTAGTGGCCTTCATGTCTCGCCTAAATCGTCAGCGGTTGCGGCCAGCACAACGATTTAGGCGAGACAGGCCACTAGTCCCCGGTCCTGGGACTTGGAGAACCGTCGCCGGCGGCCGAAATGCCGATTCCTGCCAACATCGATTGCAACTCCTGGCTCAGGCGTTCGAGTACCGGATCAGGACTGGGTTCATCGGAGGATTGGATGCCAGCATCCACCTGAATTGCCGATTGCACGGCCCGTCGTCCGGTCAGACGTTGCCAGTCGAAACCGACCGACAGCCGGTCGCCATTGCCGGAAATCCTGACCGGTATCGACAGGCTCCCGGAAAGTTCCGGAATGGACAGCGGCCAGCCGGCTTTCCCCGAACCCGGAACGAGATCGGCCGTACCTTCCCCGCGCAGGCGGAACATGCCGCCCGCACCAACGGGATCAGTTGCGCTGCCGCCGTCGACGACCTCGAATGCCGCGTTGACGTTGTTGAGCCGCCAACCCGAAACGCCGTCGATCGCACCATTTTCAATCGCGACCCGGCGCACGAGGACGGCGGGGGACCTATAAAGCGTGCGGCGCTTTTCCGGCTCAATGACCGGCGATCCGGATGCCCGTGCATTATCGAAACGAATGACAGGTTCGGCCAGCCTCAATTCAGCGATGTCGATCGTCCAACTTATCAGGATCGGCAGCCACCCCACCTGCGCAGCGACCTTGCCGGCCTTGATTGCGAGCTTACCGTCGGCGCCCGAAGGCTTCATATCGACGCCATTGAGCGTCATATCGATTGCCGGAAACAGGGAAATTTCCGGCAGCCCGGTTGTCGTTATCGAGGAACCGGCCGCGCGCCCCGCGGCGGTGAGGATATGGCGCTCAATGGCGGTGTCGGGAACCAGCAATACGAGCGTCGCGACGGACAACGTCAGGGCCACCAGAACGGCGAGGAGCAATCCCAAAATCCAACGCATCGTTCGACACACCCCCACTTCAGCCGCCTATGACGGCGGCCTAACCTGCCGGACAAGATGATCGCATCGTGCCGGACAGGCTTGGCCTCAGTCAAACCAACGACCCAGTTACAACCCTCGATGCGCTTCGGTCGCCTGAACGCAGCTACTGAAACCGCCGGCATCGTGCACACCGACCGCCGGGTTCCCTGAACCAGCTCACCCCTCAGAAATTCGCGAAACCTCGGCGCCGCAGCGCGTAAGCTTCTCCTCAAGTCGCTCGAAACCGCGGTCGAGATGGTAGACGCGGTTGATCACGGTTTCGCCTTCCGCCATCAACGCCGCAATCACCAGCGACACCGATGCCCTGAGGTCGGTGGCCATGACCGGTGCGCCGCGCAGCTTCTTGACCCCATTGATCGTCGCGGTATCGCCGTGAAGGTGGATATCGGCGCCGAGCCGGGCGAGTTCCTGGACGTGCATGAAGCGGTTTTCAAAGATCGTCTCACGGATCACGCTGCTTCCGGACGCCATTGTCACAAGCGCCATCATCTGGGCCTGAAGGTCGGTGGGGAAGCCGGGGAACGGCTGGGTCTCGATACTGACGGGGGCGATTTCGCCGCCGTCCCGGCTAATCCGCAACCCGTTCTCCACGACCTCCACTTTCGTGCCGGTCTTGGCTAGAGCGTCAAGGGCCGCCTGGAGATGCTCGCGACGGGCGCCTTCGAGCACGACATCGCCGCCGGTAGCGGCGACGGCGAAGGCAAACGTTCCGGCTTCAATCCTGTCGGGGACGACGCTGTGAACGGCTCCCTCCAGCCGGTCCGCGCCCTGGATGCGCAACGTCGACGTGCCGATACCTTCGATCGCAACGCCCATCTTGACGAGACATTCGGCAACGTCGCTGACTTCGGGTTCGCGTGCGGCGTTCTCGATCAACGTCTCGCCCTTGGCGAGGGCTGCGGCCATCAGCACGTTATGGGTCGCTCCAACCGAAACCTTGGGGAACGTGATGCGGTTTCCCACAAGGCCTCCGGGCGCCTTGGCGATGACGTAGCCGGCGTCAATCTCGATGTCGGCACCCAGCGCTTTCAGACCGTCAAGGTGCAGGTCAACCGGCCGCGTGCCGATGGCGCAGCCGCCAGGGAGGGAGACCCGTGCCTGGTGCATGCGCGCCAGCAGCGGACCAAGCACCCAGAAGCTTGCCCGCATGCGGCTCACCATCTCATAAGGAGCCGTGGTATCAACGATGTCGCGGGCCGTCAGGTGGAAGGTATCGCCGATATAGGCCGCTGGCGTGGCGCGCTTGCCATCGACGGCCAGATCGACGCCGTGATTGCGCAGGATGCGTGACAGGAGATTGACGTCCGCCAGGTTCGGAACGTTCTTGAGCGTCAGCCGATCGTCAGTCAGCAGGCTCGCGATCAACAGCGGCAAGGCTGCGTTCTTGGCGCCTGAAATGGGAATGACGCCTTTGAGCTCGTGGCCGCCGACGATCTTGATGCGATCCATGCTTCCTGCTTTCAACTTTGCCGCGCTCGCGCGCGTATTGGCTGACAGACGCCCGATCTCACATCGGCGTCAGTCCACAAAGCGAGACAAATAGTCGTGTTCGGCCCGCTGGGGCAAGTGTCCGGGCCGCCGAAGGCGGGTTTAATCAGCCTTCGCGCGGCGCGCCGGCAGGAGGGGCGGCGTCGTTTCCCGTGTCGGAAGCCTCCGCAGCCGAGCGCTTGCGAGCCAACTCCTTGCGTTTCTTGAGGTTTTCCCTGAGCGCCTGCTCCAGGCGGGCCTGCCGCCGGTCACGGCTTCCGGAGTGCTTTTTGCTCGTATCGGACACTTCGGGCTCCATCTTCTATCGGGTCGTGCAGGTGCTTATCGGCCGCAATGAAAATGCCGTCCATGCCCGCCCCCTGCGGGCTGTCCAGGTTCAATGCAGGCTTCGAGTGGATTTGATTTCACGAGACCCGTCATCACTTCGGGCGTGCTCTTCGATAAGAAACCACGTTTCCTGTTCGCCGACACCCTTTATCTCGATGACCCCGTGGCTTTCCAGGCGGAAAGCGTGAGCCAGATCGCGCTGGCAACCGGGGCAAACGAGAATGGCCCCCGGGCGCGACTTGTTTTCCAGGCGGGCTGCCAGGTTCACCGCGTCGCCCCAGACATCGTAGGTGAATTTGCGCGTGCCGATGACACCGGCCATCACCGGTCCGGAGGCGAGGCCGACCCGCATCGTCAACTCGATCCCGGTCCTTTCGCGCAAGCGTGCGATGACCTTCTGCATGTCGATCGCCAGGCGCGCCAGCCGCTCGGAAGGATTGTCCACCGGCACGGGGATACCGGCCGCCGCCATATAGGCATCACCAATGGTCTTGATCTTCTCGACGCCGTGGACCTCGGCCAGGGCATCGAACTCGGAGACGATCTCGTTGAGCAACGCAACGATGCGCTCTGGCCCCAATTCACGAGCCAGGGCGACGAACCCGGAAATGTCGGTGAACAGTATCGCGGCATGATCATGGCTGTCGGCAATCGCCCGACCGGGATGTTTCTTGATGCGCTCGACGATGCTGTCGGGGAGTATCGACCGCAGCAGCGCGTCGGTCTCGGCTTTGGCCGCTTCGGCCAACGAAAAAGCGTAGTAGACGGTCGCGGCGATCAAGATGCCGGTGGTGATCGCCGCCTGTAGGTAGAGGTCCCTGAGGACATGTTCGGGGGCATCGATCAGCGCGGAACCTTCGGGGAACATGTACCAGGCGAGGACGTGCAGGGCGATCGCAAGCAGGACCAGGGGAACGATAAGCTTCCATCGCTCCACCCCGAAAACGACGAAGGTGGCGGCGGCTGCCACGAAATACTGAAGGTGAAGCCCAGACTCGTGACCTAGAAACGCCGTGAACAAGAACAGTGCGATATATTCGGTGACGATGATGATGAGGCCGCCGGCGATGTCGGAAAACCGGTGCGACCAAGGTACCAGCAGGGCGACGAAGAACACCGCCAGATTGAGATAGATCACGGGTGCATACTTCTCGTAACCCATGAAGTAGTTCTGGACAGAATAGCCCAAGGTGGTCAGCACGATCAGGTAGGAAATGAGATTCATCACCACCAGCCGCCGCTGAATGTCGGTGCGGTAGCCTTCTGTACCGAGCCGCGCGAGGCGGCGCAGGGCATTCTTTACCCGGCCCACGAATGGGGAGGCACGCAATTTCAAGAGCGCATGCGTGAACATGCCAGAACCGGGTTGGCTGCCCTGCTGGTCCCCTTCGGCTTTCATCTTTTCTCGCATCCGTCCCAAGTCACACATGTCCTCTGTGCATTGAGCACACAGCGGCGGCAGCGGGCTGTCTCCTGGAGGACACCGGAGCGAGGTCAATCAAATTCCGGCGATTTCCTCCAGTTCGAATACGCTACAGGTTATCGACTGGCCGGAGCGTTTGATGGCACCGTTTCCTTCCAGCAGAGAAAGTGCGGTGTTCACCTTCGGACGACTTGCGCCGATCAGGAGAGCCAGTTCGCTTTGCGACATGGTGAAGGGAACTTCGACCAGCTCGTCTTCGCACTCCGCCCCGACCTTGGCGCGGACCGCCGCCAGAAAGAACCTGGCGAGCCGCACTTCGATCGGGCACAGGGCGATGGCCTCAAGCTGCTGATCGGCTTCTCGGATGCGGGTGCAGAGAAAGTGCATCATCGCTTCGGCAACGGAGGGGTGGGCGGCCATGACGCGGTTGAAGGCGCCACGCGAGAGTGAATAGGCCGAAACCTTACTGGCGGCAGTAGCATCTGCCGTTCTGAGACCTCCATCGAGCATGGCAATCTCGCCGAACAGCGAACCCTTCTCCGCATGGGCGAAAGACAATTCGCGTCCCTCGGCGGTCAGAACCGACAGGCGGACACGGCCGTCAGCCACCAGATAAACGTCCTTGCCTTCGTCGCCGCGCGCGAAAATCACCTGGGAAGCGTTGAAGCTGACCTCGCGCATTTCCTTGGCAATCGCCGCGCAACTGTCGTCGTCAAGCTCGGCGAATACTCGGGTGCCCTTGATGAGTTCGCTCAGATTGACCTTGGCGCTCATGCTGCTACCTCCAGTATTTCGACATCATTTGAGAAACTTATCCGGCGGCACGGACAGAATCGCAACGAATTTGTCGGCTCTTGCTTTTCGCCGGGGGCATTTGCATTCTCCGGACTGATATGGAAAGTCGCGTGTAACCCATAAATTGCGACGTGCGCTGCAGGCTCAAACCACCGATCGGGATCCATGAACACCGCTAAGAGTACACTATTCACGGCGTTGAGCCGACGCGACGGTCCGCGCCGGGAAACCTTGCGGCGGGAGCTTGCGCGCCAGAAGCCATCCGCGCAGACCGGCCAGAGCCGGCCCAAGCTTGTGCTTGCGAGCGCCAGCCCGAGACGTCTTGCGTTGCTGGCACAAGTTGGGATCGACCCGGACGCACTGCGGCCGGCGGAAATCGACGAGACACCGCGCAAGGGAGAAATGCCCCGCGGGCTGGTATCGCGGCTCGCCCGGCAGAAGGCCGAAACGGCGCGCGACCAGATCGCCAACGACCGCGACTTTGCCGACAGCTATATACTGGCCGCCGATACGATCGTCTCCATGGGCCGGCGCATCCTGATGAAACCGCAGTTCATGGAGGAGGCGGTCGCCTCCCTGCAACTGCTGTCAGGGCGCACCCACAGGGTGATGACGGGCGTCTGCCTGATCACGCCCGACGATAAGATGCGAACCCGGATCGTCGAAACGCGGGTGCGCTTCAAGCACCTGAGCCGCGCCGAAATCGAGGCCTACATTGCTTCTCGCGAGTGGCGCGGGAAGGCCGGCGGCTATGCCATCCAGGGGCTTGCCGGGGTGTTCGTGCAAAAACTCATCGGTTCGTACACGAACGTCGTCGGGCTGCCTCTCAGCGAGGTGACAGGCATGCTGGTTGGAGAAGGCTTCCCGATTCACTATGCTTGGCTGAAAATGGGTGAAGCCGCCGACGAATAGCCCGTTTGGAACGTTAGGAGACCTCTTGCTCGTGTTCCGGCTTTCATGCCGCTTGACGAACTTCGCCCGGTACCAAGCGTAAGATCCAGTTCACGAGGGGGGCGGCATGGGCGTTCATGGCGTGGCGAAGGAAGGAATTTGGGACGCGAATGGCAGGCAAGACGCGGGAAACTGCTTGTGAGAACGCGAACGGCGAAATCGACGCTGCCGAGGCACAGGCCCGGCACCGTGCGAGGCCATGCCCGATCTGCAAGGCGCCGTCGGCCTACGATTACCGGCCGTTCTGCTCGCGCCGGTGCGCGGACGTCGACCTGTCGCGCTGGCTTTCGGGGCACTATGCGATTCCCGGGGGCGATGCCGACGAAGATGAAGACGGCGACTTGGCCCGCACTGAAGACCTGATGCGCAGTGAACCAAGGGACGACATCTGACAACCAGGCCGCAACTGATCGAATTCGATGATCCAAATCGCCTCCAAATCGCCATTGGACGCCGTAAGCGCCATGATCAAGCCGGTAACTGTTGGGTGCGCGAGTGCCGGTCTTAGCCTATAAGTTCCTGTAATTCCATGTGTTATCAGGTGGAGTTCGAGGCGCGCCGGATTTGACGAATTTTGCCTTGAAACCGGCTTGCCACCGCTGCGCAGCTTCACTATAAGTCGGGTCTTCGCGTGGCCCCTGGCTTGGGTCATGCCTCCCGCCCAGGTAGCTCAGTTGGTAGAGCACGTGACTGAAAATCACGGTGTCGCTGGTTCGATTCCGGCCCTGGGCACCATTTTATGTCTCACGCGCCAAGGGCGCTCCGACGGGGCGGCCTGTTCGGCCGGCGCTCCTTGAGCGCTCGAGGCTCTTCTTCGAAAACCGGGGCGGGGTCTATGATCTGCGGCTCAAGGGTTAAGTTGGAGAGAACTGGCTTGACGCCTCAACTCCCAAAATCAAGAAATTCGCTGATGAGCGCAGGGATGCAGCGTTGAAGGATTCGCGGCTTGAAGGGGAGACGACCGATCTTCATGGTTTCGTTGATTTCGGCAATATAGCTCGAATCATTGTCAACAATTGGGATCATTTCAGAGCTGTCATTCCATCCCAGCACTGGCTGCCCCAGCGAATGGAAGAAATCGAGAAGAGCCGCAACTTCATTGCTCATAATCGCATGCTTCTGCCGGGCGAGTTTCAACGCCTCTATATGTACATCACTGACTGGAACAGTGTGGTGGGCCTTTGAGGCGGCGGTGTAACCTGATGTCTGGAAATTGCTCTTGAGGCAATGCGGCTGTGGACGCCCTTGTTCCCCCGCGGGGGAACAAGGGCGAATCACGCATCGATGTTCTTCGACCAAGAGGAACCTCGATGACAAGTAACGATACG
>JAHJSN010000212.1 GCA_018830445.1 Alphaproteobacteria bacterium | reverse complement strand
GTTGGTGCCGCACAGGAGTTGTCAATTGAGGCGCGCTGAACGCCACACTAAGCCATTGTTTTCGCTAGTGGCCTTCATGTCTCGCCTAAATCGTCAGCGGTTGCGGCCAGCACAACGATTTAGGCGAGACAGGCCACTAGTGCTCCGACTCTGACATTTGGTTCCCTGCCGGAAACCTGAATGTCAGCCCGGAACACTCAGCCCGGAACACTCAGCCCGGAACACTAGGCAACCTTTTGATTGTGTTCTGGATTCACAAACATTTGACGACCTCCACCCGGGAATCAAATGTTTGATCCAGAACACTAGGTTTCGACGTCAATGTCGACGATGTCGCGGAGACGCTTGTGGATCTCTTCCTGGCGGCGTTCGCTGTCGATCTTCCGGCCGGTGAGATCGGTTACGTAGAAGACGTCGACGACTTTTTCCCCGAAGGTGGAGATGTGGGCGGACGAGATGTCGAGCGAGAGATCGGATAGCTCGCTGGTCAACTCGTAGAGAAGCCCGGAACGGTCGCGGCCTGCAATCTCGATCACAGTATAGTGGTCGGAGAAGCTGTTATTGACATCGACGCGCGGGGAAACGCTGAACGCTTCGACGCGGTGTTCCACTTTCCGGTCGGCAAGCACCTTCTTGACGCGCGCTTCGCCCTTCAGAAAGCGCTCGATGGCGTTGCGGATGCGCTCACAGCGGCGTTTCTCGTCGGCATCCTGATCGAATTCCCGTTGCAGGAGGAACGTGTCGAGCGCGACCCCGTCGCGGGTCGAAGAGATCTGCGCGCCGACGATATCGGCGCCGACCGACAGGCAGGCGCCGGCAAAAAGCGACAGCAGGCGGTGATGGTTGGGTGCGAGGATCGTCAATTCGGTCACTGCGGTAAACGCGTCCGTCTTGTAGTCGACGGCGACGTTCTCCGCCTTCTCGAGCGCCCGGGCCATGAAGAGTGCGTGTTCGAGATGCACGTCCGTTTCCAGGCGAAGCCAGTAATCATCGAAGAAGCGGCCGAGATGGGCGCTGATTGCGGCTTCGCCCCATCCCTTCGCGCTCAGCTTCGATCCAAGCGCTTCTTTCGCCTTCTCGATGCGCAGGCGGTGGGCTTCCTGCGTGTGGCCACCCGTGAGAATGACTTCGGTCTCGTTATAGAGGGTGCGCAGGAGCTGGCCCTTCCAGCCGTTCCAGGTGCCAGGGCCGACGGCGCGGATGTCGGCGGCGGTGAGCATCAAGAGGAGTTTCAACCGCTCGGGACTTTTGACGATGTCGGCGAAGTCACGGATGGTGCGCGGATCGGCAAGGTCGCGCCTTTGGGAAATGTTGCTCATCGTCAGATGTTCCTCGATGAGCCATGCGACGGTATCGGTTTCCCCGGAGGTCAGGCCAAGACGCGGGCACAACTCGCGGGCAATGCGGGCGCCGACGATGGAGTGATCCTCGCGACGACCCTTGCCGATGTCGTGCAGGAAGGCTGCAACGTAAAGGACGGCGCGGTTCTTGATCGATTTGATGAGGCGGGTGGAGAGCGGCAGTTCCTCGACGGCGTTGCCGCGGTCTATGTCGCTGACCATCTCGACCGTGCGGATCAGATGCTCGTCGACGGTGTAGTGATGGTACATGTTGAACTGCATCATGCCGACGACGCGGCGGAAGGGTGGAATGAAGCGGCCAAGCACTCCGGCATCGTTGAGACGGCGCAGCGACAGGGCGCCGGTTTCGGCATTGGTCAGCATCGACAGGAAAAGGCGGTTGGCTTCCGGGTTATCGCGCATATCCTTGTCGACCAGCCGGCCGGACTGGCGCAACAGGCGAACCGCGTCGGGATGCAGAAACGTGCCGGTCTGGGCGGCCCTGTCGAACAGCCGCAGAATGTTGAGAGGATCGCGCTCAAAGACACCCGGATCGGCGACGTTCAGGCGCTCGTTGTCGATGCGGAAGTCGGTGCGGGTGCGGATCTGGCGCCGGGTCTGCCAACTCAATGGTGACAGCATGTTGCGCAGGCTGGGGGCGGACTTGAGCTGCTGAATTTCAAGGTCGGCGCAGAGGATGCCGGTCAGATCGCCGACGTCCTTGGCGACCAGGAAGTAATGCTTCATGAAACGCTCGACGGCGCGCAGACCGCCATGGCGTTTATAGCCAAGCAACTCGGCCATCTGCGACTGCACGTCGAAACTCAAGGTTTCCTCGGGCCTGCCGGTGAGGAAGTGCAGGAAGCATCTGACCGACCAGAGGAAATCCTCGCAACGGTGGAAGGTCGTCACCTCTTCCTCGGTAAACACGCCGGCGCGAATCGTTGCAACTCCGACATCCTCGCCGTAAATCGCCTTGGAGAGCCAATGCAGGGTGTGCAGGTCGCGCAGGCCGCCCTTGCCATCCTTGATGTTGGGTTCGACCCGGTAGCGGGCATCGCCGGAGCGCTGGTGGCGGGAGTCGCGCTCAGCCATCTTGGCATCGATGAAGGCACGGACGTTGGCCTTGATGACGTTCCTGCGGAACTGGTGCTGAAGGTCGCCGAAAAGCTTCTCGTTGCCGTCGATGAGGCGGGCGTCGATCATCGATGTCGCAATCGTCATATCGGCTTTCGACAATTGCACGCATTGGGCAATGTTGCGGGTGGCGTGACCGACCTTGAAGCCCATGTCCCACAACAAATAGAGCAGCCGCTCGCTGGCGCGCGTCTCGCAGTCGGTGGCGCTGCCCGGCATCAGGAACAACAGGTCGATATCCGAACCCGGCGCCAGCATGCCGCGTCCGTAGCCGCCGGTGGCGAGGATCGCCATGTGCTCGACTTCCTTGCGCTCCGCCGGCGTGCAGCGGTAGCTCACGACGAGATCGAAGAGCATTCGAATCAGGTCGTCCTGGAACAACGACAGGCCGGCTGCGCAGCGCGTGCCAAGACCATCGGCTTCCAGTTCGGCGCGCGCCTGGGCACGGGCGGCGGCGATGACTTCCTTGACGCGGGCGACAAAGTGCGGTCGCGCCTTGTCGGGGCCGCCATCGTTGGTGACGATCCCGATCAGCTCTTCCTTCAAGGCTTGCGGATCGAAGTAGCGGGTCGGAGGCGGCGGGTCGGCCGACCTCAGGACCTTCAGCATCATCACGGCGGTGCCTGGGGTGGGGCTTTC
The DNA here is from genome assembly GCA_018830445.1 of Alphaproteobacteria bacterium. GTDB lineage: Bacteria > Pseudomonadota > Alphaproteobacteria > Rhizobiales > Hyphomicrobiaceae > Filomicrobium. The sequence goes on along the minus strand of JAHJSN010000212.1, from coordinate 53,783 downwards.
CATGATCACTTAGCCTTCGCAGTTGACCTCGTTGAAGCGCCGCTGACTCGTGCCGCGCAGGCACCTGGGCTCGACAAGAGTGACCCTCGACAGTTCTATTTCACAAGGGCCTTGAGACGGTAGAGCGCATCGAGAGCGGCTTTCGGCGACAGCTCGTCAGGGTTAATCGACTTCAATTCGGTTTCCAGTGCCGAAGACGCGCCGCCGGTCGACGCGATTGGATTTTCGGGACGCACGGCGGCAAACAGCGGCAGATCATCGAGCAGCATATCAGGAGTGCGGACATTATTGCGGTCGGCATCCTGAAGCAGGGCCAGGACCTCGCCAGCGCGGGCGATGACACCGGCCGGAAGGCCTGCCAGCTTGGCGACCTGGATGCCATAGGAGCGGTCGGCCGCTCCCGGCTTGACCTTGTGCAGGAAAATGATCTCGTCGCGCCATTCCTTGACGTCGATGGTGACGTTGGCGACCTCGGCGAGGCGTTCGGCGAGCGCGGTCAGCTCGTGATAGTGGGTGGCAAACAGCGTGCGGCAGCAGCGGACTTCGTGCAGGTATTCAACACAGGCCCAGGCAATCGACAAGCCATCGAACGTCGAGGTGCCGCGGCCGATTTCGTCCAGGATAACCAGCGAGCGGTCGGTCGCCTGGTTGAGGATCGCGGCGGTCTCCACCATCTCGACCATGAATGTGGAGCGGCCGCGGGCGAGATCGTCGGACGCGCCGACGCGGGAATACAGACGGTCGAGGATTCCGATCGAAGCACGTTCTGCAGGCACGAAGGAGCCCATCTGGGCGAGGACGCAGATCAGCGCGTTCTGGCGCAGGAAGGTCGACTTGCCCGCCATGTTGGGCCCGGTGACGAGCCAGATGCGAGCGGCACGCGCGTCGTCGAAGCCCGGCGGGTGGCCGGCAGGATCGGTTCCGCCTTGCGCGTAGTCAACGTCCTGGCTGCCAGGCGCTTCCGGCGCACGGCCGAGTAGGCAATCATTCTCGATGAAGGGGCCTTCGCGGGCAGCTTTCAGTGACTGCTCGACGACCGGGTGGCGGCCGCCGCGAATGTCGAAAGTCTGGTCTGAGCGTAATATCGGGCGGGTATAATTCTCCCGCTCGGCAAGATCAGCAAGGGCTGCGGCAACGTCGAGTTCGGAGAGGGCGGCGGCGATCTCGCAGAGCTTTGTTTCGGCGTCACCAATACGCTTTGCAAGATCGTTGAAGACGTCCTGTTCGAGGGCAAGCGCGCGTTCACCGGCAGTTGCGATACGGCCCTCGGTTGCGGCCAATTCATCGGTAACGAAGCGCATGGCGTTGGCCATCGTCTGGCGGTGGCGGAAGATCTTGTCGAGGGGGGCGGACGTGAGCGGCGCGGCGTTGCCCTGGGTGACTTCGATGTAGAAACCCAGGATATTGTTCTGGCGGACCTTCAACGTCTTGACGCCGGACTCGTCGCGATAGCGGGCTTCGAGTTCGGCGAGGATCTGGCGGGCATCCTCCTTGAGGCGGCGGGCCTCGTCGAGGTCCTTCATGAAGCCTGGACGCACAAATCCACCGTCGCGGCGATGGACAGGCAGGTCGTCGTTGAGTGCCGCCTTCAGGGCTTCGAGCAGCGGGCCGGAAGCCAATGCCAGGCGGGCGGCGATGCGGGAAAGTTCGTCTGGCAAGCCCATGCCGCGCGCGCCGGACGCCAACTGTCCGGCGCAGGCTGCTGCCGAGGCAAGTCCGTCACGCACAAACCCGAGGTCGCGCGGCGAACCGCGGCCAAACGACAGCCGCGAGACAGCGCGGGCGATATCGGTGGCCCCGGCCAGCGTCTTGCGCACGTCCTCGCGCAGGCCGGGTTCGTCGATCAGGTAGGCGACAGCATCGAGGCGGGCGTTGATGGCGGGGATATCGCAAAGCGGGCTCGACAGGCGGGCGGCCAGTTCGCGGGCGCCGGCTCCCGTTATGGTGCGGTCGATGGCGGACAGCAGGCTGCCCTTCTTCTCGCCGGTCGCCGAGCGGATCAATTCGAGGCTGGCGCGGGTCGCCGGATCGATCAGCAGGGCTGCATTGCCCGCAGTCCGGCGCGGGGCGCGGATCACAGGTTTTTTGCCGATCTGGGTCAGGTCGACATATTTCAGGAGGCCGCCGATGGCTGCGAGTTCGCCTCTGGAGAACTGGCCGAAAGCGTTGAGATCGGCGACGCCGAGGCGGGCCTTGAGATCGCGCTCACCGGAGCGGCTGTCGAAATGCGGGCCCGGCATGGGTGTCTGGGCCGCCGGTGAAATCGATAGCGAGCGGGAGATGCCCTGGTGCCCGGATGCGCTTTCGGGGATGAGGATTTCGCGGGGGCCAAGTCGTGCCAGCTCGCCCGGCAGATCGATTTCAGAGGCAGTGCCGATCTCGAATTCTCCAGTCGAGATGTCGAGAGAAGCCAGCGAGACGAGGTTTCCCGATTGCCCGTTGCCGGCGTTCTCGGGGTTCGGGAAAAGTGCGGTAAGAAAGTTGCGGGCGGTCGGCTCAAGGAGGGTGTCTTCGGTCAGGGTGCCTGGCGTCACGAGGCGCACGACATCGCGCCTGACGACAGCCTTGGCGCCGCGCTTCCTGGCTTCGGCGGGATCTTCGAGCTGCTCGCAGACGGCAACTCTATAGCCTTGCCGGATCAGCCGTTCGAGGTACTCATCGGCACGGACCACCGGCACGCCGCACATCTTGATGTCTTCGCCCAGATGCTTGCCGCGCTTGGTAAGCGTGATCGACAGCGCTGCGGCGGCGGTGACGGCATCTTCGAAGAAGAGTTCGTAGAAGTCGCCCATCCGGTACCATAAAAGGCTGTCGGGATTGGCCGCCTTGATCTCCAGGTACTGGGCCATGGACGGGGTCGCGCCGGCGGCAATTGCGGCCTCCACGGCAGCCGAGCGTTCATCTTCCGCGGTAGCTTGCACTTTTGTCCTGGACTTCATTCGCGACATTGGACTTTTCAAAAGCGGGGAAGGGTCAAGTGTATCGGGTCCGCAAGCCATAGCCTCCCGCCGTGCCGCGGGAAACCCCTGATGAATGCACCGCCAACCGAAAACGCCGCTTAAACCATTGGCCAGACGGGTATGTTGTGCCTTATGGCATTGCAACATATCGTGTCGGCCGTCCCGCCCACGAATATGGCCATCGCGCTGCCTTTCATCGTGGCGCCTCACACCTACTCCTGCTTCTGGACCAAATATCCCATGTCCCACCCCGGCCGCTTTACGGAAGCGCGAATCACCCCTCAGGAAGCCCTGCAATTCCATTCGCAAGGAAAACCCGGCAAGCTCGAGATCACGCCGACCAAGCCGCTGGCGACACAGCGGGACCTGTCGCTGGCCTACTCTCCCGGCGTGGCGGTGCCGGTGAAAGCGATCGCAGACGACCCTGCGGCGGTCTACGACTACACCAACAAGGGCAACCTGGTCGCGGTCGTGTCGAACGGAACCGCGATACTCGGACTGGGGAATCTCGGTGCACTGGCGTCGAAGCCGGTGATGGAGGGCAAGGGCGCGCTATTCAAGCGGTTCGCCGACATCGACGCCATCGACCTCCTGGTCTCGACCGAAGACCCGGTCGAGTTCGTCAACTCAGTCAAATACCTTTCGCCGAGCTTCGGGGGCATCAACCTCGAGGACATCAAGGCGCCCGACTGCTTCATCATCGAGGAACAGCTCAAGGAGCTGCTCGACATCCCGGTGTTCCATGACGACCAGCATGGCACGGCGATCGTGGTCGCAGCCGGCATCCTCAATGCGCTGAAGGTCGTCGGCAAGGACCTGAGCGAAGTGAAGATGGTGGCAAGCGGGGCAGGTGCTGCCGCGCTCGCCTGCCTCAACCTGCTCGTCACGATGGGGCTGAAACACGAGAACCTCATCGTCTCCGACATCGAAGGCGTGGTCTACAAGGGCCGCAAGGAACTGATGGACCGCTACAAGGAGCCGTTCGCGCGCAACACCAAGATGCGCACGCTGGCCGAAGCCATCGAGGGCGCGGACATCTTCCTGGGGCTGTCGGCAGGCGGCATCGTCAGCCGCGAGATGGTGGCGAGCATGGCCGAGCGGCCGATCATCTTCGCGATGGCCAACCCGGAGCCGGAAATATCTCCCGAAGACGTGCTTGCCGTGCGCGACGACGCCGTCATGGCGACCGGACGCTCGGACTATCCAAACCAGGTCAACAATGTCCTCTGCTTCCCGTTCATCTTCCGCGGCGCGCTCGACGTGCAGGCATCGACCATCAACGACGCCATGAAGATTGCGGCTGCCGAAGCGCTCGCCGCACTGGCGCGCGAAGACGTTCCCGACCAGGTGGCGCGCGCCTATCAGGGCCGCCGTCCGATGTTCGGACCCGAATACATCATTCCAGCGCCGTTCGATCCGCGCCTCATCACCGCGATACCTCCAGCGGTCGCAAAAGCGGCAATGGATACCGGCGTGGCGCGCGCACCGATCGCCGACATGGATGCCTATCTGGCGCGTCTCACAGGACGGCTCGATCCGCTGTCGGACTGGCTGCAGTCGATCTTCGAACGGGTGCGCAGCGACCCCAAACGCGTCATCTTCGCGGAAGGCGAGGAACCCGCCGTGATCCGGGCTGCCAATACGTTTCACTCACAGGGGTTCGGGCAGCCGCTGCTGGTGGGCAGCACGGCGCGCGTCAAGGAAACGTTCGAGAGCCTCGGCATCGCTTTGAGGCCCGAGTTCGAGCTGCACGACACACGCCATTCGCAATACGTCGAGGAATTCACCGACTATCTCTACCAGCGCCTGCAGCGGCGCGGCTATCTCAGGCGAGATTGCCAGCGGATCGTTCAGAACGAGCGCAACGTGTTCGGCGCATTGATGGTGGCGCACGGTTATGCGGATGCGCTGGTGTCGGGGGCGACGCGCAACTGGGCCGGCATCTTCCGCGATGTGCACCGGGTGCTCGACGTGGCGCCGAACCGGACCGTCATCGGGGTCAGTCTGGCGTTGTCGCGCGGGCGTGCGGTGTTGATTGCGGATACGTCGATCCACGACATTCCCAGCGCCGAAGAGATGGCGCAAATCGCCATCGAGGCGGCAGGCGCCGCGCGCAGTTTCGGCATCGAACCGCGTGTCGCGCTGCTGGCCTATTCCACCTTCGGCCAGCCACGCGGCGAGCGCTCCGATGACGTGCGCAGGGCGGTCGAACTGCTCGACGAAATGGGCGTCGACTTCGAATACGACGGCGACATGGCCGCCGACGTCGCGCTCAATCCCGAACTGATGTCGCTTTATCCATTCTGCCGGTTGTCGGACACCGCCAACGTGCTGGTGATGCCGGCCTTCCACGCCGCCTCGATCTCGACGAAGATGCTGCGGGAGCTTGGCGGGGCGACGATCATCGGGCCGATCCTGGTCGGCATGGACAAGCCGGTGCAGATCTGTTCGCTCGGCTCGCGGGACTCGGATGTCGTCAACATGGCGGTGATCGCGGCCTACGAAGCGGGCTGGTAACGGGTGACAGCGTGGCCGACGGAGCGATAAAATGACCACGCTCGACTGGATCGCCATTGCTGCCTACGCCATCGCGGTATTGTGGCTCGGCTTGCAATTCAGCGACCGCACGCATACCGAGACGGACTACTTCCTGGCCGGGCGCAAAGAGGGTTGGCTGCCGGTTGCCGCCTCGACGTGGGCAACGAAACTTTCGGCGCTGACGTTCATCGGCGTGCCCGGCGTGGCGATTGCAGGCAATTTCGCCTACATGCAGCTTTGGTTCGGTTCGTTCCTCGCCGCCTACGTCGTGGCGACGCTCTTCGTTCGCGAATTCTACCGGCTGAACGTTTCGACGGTCTACGAATATCTCGGGCTCAGGATCGGGCCCATCACGCGGCTCAGCGGAACCATCATCTTCATCGTCAGCCGGTGCCTGGCAAGCGCGGTCAGGCTTGCCGGTTGCGCCATCGCGGTGTCGGTGTTCTTCGATATCGGGCTCATGGAATCCATCGTGCTGATCGCCGGGGTTGCGGCCGCATATGTGATAACGGGCGGGCTTCGGGCGGTGATCTGGACGGACGCCCTGCAACTCGCTTTGTTTCTTTCCGGTGCGCTGGCGACAATCGTGTATGTCGGGCTGGTGCTGCCGGATGGATTTGCCGGGATCGTTGAGAGCGGCATGGCCGCCGACAAGTTCCGCGTGTTCGACTTCCGGTTCGATATCGCGGACCCGGCGACCTTCTGGATGGGGAACCTGTTCGCGTTCGTGCTGGGACTGGCAACCGGCGGGGCGGACCAGGACATCGCGCAACGCGCGCTTGCCTGCCCCGACGCGCGGCAGGCAGGCAGAGCGGTCACGGCGGCGGGGGCAGCCGACATCATAAGCACCGCCTTGTTTCTCTCGGCGGGCGTGGCGGTGTTCGCATACTATCAGGCTTTTCCGCAGGATGCGGTGACGACGCTGATTGCCGAGAACCGATTCGATTATGTGTTTCCCCATTTCATCCGGCACGAGCTGCCGTCAGGACTGCGGGGGCTGCTGGTGGCGGCGCTGCTGGCTGCGGCGATGTCGTCGCTCGATTCGGCACTCAGCGGACTGTCTTCCTCGGCCTATTTCGATCTTGGGCTGACGCGCGGCGGCAAGGCGAACGGGGTGCTGAAGGGACCGCGAGTCCTGGTGGTCTTGTTTGCGGTCGTTCTGGCGGCGATCGCGGTCTGGTTCGGCTCGCAGCCCTCAATCCTCTGGTTCGGGTTGCTGATCATGGGCTACACCTACGGGGGGCTGCTCGGGCTATTTGCCGCCGCGTTGTTCCTCGCCAAATCCGCCGGTGACCGCGCAAGTGCGCTGGCAGCGTTTTCGAGCATCGCGGTGGTGCTGATCGCGACGCAATGGGGTTTCGGCGCCGGACCGGTTCCCTGGCCGTGGGCGGTGGTCATCGGCGCGATCTGGACATTCGCTGTCGCAGCCGGTGCCGGGGCTATCGCGGGTCGCCTGCAAACCTCGATGAAACAGCCTTAGCCAACGGTGCAGACCGCTGTTCATACTCGAGGGCTTCAGTGCCGCGGCCATGCCAGCGCCAAAATGGCGCGCGACTTGTTTATCCGGGAAAAGAGTTTCGCGAGGACGGGAATTGCCGCGCAAGACTATCATGATCGCTACACTCCTGGCGCTACAGTTTGTGGAGCCGGCTTATGCCGAGGCCCCTCGCCCCGTTCTTATCGCCAAACCGAAACTGGCAGTCGCCCCCATGAAGCGCATCGAGGTCCCCGCCGATCTTGCCGCAAAGGTCGGTCATCAGGTCTGGCTCAACGAAACGGGCGGCGAACGCGATGCGATCACCTCGTGGAATTCCACCGAGGATTTCGCTTCGCTCGGCATCGGTCATTTCATCTGGTTCCCGGAGGGCCTCGATAGTCCGTTCGTGGAAAGCTTTCCAACGATGATGGAGTTCCTGCGCAGGCGGGGAGCGCAGCCGCCGGATTGGCTCGACGTGTCGCCGGTCCCGCCTTCGCCGTGGCGCTCGAAGCGTGATTTCGAGGCGGCGTTCAATTCGGCGAAGATGCAAGGGTTGCGCGCATTCCTGCTCGACACGAAAGGCCTGCAGGCGCAGTTCCTCGCATTGCGGATGCAGGAGGCGTTGCCGCGCATCCTTGCAAGCATCGCGGATGCGGGCGAACGCAGCCATGTGCGAACGCAATTCGATCGCGTTGTCGAAGCTTCAAGGGATCTCTATCCGCTGATCGACTACATCAACTTCAAGGGCGAAGGGATCAGCGCGGCGGAGGCTTTCCCCAATGCCAGAACAGGCGAACCGGAAGGCTGGGGGTTGAAGCAGGTGCTGCTACATATGCAAGGCGCGTCGATAGAGCCGGAAGATGTGCTGAGCGAATTCGCCGACGCGGCGGCTTTCGCCTTGAAGCGGCGCATTGCCAACAACCCGCGCGACAGGGTGTGGGAGCGGGGCTGGCTGTCGCGCGTGGATACCTATCGCCGGCCACTCGACTGAATGCGAACACCGACTGTTCTCTGACATCGCTGGCTATTCGGGCGGTATCGCAGCGACCATTTCGAAGCTTTCTCGATCGGCGATCCTATGCTTCGATGAGCATCGAGCATACGTAGCGATCAATCGGCAGCATAGTGCCGTGAACGGTCCGGCGAACTCGAACACAGTTGCTCACGTTCGCGTGTGATCGCCGCCTCGCAGCAATACCTTCACAGTCCCATCGGTCAGGCTTGAGCGACGATTTCGTTGCGCAACAAGCGCCGTTGCGTGCGCACGGCGGGCAACTTCATTCATTTGGCGTTCATCGAATTCTACGGAGGTTTGATCGAAGGAGCGCAGAGCCAAAATGACGGCCGCGCCGACAGGACACACGGAGATGATCATGAGTGTTGCAAGCACCGGCATCCGGTTGGCGAACATGGACTTGCGCCCGCGCAAGCGGGCGGGTCGGGCGAGCCGGATTCTGGTTCGCCGCCGCGTAATCGTAGCGGCCCTCAATATTGTTACCGTGATCGCTCTGACCGCGGCGATGGCAGGCATCCTTGCGCACGGGGGATGGTCGGCGACCAAGTTGGCGATGATCCTGGCCTTCTTCGTGACACTGCCGTGGCTGTCGATCGGATTCTGGAACGCCGTCATCGGCTTTTCGATCGCACGCTTCGCAGCGGCAGCCGGGCACGACCCGTTTCATCTCGCCGCCAATCCAGAGGCCCCGATCTCCTCGCGTATCGCGATCGCGATGGCCATCCGCAACGAGGATCCAGGCGCGGCGGTCCGGCGTCTCCGGGCAATCGCCGAAGACATCGAAGCAGCCGGGCTGATCGCATGCTTCGACATGCATCTTCTCAGCGACACGAACATCGAAGAGGTGGCGCGCGCGGAGGAGGAACTCGTCGCAGGATGGCGGGCGTCGGTGGGCTATTCCCGGCATATCCATTACAGGCGCCGAACCAACAACCAGGGATACAAGGCGGGCAACATCGAGGAGTTCTGCGAGCGTGCCGGTGATTGCTACGACTTCTTTCTGCCGCTCGACGCGGACAGCTTCATGTCGGCATCGGCGATCGTGGAACTCGTGCGCATCATGCAGGACAATCCGCGCATCGGGATTCTGCAAAGCCTGGTTGTAGGGTTGCCTGCCAAATCCCTGTTCACGCGGGCGTTCCAGTTCGGCATGCGGCACGGCATGAGAACTTATACCGCCGGTTCGCAATGGTGGCAGGTCGATTGCGGACCCTACTGGGGACACAACGCACTGATCCGCATGGCGCCATTCCGCGACCACTGCAAACTCCCGGTACTGCCCGGAGAGGGTCCACTTGACGGGCACGTCATGAGCCACGATCAGGTCGAGGCCGTACTGATGCGGAGGGCAGGGTATCACGTGCGGGTGCTGAGCAAGGAAGGCGAGAGTTTCGAAGAGAACCCGCCGACGCTGCCCGACTTCATCCGCCGCGAACTCAGATGGTGTCAGGGCAACCTTCAGTACTTGAAACTGCTCGGGATGGACGGCCTGCACCCAATGAGCCGATTGCAATTGGCACTTGCCATCCTGATGTATCTTGGAGCCGTCGGGTGGATGGCGTTCATCGCGCTTGGCGTCGCCGAAATACTCGCCAACGGTTACGTCGAAGGGTATCCGGTTGCGCAGGGGGCGGCATTGTTCGCAACCATACTTGCGATGAGCCTGATGCCGAAGCTGATGGGGCTGGCGGGCGTACTGGGGGATCGCCGACAGAGCCAGCGTTACGGGGGCCGTGCGCGCGTCATTGCCGGCGGTGGGCTCGAACTTGTTTTCTCGGCACTCATCGCCCCGATCGTCAGCTTTGCAATCGCACTGTTCACGGTCGGTCTGGGGTTTGGAAAGAAGCTTCGGTGGAGTGCGCAGGAGAGGACCGTGCGCTCCGTCTCCTGGCGCGAGGCCTGTTCATTGTTTCTCCCGCAGACCTTGACCGGCCTCGGTATCGGTGTGCTGCTTTACATCCACGCACCGCTGGTGCTGCCGTGGGCGGCTCCGGTCATTGCCGGGTTCGTTTTGAGCATCCCGGTTGCCGCGCTGACGGCGTCTCACCGTTCGGGGTGTTGGAGCAGACGCTGCGGATTGTTCGATATCCCGGAGGACGTCGCTCGCATGGATGTACTTCAGGGGCTGGACAATGGTTCCGAGACGTTCAAACCCGCAAACAAGTCTTGCAGCGGCGAGGCCGCGATCGTTGCCGCCGAATAGTAAGAAGCCGGGGAGCACCATGCGGCGCCCACCCGGTTCGAGCGGCTGATCTCAATTCGACTTCGCCCAACTCAGAGGTATGGACGCAGATACGGGCACAGCCTGACATCACCGCTGTAGGTGATATACGTACCGGTTTCCCAGTCGAACGAACGGTAGTCGCGGGCACAACGGCGCATGGCTGCCTGAAACTCGGAGTGGGCGGCATGCTTGGCGATGATGGCGACGATACCGATCCCGATACCGATTCCGATGCCGCGTGTCAGCGCGCGGCGGCGCGTATAGCGGTGACGTGGCGAGAGGCGGCGGCGGACGATGCGTGCGCTACGCAAGGTTCGAGGGCGGATGCGCTTTACCCCGACCCTCCTTTTGGCGACTTCAACGACAGGAAGGCCGACGGCCTTGGCGGTGCTTTGCGCGGCGGATTGCGCGAGAGGAGCCAAGGGAGCCGCACCAGCGGCCGCCGACAAGACCAGAACGACTGCGCCGGCTGAGAATGCGGCGGATAGAATCAAGGTGGCTTTGGATGTCATGCCGTTTGAACTCCTGAAAGTGAGGTTGACGAAGGAAACCGCCACGCCTCGGCGTGTCGACCCTTCGGCTTGTGACCAAAGTAGGAGGGCGAGACGGCGCAGGGTGTTGACCTCGCTCAAGGCGAATGGAGCACATTGACGCGCTTGCCATTGTGCGTTGCACACTATTGCCACGACCTCGACACGCATTTGGCGCAGGTGGCGGGATAGATTTCAGCGAGCCGCATTCCGCTGCCCGGGGAATCGCGTAAATCGTTTAGAGTCAGACTGTTGAAAGATGCGCGAAACTGCCGCGCAGCGGACTGCGGATTGCAGGAGTAGATTCGCACAATGATGCGACGGGGTGCGTACCTCGGCACTAATCTTGCGGCGCAGCATAAGGCAACAACAGGTGATGACCTGACGTTCAAATGCATTCGCCGAAGCTTTCACGGCTTACTGCGTCCAGGAGGCGCAAGCCCATGAAGACCAAGACCTCAATCAGTCCGGCACCCCGCAGCCGCGATATCAGGCTCGATTTCTTTCGCGGGCTGGCGCTGTTCATCATCTTCGTGGCACACGCCAAGATGAATGCGTGGGCTGCCTATACGCCGGGCAAATTCGGCTTCTCGGATTCGGCAGAGATCTTCGTCTTCTGTTCGGGGATTGCTTCGGCGCTGGCCTACGGGCGCCTGTTCGACGAGCGCGGAGCAACGATGTGTTCGGCGCGCATCGCACAGCGTTGCTGGCAGGTCTACTGGGCGCATATCGGCGTGTTCTTCGCGGTCCTGGCGGCGATGATCGGCGTCGATGCCTGGCTCGGAACGGGGGACGCATATCTGCGGGGCCTCGATATGCATCATGCCGTCTCCAACGATGCGGCGCGCAATCTTCTTGGCCTGATGACGTTGACGTATGTGCCGGGTCTGTTCGACATCCTGCCCATGTATCTGGTGCTGCTCGCAATGGTGCCGCTCGTTCTGCTGGTATCGCGGTTCGGCAAATACGCAGCGCTGGCGTTTATTGCGGTCGTCTGGGGGATCGGCAATGCGAAGCTGATCGAAATTCCCGCCGAGCCTTGGAGCGATCGGCCGTGGTTCTTCAACCCACTCGCCTGGCAGCTCGTGTTTTTTACCGGGTTTGCCTTTGCACGCGGCTGGCTGCCGACGCCACCGGTGCACAAGGTTGCCGTCGTCACCGCGGCCATCCTCCTCGTTCTCATGATCCCGCTCGCGTATGACCCGGTCGCCGTCGCGCTTCCCTATGGCCAGTCCATCCGCGAGACGCTGATGCCCTACTTCGACAAGGGCAATTTCGGGCTGCTTCGCTATGTCCACTTCCTGTTGCTCGCATACATTGCGTTTGCACTGGCCGGACCTGCAGGTGAGGGATTGACGCGCTGGCAAAACACCGGATGGCAACTGTTCGTGCAAGCCGTCAGCAAGGTGGGCAGCCAGACGCTCCCGGTATTCCTCAGCGGCGTGATGTTGTGCACCCTTGCCGGCGTCGCGCTCAATCTGTCCGGCAACACGGCGGTGGCGACGGTACTGGTGAACTTTGCAGCTTTTGGCCTGATGATCGCGGTTGCCTACACGGCCGCCTGGTTCAAGTCTTCGCCGTGGTCAGCGCCGCGCCATGCCAAAGCGCGCCGCGAGACAGCCGGCGAAGCACCGCAGACGCGCGGCGATACGGATTCGCCGCTCGCCGCCTGAAAGATCACGGTTCGCCAACACCCCAAATAATATGAAGACCGGTTAACGATCCGGTACACCGAATCATCCCAGGCTAACGGCATCGACTGTTGCTTAGTTGCGACAATCGAAAAACAGAACTTCCTCAAAGGCGCATCAAACGCCCTCAATTGCCCGCCCCGGGGTTGCCGCATCCCGGTCGGAGCGGCACATTCGGTGGCGTCGAGTTCGTTTGAAGAGGGATTTCGTTGCGGCGGCGGGCGTACCTCGCGGGCGGGGCGGTCGACTTGGCCTTTCACGGGGCCGCGAGCACAAGCACGAGAACAGGACCTATCATCATGCCGATTCTCAGAACCCTGCGCAGCGCCGTCGTTGTTGCTGCACTGTCCTTGACCTTGTCGAGCCTTGGCAGCGCAAGAGCTTCGGCGCAAGACTTCTTCGATTTCCTGTGGTCGGGGGGATCGCAGTCAAGCGTCGCGTTTTCACCAAAGTACGAGCCGGGCCAGATCATCGTCAGCTTCGGCGACCGCAAGCTCTATCACATCTATGCGCGCGGCGAAGCCGTCAGCTATCCGATTGCGGTCCCGCGGGCGCAAAGCCGCTGGTCGGGCGTCACCCACGTCTCGCAGAAAAAGGTCAACCCGGGCTGGACACCAACGCCGGAGATGCGGCGCGAGAACCCGAAGCTTCCCGCGCACGTGCCGGGCGGGCATCCGCTCAATCCGCTGGGCAACCGCGCACTCTATCTGGGATCGAGCCTTTACCGCATTCATGGCACCGACGCGCCGTGGACGATCGGTTCGGCGGTCTCCAAGGGGTGCATCAGGATGTATAACGAGGACGTCGCCCACCTCTATTCGCGCGTGAACGTCGGAACGCGTGTGACGGTAACGTGGAAGAAATTCACGAGCTACTGAGGCCGCGCGTCATTGACCGATGGCTGGAAGCAGAACGGACACCGGCGGAACCCAAGCGTTCCCCGGTGTTTCTTTTTGGGGGGCTGATGCCGTGACAACCGGGGCGACAACCATGCGTCCCATTCAAAGGGACGAGGGTGGCGTGCCGAGAAGATCGGCAACGCGCGGCACCTGATGCAGCGCCCAGTTGAGTTGCTGGCGCTCGGAGGCCGTGATTTGCGCAACCGCGACGGAATTGGAAAGCTTGTGGCCAGCCGTCAAGTCGCGCAGCTGCTGGCGAAGAATCAATTCGAGAAAGAGGTGGTGGCTCTCCAGGATGTCGGTCACGAGGGCTGCTGGCGTGTCTTCGATTGCGGCGGCGGCGGTCAGGCGCTGCCGTGTCGAGCGGGGCTTTATGCCATGGCGCAAGGCGAGCACGCGGGCAGCAGAAAAGATCGGCATCAGGCCAAAGCGCTTGAGATCGATGCGACCGTCGGCAAGCTTCAACCGGCCGGTCCATCCAAACGGCGAGGAAATATCCGTCGCACTCAGCGCCAGCAGGCTCTGGAACGGCCGGGACTTGCCCGCCACTGCGGCTGCATCCGACCAGACTTCGTCGAACAGCGCCGCCTCGCCGTGAACCGTGACCGCATCAAAGAAGATATCACACGACAGGATGTTCTCCGGCTTGGTGCGGGCAATCCAACTTCTGACTGTCTCCTTCCAGCGCTCCACGCTCATGCGCCACGCCGCGTTGGAGGCCATTACGCCACCCTTGCAGTAGACAACTCCTGCGGCATCGAGGTTGTCGGCGACGCGTTTGCCGAGACGCTCGAACCAAGGATCGACGTCCTGTCCGGCGGGACCCGGCTGGTAGACAATGGCGTTGTCCTGGTCCATGGCGAGAAGGCTCTCGCCGCGCCCGCCTGAACCAAGCACCATCATCGCATAACGCGACGGCGGCGGGCCGAAGCCTTCGGCGGCAAGCGCATCCTCGGCAAGTTCGCAGGCCCGCCGCGTCATGGCGCGCAGCTCGCGGGAGATGACGGCGGTGGTATCGCGAACGTCGACTTCTTCCAGATCGAGCGCCCTGGCGACTTTGGGCAAATTGAGCCAGATGCGTCCAAGCTCGTCGGCCGATGACGCCCGCTCGATGCTGCCGCCGAGCGCCACCGCGTCGTCGGCACGGCCGCGAAGCAGGTCGCGGGAACTGAGTGCGCCGACAAGGCGGCCGTCCTCGTCGGTTACGCCGAGGTGACGGAAGCCGCGCGACGTCATTATCGCCAGGGCACGGTAGACGAATTCGTCGCGGCTGATCGTCACCAGGTTGCTTGAGGCGAATTTCGAAACCGGAGCGTCAAAGGCCGCGGCGCCGTCGCGGGCCAGCGCTCGCAATACATCGCGTTCGGTGATGATGCCGGTCGGCTGATTGGCGTTTCCGTTGACGAACAGCGAGCTGACCTTCATCTCGGCCATCTGGTTCAGCACAACCCGCATCGAGGTCTCGCCGGCGACGGCGAGGGGCGGCGACTTCATCAGGTCCGAAACGCGGTGACGGAAAGCGAAGCTATCGATGCGCGCAAAATCCGCGATGCTGATGGCAGCACTCGACGGGGCGGCCGTACCTACCCATCCGGCCGCACCTTCCGCAGCCCTCTGGCTCGGCTTCTGATCGATGGCCCTTTCGGCCTGCGCGAGGGTACGGATGCCCTTTTCGCGCAACAGTGGAAGCACGGCCTTGAAAACGGCGGCCGCCAGAGCGGCATCGGCAAGTGCGCGATGGCGGTCGGTGACCGGTATGGCGAAACGCACGGCGGCTGCCTCGAGCGACAAAGCACCAAACGCCGGGGAAAGGACTTCAAGCAGGTGGCGGACGTCGATCGATCTTGGCGCTTTCCACTTCAAGCCGTTGCGCTCATGCTCGGCCTTGAGAACGGCAAGGTCGAATCCGATCGAAAATCCGATGACGACGGAGGCGCCGGCCCACTCCGCGAAGTCGCGCATTGCGCCGGCAAAACGGGGCGCGCCGGCGACATCTTCATCGCTGATGCCGTGGACCGCCTGGGAGATTGCGGGAATAGGTATGCCCGGTGCGACGAAAGCAGAGTACTCGTGGTTCGGGTCCTTTGCCGCAGGCGCGATCTTCACCGCGCCGATCTCTATGACGCGATCAACGGCGACGTCCAATCCAGTCGTCTCAAGGTCGAGGGAAATCGCGGGCAGGACGGAAAGCAGCGTCCCGCCAACGTCAGGTGGCACGCTTGCAAAAGTCATGGTTCCGCCCCCAGATGCTCAGGTGTCCAACCAGTCACGGCAAACCGCATCGGCGTCCATGCGCTGGGTCAAGGCCTTGCGGATCTCTATCCAGCGGAAGCGGATCGAATTTCCGACGATCTCGCTGTCGTCGTGCATGAACTCCTCCACAACCGGGGCGTAGCGAACCAGCGCCTCGGGACTGCGCACGAAGGAATAATCGCGGTCGGCGGCCTTCACCCAGTCGGTTGCCTGCACTCGCAGCTGGAATGTCGCGGCCGCGTCGGCAGGGATGTGGATACGATCCTGCTCGGATACGATGTCTTGCAGCGCACGCTCATAGCATTGCAGCGCAAATGAGCATGTTGCGGCGCGGGACAGCTTGCCACTTTCGGTTGCCTTGGCAATTGCAAAAATCGTCAGATCGTCGACACAGGCGACAGCAACCTTAACGGCAGCAATGCGCAGTGTGGCAGAGAAGTCATCGTCCTCGAAATAGCGCTGGAAGCTCGTGCCCATGCGCGCCTTCATATAACCGTAGAGCGTCGTCTGGGCTACGTATGCCGCTCTCGTTCCAACAAATTCCGTAACAGATTCAACGGTTTCAATTGGGGTGGAACGAGTCGTAGGGATGATCAGTCCGGCAAGGCGCCGAAGCTCCTGCATTAGCCCGCTCAGCGCGCCGCCCATCTCCGTCAAGCGCTGATACTCCCGCATGAACCACGACTAAGGTAACGATTGTTGACATTCCGGTAATGACGTTAGCATGTTTCGCAGCGGGCGTCAGGTTGTGCCCGTGCCAAAAATCTCGGGAGGAGATGCAAATGTCCAATGATGCTGAACGCAATGCGCAGCACTGGGCGAAAACGAGAAGCCTGACGATCTTTATTCTGATCCTCTGGTTCGTTTTCGGCTTGTTGCTGCCATGGTTCGCCAAAGAGCTCGACACCATTGTAATATTTGGTTGGAAGCTCGGCTATTACTTCATTGTCCAAGGCTCGCTCATCGCGTTCGTCGTTATGATCTGGTACCAGAACATGCGCCAGGATGCGATCGACCGCGAGTTTGGCGTCAGCGACGAATAACCGGGGGAACCGATAATGGCTGTTCAAGATGCGCCGCAGGGTGCCAAATTTACCGATAGACTAGGTCTCGTCTACGGTCTTTATACAATCGGATTTCTCGTCTTCTTCGCGCTGATGGCTTACCTTGAAACACAAGGTTTCCAGGCGAAGACGATCGGGATTCTGTTCCTCATGTTCACGATCGCGATCTACGCGATCATCGGATACCTGTCGCGGACCATGCAGGCGGAAGCCTATTACGTGGCGGGCCGCGAAGTGCCGGCGCTCTACAACGGCATGGCGACAGCAGCCGACTGGATGTCGGGTGCATCGTTCGTGGCGCTTGCTGGCGGCATCTACTTCGGCGGCTATCCCTACCTCGGGTTTATCATCGGCTGGACCGGCGGCTACGTGCTCGTCAACTCGCTGATGGCGCCTTACCTGAGAAAGTTCGGCTGCTACACGGTTCCCGACTTCATCGGCACACGTTACGGCGGCAACATTGCCCGTCTGTGCGCGGTGATCATTCTCGTGGTTGCCTCGTTCACGTACGTGACGGCGCAGATCAACGCGACCGGAACGATCGCATCGCGCGCGCTCGGCATTCCGTTCGAAGTCGGCGTGTGGTTCGGCCTTCTCGGCATTCTCCTGTGCTCGATGCTCGGCGGCATGCGCGGCGTGACCTGGACCCAGGTGGCGCAGTACATCGTGCTCATCATCGCCTACCTGACGCCGGTGATCTGGATGTCCAACAAGCAGGGCTTCGGCATGATCCCGCACTTCACGTACGGGGAAGCCGCGCTGCGCGTCCAGGAACTGGAAGCCCAGTACGGACTGCAGAAGGCCGCTACGGCGGTTGCCGGGCTCAAGGAACTGACGACACCGCACTTCGATCCGCAGGGTGGTCTCGACTCGTGGAAATTCGCCACGCTGGCGTTGTGCATGATGACGGGTACGGCCTCGCTGCCGCACATCCTGATGCGCTACTTCACGACGCCGACAGTGACGGCAGCCCGCCGCTCGGTCGGCTGGTCGCTGTTCTTCATCTTCCTGTTGTACTTCACGGCACCGGCACTGGCCACGCTGACGAAGCTGCAGCTGCTCGATCCAAACCTCGCTACGTCGGTCATCGGCAAGGCGGTCGCGGACGTGCAGGCCCTCGAATGGGTGAAGAACTGGAGTGCTGTGGGCTATCTTGCCGTGCAGGACCAGAACGGGGATGGCATCGTCCAGCTCAACGAGTTCTTCATGCGACCGGACATCGTCGTGCTGGCAACGCCTGAAATCGCAGGCCTGCCTTACGTCATCTCCGGCCTCGTCGCCGCCGGCGGTATGGCTGCCGCCATGTCCACGGCCGACGGGCTTCTGCTGGCCATCGCCAACGCGCTCAGCCACGACCTCTACTACAAGATCATCGATCCGAAGGCCGAAACATCGACCCGCCTGGTCGTTGCTCGCGTGTTGCTGGTCGTGATCGGGGCCGCAGCGGCGTTCGTTGCCTCCATGAAGCTGACGGGAATTCTGGGTGCGGTTGCGTGGGCATTCTGCTTCGCGTGCTCCGGCCTGTTCTTCCCGCTGGTGCTAGGGGTCTGGTGGAAGCGTGCCAATACGGCAGGCGCCATCGCCGGCATGGTGTTCGGCTTCGGTGCAGGCACCTGGTACCTCTACATGATCTACAACGGTCTGATGGATCCGGTCTGGTCGATCGACCACCTGCGCTTCGGCATCATCGGCATGCCGGTCAGCCTCGTCGCGATGGTCGTCGTCTCACTATTGACGCCGGCTCCAAGCGCAGAGGTGCAGGACATGGTCGACAGAACACGGTACCCAAGCGGCGATACCATTCTCGACGCCAAGCACTGAAGCTGGATAATCTGCCGGCCAGAACTCAACCGGCCGGCAGACCCGCAACCTTCATACAGGGGCCGGACCCAGCGTCCTGCCCCTGTTTTCTTCCCACCTGCAGCGCAAGACCGGCCCGCCGACATGGAACCGCTACCCTTTCCACTTTGGGTTATCATCCTCGACTTCGCGCTCGGAACCGTGATGTGGACGCTGATCGGCCGGGCGGCGATGAATTTCTTCCTGCCGACGACGTCCGACTTCTTCTTCATGAAGGCATTCGTGCAGATGACCGATCCGCTGATCCGCCTGTTCAGGCCGATCACGCCGGGGTTCCTGGTCGAGCCGATGGTGCCGCTGTTCGTGGCCTGGTTCTTCTACATGTTCCGCTTCTATGCGATGCCGTGGCTGCTCGGCTATTCGGTGATGGGGATGCTGTCGTTCCCGCTCGAGAGCGAAATCGCACGGTTCATCTATCTCCTGTTCACGCCGTCGCCGTGATAGCCGGGGCAGGCCAGGGCCGCGGGCATTGCGGAGTGCGAATGGTGCCCGGCCGAACCAGGCAAGGTTCCAAATGAAAAGGCCGCGAGGCATTCCTGCCCGGCGGCCTTCGTTGTGCTGGCTGACAGTCGCCGCAACCGATCAATAGCCGCCGTCGGCGCGCTTCTTCCAGTCTTCGCCGGCGACGCGTGCATCGTTGACAAGGCGATCCGCCATCTTGGCGCGGAATCCCTCGACCTGACGCTCGACGGTTTCAAGCTCACCTGGCGAAAGCATCGCGCGGACCGCGTCGCGGCGGGTCTTGGCCTGGGTATCGCCCTTGGCGGCGGCGAGTGAGTAGTGGAGGTAGGCGCGCGGCAGGTTCGCCTCAACGCCAAGGCCGTTCTCATGCAGCACCGCCATGTTGAACTGGCTGTCGCTGAGGCCGTACTGGGCGGCGGCGTCGAACCACTTGGCGGCGGTCTTGTAGTCGGGGCCGCCCTCGGTGCGGCCGGCACTCACGACAGCCAGGTTATGCATCGCCTTGACGTTGCCTTTCTCGGCTGCGCGCTGATACCAGACGCTGGCGCGGGCAAGGTCCTTGTCGACGCCGAGGCCGCGTTCGTAAAGCGTCCCGAGACGATACTGCGCCTGCGCGAAGCCCTGGGCAGCGGCCATCTGATACCACTTGACCGCACCTTTAAGATCCTGCTGGGTGCCGGAGCCTCCAGCCAGTCTGGCTGCCACTTCGAACTGCGCCGAGGGATCGCCCTTGGCGGCCGCGAGACGCAGCGAAAGGGGGCCGACGGTGGCCGGCGGCAAGTTCAGGTGGTTTCCGTCGCCGCCGCGGGCAATCGACGTTGCGCCAGCGGCGGGCGATCCAGTCGAGGGCTGTTCCTCGATCAGGTTGGCGGGGACCGGATACGCAGCCGCGGCGGCCAGTTCGGACGACAGTTTGGCGACGCGTTGCTGCTCGCGAATCTTGGCGAAGGCGACGGGGTCTGGTGCCTTGTCGAGATCGGTAATGGCCAGGCCGGCCAGCGAGCGTTCCATTGAACGGATATCGCCGCCGTCGGGTACCTCATAACCGAAGTTGCCATCATAGACGCGGCCGCCATCAAAATCACTGCGGCGGTCGGGGGTTGTCTCGCCCGTCGAGGCCGGAGCGGGGACGTCCGGTCCGGTCAGTTCCGGACCTCCAGGGGCCTGCTCAACTTTCTGCTCGATCGTCACCGGGGCAGTTTCGGAAATCGGTTTCGAAGGGCTGCGCAGCATCAGCAGTGCGCCGGCCGTCGCGAACAGCACGATCACGGCGCCGACCAGAAGCCTGCTGCGAGGCAGGGCAAAGCGGGAGCTGCTCGGTGCGGGTTCTTCGGTTGCAGCCACCTTTGCGCGGCCCGCCATTGCGGCACGAGTGGCCGGCAAAGGGGCGGCTGGCGACGCTGGCAAAACTGGTGCAGTTCGTGCAACTGGTGCGGCTGCCTGGGGTTCGGTCTTGGCGGCGCCTTTACCCAGTGAGCCGAGGCTCGACAGTCCGGGGATGGCGAAACCCTTCTTGGCAGGCGGCTGCTCTTCTTCTGTCGTTGGTAGACCGAGAAGCGCCTGCTGGGAGGCCCGTTCGCGGGCACGGCGAGCATCCGCGATGAAGTCCTGGCGGAGCCGCTCGATTGGGTTGCCGGCCACAGATTGCTGCAGGTCCGGTTGAGCTTGCCGTTGCGGTTCGTGTTGCCCGGTCTCGTACGGCGGCGGGGCCAACTCATCGGAATGCCCGGACTGGGCGAAGTCATGTTCGTCCACCGGAAGGCCGGCAGCATCGCCGTAGGCCGCATCGTTGACTGTGTCCTCGTCGAAGGCTCCGACATCATCGCGGAGTTCGTCGCCGCCGTGAGCGAAGTCCGGTTCGACATGCGCGGCTCGGCGGAGGGGTTCTTCAACCGGCCGGCTGGCGCGCACGGCGGCGGGATATTCCAGGCGGGCCTGCTGATAGTCCGTCTCGGTGGGCTGATGACGCTGCGCCCGCGGCGCGCTTTGCACGGGTGCTTCATCCGCCTCGGCATCGTCTTCGTACTCAGCGGAAGCATCAGGACCGGTGAACTCTGCGGCGCCATGCTCGATGTCGTCGTCCAGCGGCGAAGTCATCGGCGCATTCTCGTATGCCGACTCCAGCACATCGACCCGATCGAGAACACGCAACAGCGCCTGCTGGATAGTGTCGAGCATGCCGGCGGATTCGTCGTCGCGCTCACGACGCTCGGAAACGAATGCCGCCAGGGCTTCGCGCATGTCCATGAGTGCTTCGCTACCACCTTGTCCGCCAAGCGCGCCACCAGCGAACTCGGACAGGAAGCGCTGCGCGACACTCTCGGCTGCTGCTTCGGCAACTTGCGAATAGTCGATCGGTTCGGCTGCCGGCTGGCCGGCGAAGAAGTGGGCCATGTTGTCATCCGAGAAGCGCTCGATGAGTGTTTCCATCTGCGCTTCCAGCGAATCGATGCGGCCAAGCTGAGCTTCGACCCGCTCGAAGTAGCCGACCATCGAATCAATCTGCGCTTCAGCGGACTTCAGCGCGTCGACGTCATGGCGCGCGGCGACATCCTCGAGGGCCAGGCCGATGCGCTCTTCGAATTCACCGAAGCGATCGCTGAGGGAGGTCAGGGCGTGATCATCACGGAACTCAAGAATCGATTCTTCGATCTTGGCGGCGATTTCGGCAAATCGCTCCTCGAGCCATGCCTGCTCGATCACCGGGGCGAATTGGGGGAAGGCTGCTTCGTGGAAGGTTCTCGATTCCGGTTCGTGCGGCAGCATTTCCAAGTCTTCCTTGCCATAGGCGGTTTCGTCGGTAGCAGCATGATCATCATGCGCATCGCCGGTCAGAATTGCTGCTTGGGCGAATTCGGCGGTACGCGAAGCCCGATGGTGCGACAAGGCTTCGGCGATGGCCGCATCCTGCACGTCGTGAGCCTCGTAAACGCGCGCGAGGGCTTCGGCCTCGTCAGCATTCCAGGTCGAGACCTGATCCCAGTCGTCGGCGGCGACGGGGTTATGTCGGTCGTGCGCGGCTCGATCCGAAACCACAGGGGCCTCCTCGTGTTGGCGGCGTTCCAGCCCGGCCGTGCTTGGGCTTCCGAAGCCATATTCAGGGTCGGCATACAGGGCGGCCGACGCCGAACGATCGGCGTACTCCATCCGGTCGGCGGCGTTGTCTGTGATCATCATGTCGTCGGCACTTGCATCGGCCTCGTTGGGATGTGGCAAGGCGGGTGACGGGAAAATACTTGAGACGGCCGGCGGGGCTTCGCGCTCGCTGTCGCTGTTCCAGCCGGCGACGGGTTCGTCGCGCGCAGGTCCCTCAGTGCGGTCGGCCGGCTTTTCGCGGGACTCGATTGACTGTCGGTCATCGGCACCGGCGACGAGTTGGGCAAGCAGCTCGATACCGTCCTGGATGCGCCCGAAAGCCGGTGCAAACTCTTCCGGCACGTTGGCGCTGGCCACCCGGGCATTGTCGCCCATCCGGGCGAGCCGGCGATGCATGTCGTCGAGCACTTCGGATTGGCGCCGGTCTGCATCCTCAAGCTGGGCAGCAATGAGATTGAGGATGGCGCGCAAGTCGCCGGCATTCGATTCGGCCGCGATCGCCTCGTCGTCATTTGCCTGCGCCATTACACGGGCGGTCTGGTCGTCCTGGATCGACATTTCTTCAAAGCCCCTATCGCACGGTCTCAGCTCTTCGAAATCCGGCAGCTCCGGCGAGGGAGGGCTTGAGCCCTGAAGCGGGCTGCGGGTGTTCGAACAGTTATTGGATCCAGACGCGCCACGATTTTGGAACCCGACGTTGTGAATCTGTCAGGCTGCAGTAAATGTTCGGTTAAGCCGCAATCTATTCTTGGACATCTTCGGGAACGATCGAAACGAGCCACGCTCGACTTGCATGGGACTCTCGAATGACTCTTGGAGCGCCGCGACGTCGCTTTTGCCGGTCTGTCACCGGTCAGGCATGATGGCGCTTCGGGCGATGCGAAGTCGGCAAACGAATTCAAGCACCTGCGCTGGAATTGACACAGTTGGCGACTATATCTGGACAATGAGCCAAACCGCGTGCTGCCAAGCAACGCCCGCAAAACCGGAGGTTTCCGTTGAGTATCCTGCGCATTCGCCCCGCAATCGCAGCGGCCATTGTCGGGCTCTCAGCCGGTGGCGCATACGCCGAGCCGCCGGGCCGTTTCACCATGTCACCTGTCGACGGCGGGTTCGTGCGGCTCGACAAGGAAACTGGGGCGATGTCGCTGTGCTCCAGAATGCAGAGCGGACAGGATGCCGAAGGCTGGTCATGCGTGCCAATGGATGACAACCAACGCGACCTGCGCGAAGAGGTCGACCGGCTGAAGGCCGAAAACACGCGGTTGAAGGAAGAAGTCCGCCGGATGGAAGACACGTTCAT
The DNA here is from genome assembly GCA_018830445.1 of Alphaproteobacteria bacterium. Taxonomy (GTDB): domain Bacteria; phylum Pseudomonadota; class Alphaproteobacteria; order Rhizobiales; family Hyphomicrobiaceae; genus Filomicrobium. Next base: position 30,411 of record JAHJSN010000212.1, on the reverse strand, counting down.
CTCCGGCAGGGGTGCTGGAACTGATTCGCAAGCTGGTGAGCCGCCCGCAGGCCCTCCAGGTGGATTGCCGCCCGGCATGAAACTTCCCAGCGAAGAAGACGTCGACAGGGCCGTCGACTATCTCGAAGGCATGATTCGCAAGTTTCGAGAGCGCTTCGATGATTTCGGAGAAAAGACCGACCCTGAGCGACATCGCCGGGAGAACCGCGATTGGCGGGACGACCGGGACAGATCCGGTCCCCGGGATGATGAGCGCGACCGCGGACGTGATTCGCGCGGCTCGACGCCGTTGTGATGCCGGCCAACGATTCGGGGCAGCAGGCCAATGGCAGCATCACTGCAACAGGCAACCGGGCGAATCATCGTTGAGACGACCGGGCCGGGTTTTATAGACATCTCACGGCGCGTCGGCCAGTGGATCGGCGCGGAAGGCGGGCGGGATGGGTTGCTGACCGCATTCATCCGCCATACGTCGGCTTCGCTGCTGATCCAGGAGAATGCGGACCCCGACGTGCAGCGCGATCTCATGCGCCGTCTCGACGGGCTGGCGCCCGAAGACGGCGGCTATGCGCACACCTGCGAGGGGCCGGACGATATGCCCGCCCATATCAAGTCGATGCTGACAGAGACTTCGCTTTCGATCCCGGTCCAGGGCGGCAGGATGGTGCTTGGGACCTGGCAGGGGCTCTATGTCGTCGAGCACCGCGCACGGCCCCACAGGCGGGAAATCGCGCTGCATTTCATCGGAACAATCGACTAGTGTGGCGTCGCGCCTTAATTGACCTGTTGGTGCCGCACAGGAGTTGTCAATTGTGGCGCGCTGAACGCCACACTAAGCCATTGTTTTCGCTAGTGGCCTTCATGTCTCGCCTAAATCGTCAGCGGTTGCGGCCAGCACGCCGATTTAGGCGAGACAGGCCACTAGTTTAGCGCACCTAACGTTTGGTCCCCACTTGCGGCTTGGCTCGATGCCAAACGTTTGGTGCAAAAGCTACACTAGAATCATAGTGTTGCTCGTGTTCCTTAGGGCTCCGACACTTGGTCGATAGCGTGCTGCAAGGGGAACCAAGTGTCGGAGCCGGAACACTAGCGCGCGCGCCCCCCGACGCATCGCTTCGATCAGCTTTGTTGACCCGCAAATCGCTGCGTTGCAGCAACAAGCTCGTGCAGGGTGCCTGGTTCAGTCATGGCGTGTCCAGCGTCGGGGACGATGCGCAATTCGGCGCTATGCCACTGCCGGCAGAGTTCCCAGGCTGATTTCACCGGCGTTATGACGTCATAACGGCCGGCAACGACGACGCCGGGAATGCCGTTGAGGCGGTGGGCATCCTCCAGGAGCTGTGCATCCCGGCTCAAGAAGCCGCCATGTACGAAATAGTGGCACTCGATGCGAGCGAACGCCAAAACGTAATGGTCGGAAGTCAACGACCGCATTTGGAGGCGCTCGGGGTACATGCTCAGCGTCGAGCCTTCCCAGGCGCTCCAGACACGGGCGGCAGCCAGCTGAACGGACTGGTCCGGACTGGTCAGCCTGCGGTAATAGGCGGCGATGATGTCGCCGCGTTCGGATACCGGGATATGATCCAGGAACGGCCGGTAGTGGTCGGGGAAAAGCCAGCCGCAGCCGCCGTTGTAGAACCAATCGACTTCCGAATTCCGCACCAGAAACACGCCGCGCAAAATCAGGCCCGTCACCTTATCGGGATACGACTGCGCATAGGCAAGGGCCAGCGTCGAACCCCATGAGCCGCCGAAAACCTGCCAGCTGGAAATGCCCAGGTGGGTACGCAGGCGTTCGATATCGGCGACAAGGTGCCAGGTTGTATTTGCCGTCAGGGAGGCATTGGGGCGGGAATGTCCGCAACCGCGCTGGTCGTAGAGGATAATGCGATAGCGGCGCGGATCGTGAAAGCGGCGCATCGTGCGGCTGGACCCAGCGCCGGGACCGCCGTGCAAAAGCAGGGCGGGGATACCGCGCGGGTTGCCGCATTCCTCATAATAGATCTCGTGGCCATCGCCGACATCGAGATGGCCATGACGGTAGGGCTCGGTCGGCGGGTAGAGATCTATCCGTTCGCTGAAGTCCACCTAGCCTGCCTTTCTCAATATTGCCCGTTTACCGGCGACGCTCTTTCTGGCGCAGGATGCGCATCTCGCGGTCGTAGAGAATTTCGCCGCCCGGTACGCGGACGTCTCGAATCAGCTCCAGCGAGTGTCGCGTAGGCGGCAACGTCAAAAGGCTGACGGAAATAAGCGCGAAGGTTCCCGCCGGCACCGCGACAACGGCGGATAGTACACTGGAAAGCTCAATCAGTCCGCCTTCTGAGGCAAGGATCATCAGGACGGCAACCGAGAAGCCGGTGACGATGCCCGCAAACGCGCCGTACTGGTTGACCCGCTTCCACCATATCGAGGCGACGAGGACAGGGAAGGCCGAAGACGCCGTCAGCGACAAGGCCCACAACAGCAGTTTGAAGGCGTCGCCATTCGACATCAGCGCGATCACCCCGCCAAACGAGACCACAACCACAAGCATGACGCGGACGACTGTCAGCCGAATGGATGCACCCGGCGGCTGCCAATTGAGCCCGTTGACGATGTCCTCCGACAACATACTGGCCAGCGTCAAGGCCGCGGCACTGGCGGCAGCAAAGGCGGCAGCGAGAATGCCGATGGCGGCAAGGGAGGCGAACACGTCCGGGAGCCCTGCGGCCTGGGGAAGCGCCATTAGTATGCTGTCACGATCGAAGGCGATATCGGCGGCACCGATCTTGTTGCCGCGGGTGGATACTTCGGCCAGTCGACCGGCAACAAGCGTGCGCAACCAGTCCGGTGGAGCCGCGATCGACGTTCCTACCGCCTGCATGAGGTAATCGCGCATGAAGACCGCGATCGTGATCGCCGTCAGCATCATCGCGCCAAAGAAGACGCAGGCCCAGCCGAGCGCCTTTCGTGCTTCGTAGACACCGGGGGTGGTTGCGATACGCGGCAGTACCCACGGGGCGGCCGCGACCCCCATCATCACAGAGAGCGTGGCCAGGGTGTAAGCCACCGGGCCGACGGCTCCGAACGGCTCGGCGATCCTCTTGAAGACCGGCTGGAAGCCGTCGAATGGCAAGTGCAGGCCAAGCGGAGTTTGCAGCACAATCGGAATCCCAGCGATTGCTTCGGACCGCCCGATGCCGCGAATCATCGGCCCGTGGCTTAGTTGCGGCAACGGCAGATATCCAAGAAGGACCGCCACGATCGTAACTGGAACAATGAGCGCCAGTATCGCGGCCAACCCGGTTGCAACGCCCGACCAGGTGAGTGCGCGCATGCCGCCGAACACAAGGCCGCCGATGACCGAAAGCACCATGACCGCGGTCGCCAGCCACTGTCCCCTGCCAAGCAGCCATTCCACGGCTTTGGCACCCAGGCCGATTTCCGCGGCGAGAACCAAAAGCGTCGGAACCGCCAGCAAGGCAGCCGAGACGATCCTCACATTGAGACTATCGAAGCGCCGGCCAAGGTAGGTCGGCAAGGTGAATGCTCCGAACTTGCGAAGGAACGGAGCCAGCAGGACAGCCATCACGACATAGCCGGCGAAACCTCCCGACATGATCCAGATGGCGTCGAAGCCGATCAGAAAATATGCACCCGCCACGCATGCCATCCCCGTGGCGCCCATCGTCGAAAGGGCAATTCCAAGTCCGCAATAGACCGCGGGGACGCGCCTGCCGGCAGCGAAGAAGTCGATCGGTTCGCGCGTGATGCCGGCAAATGCGATCACAAGATACGCGCCAAGGGCGCCAGCCAGCATCAAAGGACTCAACAGATGGCGGGGCATGCCCATCTGCTCGAACATCAAAAGCAGCAGCACCAGCGATATGAAACCGCTGGCGAAAATTCCGAAAAAGATGCCGAGACGCGGATTTATCAGCCGGCCCCTTGGCGTGAAGGTCATAGCTTGCCCGCCCTACTCAATCGTCCTGCTCCCCGTCCCCGTCATCGCGCGTCTCAGCCCAAGCCGATCAATTGTCCTCGTGGGCGCCGTGCCAGTGGTCGATGGCGTCCTGCCGGTTAACGAAACCGCCGACGGTGACAAGTGCGATGATAAACAGTCCGTGGGCGGCGAGCAGATAACCCAGCGGGAAACCGAGAAACTTGTTGTGGTTAAGTCCCTCCGCGTAAAGCGGAAGCACGATGAGTACGATCAAAAACGGGATAAGGCTCGCCAGCATCTGCCATTTCGTGTGACGCCAGTAGGGCTTGCGTTCCTTGCGTTCGATCATTCCGCGACTCCGATTATTGCTTGCCTGCGGCCTGTGGTATCGCTCAGTCTCAGCCTATTCGCCGCCGGCGCGCACGATCCTGCATACACGCACTCACGGATAATCGCCCGAAATCGAATGGCAAACTTGCTAGATTGCACGGCTTGTTGCTTAAATCATGATGTGTGTCGGTTATAAGACGTTGCTGGCCGGCACCCAGTCGAATTCAGAAAGAAAACCACCGGCCCGCGTGCGTAACAACCGGCTGCGGGTCGGTATCACAGGTGGAACCGACCAAAATCAGGGAGACGGGGCATGGCGTCCTACCGCATCATCATCGTGGATGACCATCCGCTGTTTCGAGGCGCGCTCAACCAGGCGCTGAGCGCTTCGATGGACGCCACCTTCCAGGAAGCCGGTTCGCTCGATCAACTCAACGAGCAACTCGGTGTCTCCAAGGATGTCGATCTCGTCCTGCTCGATTTGAACATGCCCGGAGTGCAGGGATTGTCGGGCCTGATGTTCCTGAGGGCGCAGTACCCGGAAATTCCGGTCGTCGTGTGCTCGGCCAACGAGGAACCTGCCACCATCCGGCGCTGCATCGAATTCGGGGCTTCCGGCTATATCCCAAAATCGCAGCCGATCGAACAAATCCGTGAAGCGGTCGCCAAGGTGCTCGGCGGCGAGGTCTGGACGCCCGCTGACGTCGACCTGACCGGTGGTCTCGACGAGGAAACGACGGACATGCTGGCACGGCTGTCGTCATTGACGCCGCAGCAGGTTCGTGTGCTCATGATGCTCGGCGAAGGTTTGCTCAACAAGCAGATCGCCTACAAGCTTTCGGTTTCGGAAGCGACAATCAAGGCGCACGTATCCGCGATCCTGCAAAAGCTCGGGGTCGACAGTCGCACGCAGGCGGTCATCGCCATCAGCAAGATCGACAACCGGGATTGGCAGAGCGCAGCGAACTGAAGGGCGTCCGTCGGACTTACTCCCGAAACCCCGATCGCCAAGCGCGCGACTACTCGGCTGCCGCCCGCTGGCTTTGCAGAAGCCGGTTTATCAAGGCGCGCAATGCTGCCGCCTTGACGGGCTTGCGAAGGAAGCCAACGTCGCTGTCGCGGACCAGGCGTTCGACTTCGGGCGTGTGGTCGGCGGTGATGACGATAGCGGGCAACTGTCCGGGGGCGGCCTTGCGCAGGGCGTGAATGGCTTCGAGGCCGGTACCGAGGTCGAGATGGTAATCGGCCAGAACGATGTCGGGGGGCGCGCCGCCAGCGGCGGCACGGATCGCCTCGGCAATGCTGGCGGCGGTCCGCACGTTGCACTTCCACCCCCGCAAAAGGCTTTCCATGCCCAAAAGGATCGCGGGTTCGTTATCGATACACAGGATGTTGAGACCTTCGAGAGTGCCAAGATAGGTGCGTGTGGCGGCCTGGCCCGGTTCGCGCGGGCGGGCCTCGGCCAGCGGCGCGGTGATGGAGAAGCACGATCCGCGACCGGCCTGGGACGCAAGCCCGATCGGATGGTCGAGGATGCGGCAGATGCGTTCGACGATCGACAATCCAAGCCCCAGGCCGCTGACCGTGCTGCCTGCGCCCTCCAGGCGCTGAAACTCCCTGAAGATGACCACCCGCTTGTCGTCGGGGATTCCCGGACCGGTATCGAGAACCTCGATGGAGACGGTAGCTCCGCGTTGGCGCGCGCCCAGGAGGACCCGTCCGGCGCGGGTATACTTGATGGCATTGGAAACGAAGTTCTGAAGCACCCGGCGCAACAGGCGGCGATCAGATCGTACCCACAGTGAGGTCGGGACGATCTTGAGGTCCAAGCCCTTCTCGCGGGCAGCGGGGGCGAAATCGACGCTCAGGTTGTCGAACAATTCGGCCAGCGATACCGGCTCTATTTCGTAGTTCAGCCGGCCGGCATCCATGCGCGAGATATCAATCAGCGCCGAGAATATCTCCTCGACAGCATTGAGGGAGGCGTCGACGTTGCCGATCAGGCAGCAGGAATCATCATCCAGCGGCCGCTCCATGAGGCTTGTCGTGTAGAGGCGGGCAGCGTTGAGCGGCTGCAGCACGTCATGGCTGGCGGCGGCGAGAAAACGCGTCTTGTCGAGGTTGGCCTCGTCGGCCTTGGATCTGGCAGTCTCCAGGGCAGCGTTCAGATCGAGCAACTCGGCGGTGCGTTCGCGCACGCGGCGTTCCAGGTTCTCGTTGGCCCGTGCCAGCGCGGAGGCAGCGGCGACGCGCTCGGTGATATCCGAGAACGTGGTCACGATGCCGCCCTGGGGCATCGGGCTGGTGCGCACCTCGAGGATCTTTTCGCCCCACAACTGCTCCTGGAACGTCTCCTTGGTCACCGCGAGGCGCAGCAGCCGGTCGGCGACCTGTTCCTCAGTGTCCCCGGGACCGAAATCGCCGCGCTCGGCCTGGGCGCGCAAAACCCTGTCGAGCGGAGCACCAACGCGGACCAGCTCGGTCGGCAGGTTGAGGATCATGCGGAACTGACGGTTCCAGCAGATCAGGCGCATGTCCTTATCGAATACGCTCAGGCCGTGGCGCACCTGGTCGAGCGCAGACTGAAGCAGGTCGCGATTGTATTGCAGTGCCTCGGAAGCGTCGTCGAGGAGCTGCATGGCGTTCTTGCCGGTCATATTCTCCCGGCGCAGGAGCAAGGAGAGCACCAGACGCGCGGAGGCGGCGCCAATCGAACTTGCCAGGAGATGCTCGGCAAACCGGACAAGTTGCAGGTCCGCTTCGGCGTCGGGCCGCAACACCGCGCCGCGGCTCGTTGAATATTCGACAAAGGAGCGCTCGGCGCGCTCGCGGCCCAGGTAGCGGGCGACGGTGGCCTGCATGTCGGCAACCGTGATCGATGAGCGCCAAAGCCGGAAACTCGGCTGAGGGGCGGGAGGGCGGCGGTCGTCGTCGACAAAGACGTGCGCCTGCAGGCGTTCGATCGGGGCGGGAGAATGAAAAAGCGAAACGGCGACGTAGGTCGCTATATTGAGGGAAATGCTCCACAGGACGCCGTGGCTGAGCGGCTCGAAGTTCAGATAGAACAGCTCCTCGGGGCGCAGCATTCGCAAACCCAGCGGACCGTTGATGAGGATGTCGTTGGGGAGCCAGCCCGCCTTGATGATCCAGGGCAGCAGCAAGGTGTAGGCCCATACCGCAAAGCCGACCGAAAGCCCGGCGATTGCACCCTTGGCGTTGCCGGTTTTCCAGAACAGACCGAGAAAGAATGCCGGCGCAAGCTGGGCAATCGCGGCGAACGAGATGAGTCCGATCTTGGAAAGGATCTGGGCGCCGCCCAGGGCGGAAAACACACCGTAAGCCATCAGCATTACGACGACGATCGCGACGCGCCGAATGGCCAACAAAAGGCCGGCCATATCCTCCTGGGCAACATGATCGACGACCCGGTTGCGCAAAATCAGCGGTACGACGACGCCGTTCGATATCATGATCGCCAACGCGATCGATTCGACGATGACCATCGCGGTGGCCGCCGACAAGCCGCCGATGAAGGCGATCATCGAGACCCACTCGACCCCTTTGTCGACCGGCAGCTTCATAACGAACATATCGGGGGCAACCGTGCCGTCCGGAAAAGCAAGCAGACCGGCGGCGGCAATCGGCACGACCAGAACGTTGATGACGACCAGGTAGAGCGGGAATATCCAGGCAGCCCGGCGCAGTTCGCCCGGGGAGTTGTTCTCAACGACCGCGACGTGAAACTGGCGGGGCAGCAGAATCGCACAGACGAAGCTCAGAAATATCACCGTGAGCCACATGCCGCCGTGGAAAGGCTGGGAAAAAAGCTCGGCGACTTCCGGCACTGACTGGGCGTCGCGATAGAGTCCGGACGCGCCGCCGTTCCAGGTAAAAACGATGAAGAACCCGACGATCAGGAAGGCCAGCAGCTTGACGACGGATTCGGCAGCGATGGCGACCATCAGGCCTTCCTGGTGCTCGGTGGCATCGATGTGACGGGTGCCAAACAGAATCGCAAAAACGATCAGCGCCAGCGTGATCAAGAAGGCGGTGTCGGCAAAACCGATGCGCGGCAGCTCGATTGGAACGAGCTGACCGCCGCCCAAGATAACCTCGATCGAGGCCGAGACGGCCTTCAACTGCAACGCGAGATACGGCAGCGTTCCGACGACGGCAACAAGCGTCACCAGAGCGGCGACGGTCTGACTCTTGCCGTAGCGGGCGGCTAGGAAGTCGGCGACAGACGACGAGTTCTGACCCTTTGCCAGCCTGACGATGCGCGACAGGAGCGGCAGGCCGAGCGTGAACATCAGGATCGGACCGATGTAGACGGGCACGAAATCGAAGCCGGTGCCAGCCGCCAGCCCGACGCTGCCGAAAAACGTCCAGGACGTGCAATAGGTCGCCAGCGACAGCGCATAGATCAGCGGGCGCCCCATGGTGGTCGACACCGTCAACATGCGATCGCCGAGCCACGCCAGCACGAAAAGGGCGCTCACATAACCCAATGCAATGGTGATGATCGTGGTGCCGTCGAACATTAGTGCCTGTTCCACCAGGGCGGCGCGCAATCTGCAAGGACCGTCAGCCGATACGCTAATGCGAGGCTGCGGGACTGGCAATCGCTGGATTGCGCCGAGCCGACCGGGGAGGCTGCAATGATTAACGCCAGACCACGCCGATGCGGCTTCACGGAGATGCCGCCGGGGCTCACACCAGCAAGTGGTGCCGTCACCGCCAATCAATCGTCGGCGGCGTCGGTGTCGTCGGTGCGAGGACGCGGCGGACGGCGAACGTGCCGGAACCCCTTGCGGGGACTGCCGTCGTTTTCTGCCTGCGATGCAGCGTTGGTGTCGCCGTCTTCGGCCTCGCCAGGGGCATCCTGGGGCGGATCCGGCAGGGCGGGGATCGGCGCGGAGAAGTCCCAAATTTCAAGGACGGCCTGCATCAGGAGGTGATGACGGGCTTCAAGCGACGCGCGCGTCCAATTGCCCGCAGAGCGCAGCTGATCGGTCAAGAACAACTCGTGTGCTTCACCCTCAGGAAAGTAGGCCGCCTTCTTCGCATCGAAGTCCAACTGGCCGGCGGCCTTGTTGCGGCTTTCTTCCAAGAGAACGAGATTGGCGATGGTGTTGGCCATCGCCTTGCGATAGCCGATCTTGGAGAACTCCGGACGCCAGCCGCTGGTCCTTGCCAGCATGTCGCCATTCGGCAAAACGTGCTCGAGGGTGAGCATGTCGGCGCCGTTGAAGGTGTGATCGGCAAGGTAAAGGTAGTCGGCCAATGGCCGGCCCGACAGGTGAGCGTCAAGCCGCAGCAGCAGGGCCTTGTCCATGCCGTTGGCAGAGTCCTTGATCTTGAGTGCGGCCCTGCGGACAGCGGCAGCCTGACGCGGGGCGTCAAGATGGAACAGACCATCGGGATCGGGAAACTCGTCGCTTTGCCAGATCCGGTCGATGATCGGGCGGTAGGCGTTGCGTCGGTCGTCGGCGGTCGGACGCGTCAGGGCGAGTGCATAGGCGAAGCGGTCGAGCGCTCGCAGGAAACCGACGAGCCGGTCCACGTCGTCCTTCAGCAGCGCGAGGGCGACCATCGCGGGAGCGACCCACTCGCTGCAGCAGAAGCGCTCGAGAATCCGGAGCCGGTCGAGGTGGTCCCACACGGGCTGCGAGAAGGCGGAGCGCGGCCAGTCGCCACGCGTCACCAGATAGGCTTCAGCCATCGGTTCGAAAACCCTTTCGGCGAACCGGGCCGGGCCGCCCTCGCGAGCGACGACGCGGCGCAGAAGCGAGATCATCCGGTCGCTGCGGGCCCAGCGCTGCGCGACGGCCAGATGGGTGAAGAACGTCTTGTCCTGACGGCGCCCCTTGGCTTGCGGTTCGCGATATCGCTGCATCTGCGCTATGATCGTATCGTAGCGGTGGCGCTGTTCCACAGCGAGTGGCCCGACCACCTCGGCAAGGACGATGTCCTCGTCGCTCAACGGGCGACCGGGCTTATTTATCGAGAGGAAGAGCCGGTAGGCGTAATCGATGTCGGGTGCCCAAATCCGCAACACCCGGCACTGCTCAAGAAGGAACCGCGCGATCTCGTTGCGGCGCTGCAATTCGGCGCCCTTCAGGCGCTTTAGGAAAAGTCCGCGGACGGCCTCGATTCTTCGCTGCGGTTCGTTCTGGGGCTTCAGGTCGGACTTGCCGCGCGGCAGTCTGGTTGCGCCGCGGCGCTGAATGGCCTGTTGGAAGTAGCGGGCGTCGGAGTCGCGAGGACGCACGTGAACCGTGTCGGAGTCCTCCGCGTCGGTCTGGCTGCGCTCGTCGATGCGGGTGTGCAGGGCGGCTGCCTGTTCGTCGGTGACAAGGTCGCGCAGAACGGCAATCAGCACCGTGAGCGTAATCAGCCTTTGCTGACCATCAATGACAAGTGCGCTGCGAATGCCGAGGGTCGGTTCATCAGGGCCGACGAACAGCATTGTGCCGAGAAAAAACGGAAGCGGTTCGACCGACTGACGGGCTGTCTCGCACGCGGTGGTGATGTCGTCGTAGAGACGCTGGGCTTCGGCTTCAGTCCATGAATAGTCGCGCTGGAAGGCGGGAATCTCATAGCGATGATGACCGCTGAGGAGGTCGCCGATCGCGACGTCGTCGCAACGCAATAAGTTTGTCATTGGAACCGAAATGGTGAACGCGGAAACCAAGGGCCAGGAAGTCTTATCGGCGCTCCAGTGTCAAGGCATGCGGCTGAGGCGTGCGGCCTGAACAATCGACTAGGCGACCGCCTCGTCAACAGCTTCGACCTCGAGTTCGAGACGCCAGATCTTGTTCACCAGCGCGATCAATGCGGCCTCGCGTGCGCGGATATGCTCCGGCAGCCATTCGTCGCTGTCGAGGTAGGCGGCGGTGACAGCGAGGCTTGGCACCGCGTCGCCAGGCTCACAATAGATTTCCTTTTTGCGAAGGAATTCATCGTTGCGGGCCAGGCCGTTATTCTTGTGGCTGACGAGCACCAAGTTACCAAGGCTGGAGGTCAGCCGCATGCGCTCTTCCGTATCCGGGTGCCACTTGCGCCACAGGCTCGACGGCTTGGGGCGTTGCGGCAAGACGTGTTCGACTGTGTAGTCGGAGGGGTCGGCGTCAATCGCATCGGGCTGGAGTTCATCGTTGATGCGCATGAGCAGGCCCTTGCACGCCTGAACATTGCGCGAATGCAGATCGCGCATGTTGAAGGCGATGGCGCGCAACTCTTCGCGCGAAGGTTCGTAAAGGCCGACAGGCGCGGGCGGCCGCGGGGTGGATAGATCACGTGCAATTTTTGCAAAGCGCGTCTGGCGTTTACTGGATCCGAGACACACAATACGCATCAGCAAGGCAGCCCGCTCGAGTTCTTCGAGATACTGGCGCGTAAGTTCGTCTGACAGGTTGAGGCTCAGAATGCGGAGTACAGCGGGTACCCATTCGTTGCCATTCAGACGCTGCAGCCGAACCAGCGCGCGGCGCAGTTCAAGCGGGATATCCGCCTTGTGGCCGGGGGCCTGCAACGTTATTGCGTAGGCATCTGCGAGCGGTTTGAAAATGTCGTGAATAAAGCTTCTGGCGCTGCCTGCCTCTCTCACGATACGCCGGATACCGGCGATGATCTGCATGCGGTGATAACCGTGAACAGCGCGCAAGTGGCTCAGGAAGTTCTCCAATTCATCGCCCAGGCGCATTTCGACATCGCGCCAGACCGCCAGGGCCTCGCCACGATGCGCTGGCTCGGTCGAGCGCAGGATCTCAGCTTTTAGAATGTCCTTCTTCTGCAACGGCCGGCCGCGGTCGTTGAGAACCATGAAGATGCGATGGGCGCGGTCGATATCGTTGGTTTTCACGACGACCATGTGGCAGCGTTCATAGACATACGTGGCCAGCGCCCGACGCTGCTCAATCGACAGCGCCTTGAGGTCCTGCATGAACCGGTCGCGCACGTTGATCACCGCCTGTTGCCGAGAATCGAGTTGCTGTTCCGCGGGGACACTCCGCAAACATCCGCCCGGCGCGATGACGAGATCGAGGGCAATGCCCCACTCCTCAACCGGCAAAGCTATCCGGCTCGAATCGGACACTGGCATGCCAGGCACGCGCACGAGACCATCGAGCCGCGTTGCGATTTCCGATTGAGGATCTGGATCCAGATCGCGCAGGGCGCAGGCCAGGATGGTCAAGGTGACAAGGCGCTGGAGGCCGTCGACTATTTCCAGTTCGTTTGCCGACCCACTCGGACGGCTGGCGGGTGTCGCACCAGAGTTCGGGTCGAGCAGCAAAATGGCGCCCAGGAAATAGTCCGGTTCGAGTTCGTCTGCCTCGTCCACGCCAGCGGCGGTTGCAATATCCTCGAAAAGCTGGCCGGCCTCCTCGATAGTCCATGAATACGGGCGTTGGTAGGCCGGCACGACGAAGGAATCGGATTCGGACAATAATTGACTGACTGACATCGAGGCAGTCGGTAGTGGCGCAAACATTGAGTCTCCGATCAGGTCGTCGGCTATCGGCTGGTGTTCCGACTCTGACACTCGGTGCCCAAGGGACAGCCCGGAACCCCAGCCTGGTTCTTTGTTCGTGTTGTAAATTCACAGACGTTGCTCGTGTTTCACTTCGCTACCATGATCGGCATCGCCAAGGTTATCCGTCGTCTGGCAGAAACCGTTGTGTCGACCCGTGTAAACCGTGAAACTTGTGCTCTAGTGGCCTGTCTCGCCTAAATCGGTGTGCTGGCCGCAACCGCTGACGATTTAGGCGAGACACGAAGGCCACTAGCGAAAACAATGGCTTAGTGTGGCGTTCAGCGCGCCTCAATTGACAACTCCTGTGCGGCACCAACAGGTCAATTAAGGCGCGACGCCACACTAGTTGAGTATCGTGTCTACCGAAGCCAATCTGCAACTTGAAACACTCGTGGACCGCCTGAAATGTCATCACAGGATCGTACGCACCGGATCGTCTACAAGATCCTTGCCCGAGAGGAATGGGACGAGGCTGTCGCACGCGGTGGCTATGCGGGGTCGGCTGACGATCTGCGCGATGGCTTCGTGCATCTTTCGGCCGCAACGCAACTTTTCGGAACGGCCGCGAAATATTTCAGAGGACAGGACGGGCTGGTTCTCGTGGCATTCGATGCCGTGGAGCTCGGCGGCTCGCTGAAATGGGAACCGTCACGCGGGGGCGAACTTTTTCCACATCTTTTTTGCGAACTTCCCGCCAAGTGCGCCCGGCAGGTCTACGATCTGCCGCTTGGCGACGACGGAATTCCCCTAATTCCAGAGGGACTTGAATAATGTTTGGCGGATTGTTGAATCTCGCACAGCCAGCCCTGCTCGCCCTGCCGCCGGAAAACGCCCATGAACTGGCGCTTCGTGGCCTTGAACTCGGGCTTCTGCCGAAGAATCGGACGCCAGATCCGGCCAGCCTTCGGCAACGCGTGTTCGGCCTCGACTTCCCCAACCCGGTCGGAGTTGCGGCAGGTTTCGACAAGGATGCGAGGGTTCCAGACGCGATCCTCTCGCTTGGCTGCGGATTTGCCGAAGTCGGTACCGTTACGCCGCTGCCGCAGCCGGGGAACCCGACTCCGCGAGTGTTCCGCCTGATCGAAGAGCGCGCGGTGATCAACCGGCTCGGATTCAACAATGGCGGTCACGCCGAGGCGCTGCGGCGGCTCAAGGCGCGAAACAGCAAGGGCGGCATCGTCGGCGTCAACATCGGGGCCAACAAGGACAGCGACGACCGCGCGGCCGACTACGTCAAAGGGCTGGAAACCTTCAACGGCGTGGCGAGCTATTTCACGGTCAACATTTCGTCGCCCAATACGCCGGGCCTGCGCGACCTGCAGGCCCCCGAGGCACTCAACGAGCTGATCGGAAGGGTGATGGAAACTCGCGAGCGGCTGGTCGCGGCCGGGCAGCCGAAGCGTCCGGTCATCGTCAAGATCGCGCCTGACATCGCCGAAGAAGACGTGCGAGCGATCTGCGAGCGGCTCGTTGCGCATGCGGTCGACGGCATTGCGGTTTCCAACACGACAATCACGCGGCCCATCGTCTCGGTAGAAACGGCGCGGCAAGCTGGCGGGCTTTCTGGACGACCGCTGTTTCACCGCGCTACCGTGATGCTTGCCAGAGTGCATCAGGCCACCGGAGGCAAGGTGCCGCTGATCGGGATTGGCGGCATCGACAGCGGCGCGACGGCGCTGGCGAAGATCGAGGCGGGCGCCAGCCTGATCCAGCTCTACACCGGGCTCATCTACGAGGGCTGGCCGCTGATCGGGCGGATCAAGGCGCAACTGGCGGACGCGTGCGAGGAGGCCGGTGCTGCGTCGATCGGCGAACTCAGCGGGCGGCGCGCCGCGCACTGGGCGAGCCAGCCGTTCGAATAGGAGACGCATCGGCGACCAATGCCGGATAGCGCAGCGCCAGCGAAGCGGTCCTGACGATGTTGAGCGCCAGTAGCGATAGCCAGCGGCCATCGTTGCCAATCAAGGGCACCAGGATATGCCATGCCGCGAAAAAGGCCGCCGTGCCGACAAGCATCATGTTGCGCATGTCCGCGGTTCGGGTGGCCCCGATATAGATGCCGTCGAGCTGGTAGGCGGCAACGCCGAGCACCGGCATGAGTGCGGCCCAGGGCAACACGGCGCGGGCGGCTTCGCGAACACCGGAATCGACGCTGAGGCGGTCGATCAAGTGGCCGCCAAAGGTGTAGAGCGCCGCGCCCAGCGTCATGGCGATGATGCCTGCCCACAGCGAAGACAGTAAGACGGACCGCGCGAAGCGGCCGCGAGACTTCGCACCGATGGAAGCGCCGACGTGGTGGGCACCTTCAAGTTGCCCCAGTACAGCCGTATCGACGATGCCGATCAGCGGCGTCGTCAGATTGGACAGGATGATCGGCACCGCAATCGAGAGGACGGTGGCGTGCGGTATCTCTCGTGGCGCCGCCCGGGGCGGCTCAGCCATTGCGATCGATATCGGACTTGCCGTTGCTCAACAGTCCGAACAGACGGGCGACAAACCAGATCGGGATGACCACGATGGCGCCCAGAACGAGGTATCCGAAGATATTTTCGAACACGCCGAAACCCAGGTCGTAAAGGCGGCGGGCCAGGATATCGAGATGGTAGAACAGATTGCGCGGCGTTATGCCGAGCGCCGACAGGATGATGCCGACGACAATGGAAATCAGCACGAGGCGGATGAGTACACCGAACGGATTGCCGCCGAAGATCGTATTACGGTCCATAGACTTGAGCTTTCGTTCCGAGTTCGTCGAGCCGTCGCTGAATGGCGGAGTTGTCGGCCATGACTTCATGGCGCGCGGAGCGGGGGCGCTTTAGCATAGCCGCGGCGCGCTGGCGACTCCCCGAAGCGCAACAAGGTTGCGTGGCGAGGCAACATCTATGGAAAGGCCGATGGCGAATGGCAAGCCGGCGACAGCGCCGGCCCGGCAGAAGCGGACCGAAAGGGCGCGAAAAAGCGCGAGCAGGAAGGCGCGTGCGCCTGAGCGGCTGTCTGCGGACGCGGATGCCATCGATCTCCTGCCGCCCGCGTTTGCAAAATGGTTCGCGGAACGCGGTTGGGTTCCGCGCGACCATCAGATGGCGCTGTTGGAAAAGGCCAGGTCGCGCACGTCGACGCTGCTGATCGCGCCGACGGGGGCGGGCAAGACGCTGGCCGGATTCCTGCCAAGCCTCGTTGAACTCTCCGGGCGGGACCGTTGCGCGATCAAGGGCGCGGGACTGCACACACTTTATGTCTCGCCGCTCAAGGCCCTGAGCGTCGACGTGGCGCGCAACCTCGAAGCGCCGATCCGCGAGATGGGGCTCAAGATCACTTGCGAAACCCGGACCGGAGACACCTCGGTTGCACGGCGCGCGCGCCAGCGCAGCAAGCCGCCCGACATCCTGCTGACGACGCCTGAACAAATTGCGCTTCTGCTGGCGCATCCCGATGCACCCTATCTGTTCGGCGACGTGCGCACCGTGATCCTCGACGAACTGCACGCCATATCCGGTTCAAAGCGCGGCGACCTTTTGAGCCTCGATCTCGCCAGACTGAGGTCGCTTGCTCCGGAACTGATGACGATCGGACTATCGGCGACGGTGGCGCGGCCGAGCGAGCTTCGGGCGTACCTCGTGGCGCAGGATCAACCCGACGACATGACGCTGCTTTCCGACAAGGTGGTGGCCGCGCCCGGCGCCGATCCGGAAATCGCGATCCTCGAAGTGGACGAGCCGGTGCCATGGTCGGGGCACTCCGCGCTTTACGCGATGACGGCGATCTATCAGGCAATCAAGCGGCACGCGCTGACCCTGGTGTTCGTCAACACGCGCATGCAGGCGGAGTTGATCTTCCAGGAACTTTGGCGGGTCAACGAGGACGGCTTGCGCATCGCGCTGCATCACGGTTCGCTCGATATGGCGCAGCGGCGCAAGGTCGAAAACGCGATGGCCGCCGGCACGCTCGACGCCGTTGTGGCCACATCGACGCTCGATCTTGGGATCGACTGGGGCGACGTCGACCTCGTCATCAACGTCGGGGCGCCGAAGGGTTCAAGCCGTCTGCTGCAAAGGATCGGCCGCGCCAACCACCGCCTCGATGAGCCGAGCCGGGCAATCCTGGTGCCGGGAAACCGCTTCGAGGTTCTCGAATGCCGGGCGGCTCTCGATGCCGCGCATGCGGGGGTACAGGACGTGGCACTGTCGCGGCGTGGCGGGCTCGACGTTCTGGCACAGCATATTCTGGGCATGGCGTGCCAGGCACCGTTTGCAGCCGATGTGCTCTACGCGGAAGTGCGCCGGGCGTCGCCTTACGCGAGCCTTACGCGTGCCACCTTCGAGCGGGTCGTCGAATTCGTGGCAACCGGAGGCTATGCGCTGAAAGCCTATGAGCGGTTCGCCAAATTGCGTCCCGAGAGCGACGGCCGGCTGAGGGTCGCCAACGGCCGCATCGCGCAGGCCTACCGGATGAATGCCGGAACGATCGTCGAAAGTCCGATGATCAAGGTGAGGCTGATCGGACGCAAGCGGGCCGCCATGAGTTCCCGCGATGGAGGCGGTGCACTGATGGGCGGGCGCGTGCTCGGCGAAGTGGAGGAATATTTCGTCGAGCAGTTGACGCCGGGACAGGCGTTCGTTTTCGCGGGCGAGGTTCTGCGCTTCGAGGGTCTGAAGGAAACCGAGGCCTACGTTTCGCGCGCGGCAGCGTCCGATCCGATCGTACCGAGTTACGCGGGCGGCAAGTTTCCGCTGTCGACGCATCTTGCGGAACGGGTGCGCATCATGCTGCAGGACAGGCACGCTTGGGCGCATCTGCCGCTGCCGGTTTCCGAGTGGCTCAGCCTGCAGGATCAGCGTTCGGCAATACCCTCGCCCGAAGAAGTCCTGGTGGAGACGTTTCCCCGCAGCGGGAGCTTCCACATGGTCGTCTATCCGTTCGAGGGGCGGCTTGCCCACCAGACGCTCGGCATGCTGCTGACCCGCCGGCTGGAACGGGCGGGCGCGCTGCCGATGGGGTTCGTCGCCAACGACTACGGGCTGTCGATCTGGGCGCGCGGTGACATCCCGGCGATGATCAAGGCAGGGCGGCTGCCGCTGGAAGTGCTTTTCGAGGAAGACATGCTCGGCGACGATCTGGAAGCATGGCTTGCCGAATCATCGCTAATGAAGCGAACATTCCGCCATTGCGCAGTCATCGCAGGGCTGATCGAGCGGCGCCATCCGGGCAAGGAAAAGACCGGGCGTCAGGTGACGATGTCGACCGACCTCGTCTACGACGTGCTGATGACGCATGACCCTGGTCATATCCTCATCGAGGCGGCCCGCGCCGACGCGGCGAGCGGACTTCTCGATATCGGGCGGCTGGGCGATTTTTTGCGGCGTATCCGTGGGGCAATCCTGCACATGGACCTGGACCGCGTCTCGCCGCTTTCGGTGCCGATCCTTCTGGAGATCGGGCGCGAACCGGTCGGCCATATGGGACGCGAAGACCTGCTCAGGGAGGCTGCCGAAGACCTGATCGCGGAAGCCGCCGGCACGATCGCGGCCGGGAGCGGGGGTGAAATAGGCGTGGACGACGATGACACCGCCGGTGCGCAGGCCGCCGGGGAGAAGTAATCTCAACAGGCCGGACACCGCCGGTGCGATGCGAACGGGGAAGGCGATTTGGCAATGCTGCAATTGAAACCGGAGCGCCTCGGGCACAACGATTTCCGGGAGCAGAACGTCGCAGTGTGCGGGAAGTCGTTCATCGCCGACGTTTCGGGGGCGCTCTACTGGCCTTCCGAAAAGGCGCTCATCGTTACCGACCTGCATCTGGAAAAGGGTTCGTCGTTTGCCGCCAAGGGTCAGTTGCTGCCGCCTTACGACACGCGCGAAACGCTGATCCAGCTGGCCAAGGTCATCGACCGGTTCGGCGCCAAGACCGTGATCGCGCTCGGCGACAGCTTCCATGACCGGGATGCGGCGGAGCGGATGCCGGAACCGGAGCGCGAACGGCTGCGGATCATGCAGGAGGCCTGCGAATGGATCTGGGTCACCGGCAACCACGATCCGGAGATCGCCGATCGGATGGGCGGCTATGTCGTCGGCGATATCAAGGTCGAGGGGATCACGCTGCGCCATGAGCCGCGGGGAGCGTGGACGACACACGAGATCGCCGGGCACCTGCATCCGGCCGCTAAAATCGTGCGGGAAGGGTATGCGCTCAGGCGGCCGTGCTTCATCGGCAACGGACTGAGGCTGGTGATGCCGGCGTTCGGCGCATACGCTGGCGGGCTCAATGTCCTCGACGAGGCGTTCGAGCCGCTGTTCGGGCGCGAGGGCTTCGCGGTCTGGATGCTGGGGCAAGAGGGCCTTTACCCCATCGCGACGCGGATGCTGAAAGCCGACTGACGGGAACCGCCGATCGCTGCAGCGCCAGCGGTGCGCGGGGCGTTCGAGCGCACACACTTGGAAACCCCTGCTGCAAATCCGGCCGACCTTACGCTGGTCAGTGCGAACCGCGGCTGAAGACGGCGGAGGCGGCGAGCCCGGCGGAAACCGCCATGGCGACCGCGAACATGCCGTAGTACAGAGGATAATCGAAAGCAAAGGAATACATCAGCGCTTCGAGCCCCTCGCGCTTCAGCTGAACCGCGGCGGTGTTTTCGGCAATCAGTTCGGCATCGCGGAACAGGTAGGTGCGCGCCACCACCTTACCGATCGGTACGTTCGCTGGGAGGTCTATCGAGGTGCGGAACAACGAGCGGCCGATGAACTCGACACCCGCCGGCTTGCGCTGATAAAGGCCTTCCTTGGCTTTCAGCCGTATGATGCCATCACGGAAGGATTTCAGCTCTTCGGGCGGCAGCCGTTTGGCATCCTTGGCGGCCGGCTCGATGCGGATGTGATTGAAGCCGATGCCGTGCTGGTCGAATACTCGGGGCGTTGAAATCCCGGCAATCGGCCTTGTCGAGGACAGCGTATAGTAGCTCGGGACGCTTTCGAATTCGACAGACTGCGTGTTGATCCATAAGCCGGCAACATTGGATTTGCGTCGGCTGACCAGCTTCGACTTCAGGCCTTCGAGCACGATGATGACGTCGTAAAGTCCCTGACCGGCGGTTGCCTGAAGCGAATTATGTACCGCGCCGAACACCACGATGCGCTGGCCGGAGAAAGCAGACGTTATAGCAACCGAACGCGTCGAGATGTCGACTTCGACGCTTTCATTGAAGAGCGGGTTCTGGACGGTCCGGTCGGACTCAGCGACGCTGCGCCGCTCGGCCTTTTCCTTTTCGATCACTTCGGCGGGTGTATCGAGAGCCGAATGCTCGGCTGGCGCCTGGGTTTCCTTCATCTCCTTCATGATCGCCGATGGAGAGGAGGCACCCGTCTTGCGCAGCGCGGCCGTGGTCGGGTCCTCGCCGCCCCCGACGTTGAAGACCCATATGACGATGACGACAATCGCCGCCCCCAATGCAAACGCGGCGTTACGTCCAGTCATCACCGAACGCAGGTCCTCGCGCTTGATCTTGCGGATCGAGCTATTGGCATCGGCGAAGCGCTGGCGGAATTTCTGACGGAATTGACCGGTTCCTGCCATCAGTGGCCTCCCACGACAGAGGATAAGGAATAAAGCTCGCTCGGCATTACGACCAGATTCCAGGCGACCCGCAAGCAGACGAGAAGAACGAGGCCGGCGAGAAGGAAGCGCAGTTGCTCGCCTTTCAGCTTCTCTCCTGCGACCGCACCGAACTGAGCGCCGATAACGCCACCGATCATCAAGAGCAGTGCGAGCACGATATCGACCGTGTAGTTCTGGACGGCATGCATGATGGTCGTCGCCGCGGTCACGAACAGGATCTGGAACAGCGAGGTGCCAACCACGACGTTGGTTGGAACCCGCAACAAATAGATCATCGCCGGAACGATGATGAAGCCGCCGCCGACACCCATTATGGCGCCGAGAAAGCCAACGATCGCGCCCAGCGCCAGGACCGGAATGGCCGAGATATAAAGCTTCGAACGATGGAAGCGCATTTTCAACGGCAGGCCGTGTATCCAGCTATGCTGGCCGGGCCGGCGCGCGGAAACGGCAGCGCCGGCGCGTGCCTTGCGCATGGTGTTGAGGCTCTCGACCATCATCAAGGAACCGATGATGCCAAGAAACACGACGTAGGCGAGGGATACGAACAGTTCGAATTGGCCGAGCTGGCGCAACTCCTTGACGATCTGCACGCCGAATGCCGACCCGATAATACCACCGACCAGCAGGACGATGCCCATCTTGATGTCGACGTTGCGCCGCTGGTACTGGGCGATAGCTCCGGAGACCGAGGAGGCAACGATCTGTGCTGCCTCGGTGCCGATCGCGACCGCGGGTGGGATGCCGGAGAAAATCAAAAGCGGCGTCATGAGAAAGCCGCCGCCAACACCGAACATGCCCGACAGGAAGCCCACCGCACCGCCCATGCCAAGGAACACCAGGATGTTGACCGGCATTTCGGCAATGGGAAGGTATAGGTTCATATCCGTTGTCCGGTTCGGGCCGGCCTGCCGGCGCCGTCTCACGCTTCAGCGATGTTGCTGTTCCCAATAGACTGGAGGCGGAGATACCCAGCGGGCCCGACGTCAACTCTTGGTATCGCGAAATCCGCCGGCGCGATGCGACCTCGCCCCTCGCTTTGGGGCCACCATCACCGCGTAGCGATCCACCGTATCAACAGTCGGCACAGAAGGCTGCAAACGTAACTTTTTCCACCCTGGGTCTTCTATTGCCGATCATCGGGCGTGCGGTCAATGCGTCGTTCTGTTCGCAGGGGAAATTTTGGAAAAAACACTGCGATTTCGAGGGCTGATATAGATTCAAACGATTTGGTCAGGTCGCTTTCGCCTGGCATGCCGGCCGGACGATGCCGCTGTTGCCGATCTGGCGGAGGCCGGCGTTCGCCGGACTTCGCCAGATCAATGAGTTATTTTTTCTTCAGTTCGTCGCGGATTTCGGCCAGCAAGGCCTCGGTCGCGGTCGGTGCGGCGGGTGCGGCCTCCGCCTGCTTTTCGAACTTGGCGCGCATTGTGTTGACCGCCTTGACCAGCATGAACACCGCGAACGCGACGATGAGGAAGCTGATCACGTTATTCAAGAACACACCGATGTTCATCGTCACGGCATCCTTGCCGCCAGCGGCTTCGGCGAGCGTCAGCTTGATGTCGGAAAAGTCGACCCCGCCCAGCAGCATGCCGATCGGCGGCATGATGACGTCCTTCACCAGCGATTGGACGATCGTGCCGAATGCTCCACCGATGATGATACCGACGGCCATGTCGACCATATTGCCCTTGATTGCGAATTCGCGAAATTCCGATAGCATTCCCATTTTGTTCGACCTTCCCCGGTATATTGGTGGACACAATGCCCAGGAGCGGGTCGAAAATTACGCGTGAAGTTCCCGCCAGGGCAGTGTGCGGACGTTATTCCAACGATGAAACCGGAGCAATCGGCCCGGAAAATATATAAGTTTATTTGCTCAACCCGAAGCCGGACCGGACGGCGGCAGACCGGTCAACCTGCTTCCAGTTCCGCTTCGGGTGCCACTTCGAGGTTCAGTGCGGCTGCAAGAAGCGCCCTTGTATATGCCTCTTTGGGTGATTCGAAAATCGCTTCGGCCGGTCCCTCCTCGACGACCAACCCGGCGCGCATCACGATCACGTAGTTGCATAGCGCACGCACGACCCGAAGGTCGTGACTGATGAACAGGTAGGCAAGATCGCGCTTTTTCTGAAGGTCGCGGAGCAGGTCGACGATCTGGGCCTGGACGCTCATGTCGAGGGCGCTGGTAGGTTCGTCGAGCATGATGAATTTGGGCTCGAGCACCATGGCGCGGGCGATGGCGATTCGCTGACGCTGACCTCCGGAAAACTCATGCGGGTAACGGTCCTGGGAGTCTGGATCGAGGCCGACTTCGGTTAGTGCGGCGCTGACGCGGTCGCGGCGAGCCTCATAGTCGAGGTTGGGTTGCTGGATGATCAGGCCTTCCTCGATGATCTGCCCGACTGAGAGACGCGGCGACAAGGAACCGTAGGGGTCCTGGAAGACGATCTGCATCTGCTTGCGCAGCGGCCGCATCTGTTTCGAATTCAATGTGTCGATGTTGCTGCCCATGTAAACGATGGGACCCCTGGAGGCGACAAGGCGCAACAGCGCCAAGCCAAGGGTGGTCTTGCCGGAACCCGATTCGCCGACGACGCCGACCGTCTGGCCTTCACGCAGTTCGAGGGATACGCCATCGACGGCCTTGACGTAATCGGTGGTGCGCTTCAGGAGGCCGGTCTTGATCGGAAACCAGACCTTGAGGTCGTCGGTTTTCAGGACCACGGGGGCGGCGGTATCGTATTCCGGCGGCTCGCCCTTCGGTTCGGCGGCGAGCAGGTGCCGGGTGTAGGGATGCTTTGGATCGTCGAAGATCGCATCGGTGAGGCCCTCCTCGACGATTTCGCCGGACTTCATCACATAGATGCGGCGCGCCATTTTGCGAACGATGCCGAGATCGTGGGTGATGAGGAGGAGGGCCATGCCCATCTCACGGCTCAGATCCTTCAACAGGTCGAGGATTTGCGCCTGGATCGTCACATCGAGCGCGGTGGTCGGTTCGTCGGCGATCAGGAGGTCGGGTTCGTTGGCAAGCGCCATGGCGATCATGACGCGCTGGCGCTGACCGCCGGACAATTCATGCGGGAACGCCTGCAGCCGCCGCTCGGGATCGCGGATGCCGACCTTGTGCAGAAGTTCGAGGACGCGGACGCGGGCCTCCGATTCATCGAGTCCGCGATGGACCTTCAGGACTTCGCCAACCTGCTTCTCGATGGTGTGCAGCGGATTGAGCGAGGTCATCGGCTCCTGGAAGATCATGGAAATGCGCCGGCCGCGAATTTCGCGCAGTTCGCTCTCGCCGGAAGCAAGCAGGTTGCGGCCCTGGAAGAAAACCTCACCGGATGGGTGGGAGGCGGCAGGATAGGGCAGGAGCTTCAGGATCGACAGGGCGGAGACCGTCTTGCCGGAACCCGACTCGCCGACGAGAGCGACAGCCTCGCCACGCGCAATCCGGAAGGAGACGCGGTTTACGGCAAGCGTTTCGGTTCTGCCCTGGGTGAAGGAGACCGAAAGATTGCGGACCTGAAGAAGTGTTTCCGAGGCGTTATTGGTCATGTCGGCCGCTCCCTCACTTGAACGTCTTGCGCGGATCGAGCGCGTCGCGGACGGCTTCGCCGATGAAGATCAGAAGCGACAGCATGATGGCGAGAGCGAAGAACCCGGTGAGGCCCAGCCATGGAGCTTCCAGGTGCTTCTTGCCCTGAAGCAGCAATTCTCCGAGCGATGCCGATCCCGGCGGCAGTCCGAGCCCGAGGAAGTCGAGTGCGGTCAGCGCGGAAATCGAACCGGAAAGCTGAAAGGGCAGGAACGTCAGGGTCGCGACCATGGCGTTGGGAAGCAGGTGTTTCCACATGATGGTCGTATCCGACAGTCCGAGAGCACGCGCCGCCTTGATGTATTCGAAGTTGCGCCCGCGCAGGAATTCGGCACGAACGACGCCGACAAGCGACACCCATTGGAACAGGAGGAGGACGAACAGCAGCGTCCAGAAGCCGGGCACCAGAACCGAAGAGATGATGATGAGGACGAACAGCGACGGCACCGACGACCAGATCTCCAATACGCGCTGGAAAACCAGGTCGGTCATGCCGCCGAAGTACCCTTGTACGGCACCGGCGGCAATGCCGATGGCGGAGGCCATGATGGTGAGCAGGATACCGAAGATGACCGAAACACGGAAGCCGTAGATGACGCGGGCCAGCACATCCCGGCCCTGATTGTCGAGGCCGAGCCAGTTGGCGTTCCAGATCGACGTGAAGCGCTGCATCTGGTCGGGGGGAGCTTCGCAATAGGCGCGGTTGGATGCCCACGGGGGCGGGGCGGGGAAACCGAGACAGAGGCCGTCCTCGCCCTTGCGGCGCGGATAATCGCGGTTGATCGTGGTGTAGGAATAGCGGACCGGCGGCCAGATCATCCAGCCGTTCGCTTCGATCTCCTCGATGTTGACGGGGTCGCGATAGTCGGTCACGGCGAGAAAACCGCCGAACTTGGATTCGGGATAATCGACGAAAACGGGCGTGAGTATTTCACCCTTGTAGCTGACCAGCAGCGGCCGGTCGTTGGCGATGAATTCGGCGAACAGCGAGATGCCGAACAGCGCCAGGAAGATCCACAGACTCCAATAACCGCGGCGGTTGGCCTTGAAGTTCTCCCAGCGGCGGGTGTTGATCGGCGACAGGGCGAAGCGGTCGGCAAGCGCCGGCCATAAGGGCATTCCGCCTTCGATCGACGGGCGCGCCTGAGGGGCAAGGTCCTGGGTTTTCGCGTCCACGGCTCAGACCTCCCGGCTTTCGAAATCGATGCGGGGATCGACGAGTGTGTAGACGAAATCGGAGATGAGGTTCACGACGAGCCCCATCAACGAGAAAATCCACAGCGTCGCGAAGACGACCGGATAGTCGCGCTTGTCAATCGACTCATAGGCGAGGAGGCCCAGCCCATCGAGTGAGAAGATCGTCTCGATCAGCAGCGATCCGGTGAAGAACGCGTGGATGAACGCGGAGGGGAAGCCGGCGATGATGAGCAGCATGGCGTTGCGGAAGATATGGCCGTAGAGCACCTGGTTCTCGCTCAACCCCTTGGCCCTTGCGGTCAGCACGTACTGCTTGCGGATCTCGTCGAGGAACGAGTTCTTGGTCAGGAAGGTCGAGGTGGTGAAGGCGCCGAGACCCAGCGCGATCAACGGCAACGTGAGGTGCCAGAAGTAGTCGCCGACGCAGCCCAGATTCGTCGTGCATTCCCAGAAGGTGAAGCCCTGATAGATCTCCGAATGAAGGCCGCGCGAGGGGAACCATTGGAAGAACGACGAGCCGGCAAAGACAACGAGAAGCAGAACGGCGACCAGGAAGCCGGGAACGGCGTAACCGACGACGAGTGCACCCGATGTCCAGACATCGAAGGGAGTGCCGTCGTTGACCGCCTTTCGGATGCCGAGCGGGATCGAAATCAGATAGGCGAGCAGCGTCATCCAAATCCCGAGGGAAATGGAAACCGGCAGCTTCTCGGCGACGAGCGTCAGCACGGGCACGTCGCGGAAATAGCTCTGGCCGAAGTCGAAGGTCATATAGCTCCACATCATCTTCAAGAAGCGCTCGTGAGCGGGCTTGTCGAAGCCGAACTGCTTTTCGAGGCTCTTGATGAATTCGGGGTCGAGACCCTGGGCACCGCGGTACTTGGAGGCTGCCGCATCGACCGAACCCTGACCCGCCTGGGACTGGGCGCCGCCGCCGAGGCCGTCGCCGCTGCCGCCGGTGATGCGCCCGGTGAGGGACGAGTCGTGGCCCTGGATCTGGGCAATGATGCGTTCGACCGGACCGCCGGGAGCGAACTGGATGACGACAAAGCTCACCAGCATGATGCCGAACAGCGTCGGCAGGATCAGGAGCAAGCGTTTGATGAGGTAGGCGACCATCTGGAATCGGGTTTCATCTGTGTAAAAAGGCGGGAAGGGATCACTCGGTTCGCGCTGACCAAGTCTGGCTAACGCGCCGAGAGCTTGGCAGCTTTCTCCTTGTCATACCACCATGTCTCGATGATGCCGCGGTCATAATCGGGCTTTATCGCGGGCCAGGAAAACTTATCCCAAGTGGCGACGTTATGGGAGGCCTTGTACCAGTGCGGCACCCAATAGTGGCTCGAGCGCAGGATGCGGTCGATGGCGCGGGTGGCGGTGCGCAGTTCGTCACGGGTATTCGCGGCAAGGGCCTTGTCGATCAAGGCATCGATGACCGGGTCGGCAATGCCGGGAAGATTGAGACTGCCTTCGACGTCGCGCGTCGAGGAACCCCAGTAGTTCTTCATCTCGACGCCCGGCGTCAGACGCAGCACGTAGCGCGTCGTCGTGAGATCGAAGTCGAATGTCTTTCTGCGGCGTTCGTACTGGGCCGAATCGACGAGGCGGATCTTGCCGTCGATACCGAGGCGGCGCAGGTTGTCGATATAGGGGTTGATGATCCTCTCGAATGTCGGCGAGAAGATCAGGAATTCGATCTCGAAGCGTTTGCCGGAGGCATCGACGCGCTTGCCATCCTTCAAGGTCCAGCCGGACTCGCTCAACAGACGGTCCGCTTCACGCAAGAGGTTGCGGTCCTGCCCCTGGCCGGACGTCACGGGTGGCGTGTAGACCTCCTCGAACACCGCCGCGTCGAGTGAATCGCGGAACGGTTCGAGCAGGGCGAGTTCTTCCGGGGACGGCTTTCCGGCAGCCTTCATGTCGGAGTTTTCAAAGTAGCTGGCGGTGCGCTTATAGAGTTCATAGAACAGGTTCTTGTTCGACCACTCGAAATCGAAGGCGTAGTCGAGCGCCTTGCGGACGCGCTTGTCCTTGAATTTTTCAAGCCGGGTATTGATCATGAAGCCCTGCGCACCGGACGGCGACTTGTCGGGGAGCGTCAAGCGCAGGATGCGTCCGTCCTTGACGGCAGGCACGTTATAGGCCGTCGCCCAGTCGACGGAGGTGAACTCCTCGCGCAAATCGAAGTTGCCGTTCAAGAAGTTCTGAAGCTCGGCGGTACGGTCGCGGTAATACTCGTAGCGCAGCTGGTCGAAGTTGAAACGGCCGCGATTGACGGGGAGGTCCTTGCCCCAGTAGCCGTCGCGGCGCTTATAGGTGATGAAGGTGCCGGCCTTGTAGTCGGCGACCTCGTAGGGGCCGGACCCAAGCGGCTTGACCAGCCATGTCTCCTCGAAGGGATGCTTGTCATAGAACGCCTTCGGCAGAACCGGAAGGGTTGCCACGAACAGCGGCAGGTCGCGCAGGCGATCGCCTTCGAACTGGTAGCGAACGCTCAGCGTGTCGAGCGCCTCGGCCTTGGTGACGTCGCGAAGCCCGAAGCGGAACAGCGGGTGGCCTTTGTGCTTCAGCGCTTCGAAGGAAAAGACGACATCGCCGGCGGTGACCGGGGTGCCGTCGGCAAACTTGGCCTCGGCGCGCAACTTGAAGACCACCGACTTGCGGTCGTCGGCCAGTTCCGCGGTTTCGGCGATGAGGCCATAGACAGCATCGGGCTCGTCGTCGGCGCGCACCATCAAGGAGTCGTAGATATATTCGAGGCCCTGGGCGTGGTCGCCCTTGAGGATGAAATCGTTGAGGCTGTCGAACGTCGGCAGGCCGGCGGTGCCGATCATCGACATACGGCCGCCCTTCGGCGCATCGGGGTTGACGTAATCGAAATGCTGGAAGCCGACGGGGTATTTCAGTTCACCGAAGGCGGACAGGCCGTGGGACGGACTCGATGGGAGGGCCGCGGTGACGCTCAGCAGTATCGCCAAGGATGCCACGGTCGCTGTCATCATTGCCGAAGTCAATTGCCTGGCCCGTCGCATCGGCGCTCCTGTTGTTGGGGGACGTCGCTGCGAGACGCGAGTGGTCACATCCCGCGTTCGTTCTTGAGCTTGTCGGCCTTGGCCTTGTCGATCCACCAGGTATTGATGACGGCGCTGGGGGCCTGCGAAGGCAGTTTCTCGGCGCGGCCGAAAATGTCCCAGCTGGCGATACGGTCGAAGGGGAAGTGCCACTGCGGAACGAGGTAATGGTTCCACAACAGCACGCGGTCGAGGGCGCGCGTGGCGGCGACGACTTCTTCGCGCGACTTGGCCTGCACGAGGAGTTCGATCAGTTCATCGACGACCGGGTTCTTGATGCCTACGAGGTTGCGCGAACCCGGCTTGTCGGCCGCCGCCGTACCCCAGAATTCACGCTGTTCGTTGCCGGGCGAGTGCGACTGGGAAAACGTCGCGGTGACCGAATCGAAGTCGAAATTCTCCAACCGGCGCTGATACTGGCTCGAATCGACGAGACGGGCGCGCGCGTCGATGCCGATCTTCTTCAGATCCTCGATGTAGGCGCCGATGATGCGCTCCATGATCGGCTGGGCGATCAGGAACTCGATTGCCATCTGCGAGCCGGAAGCATCGACAAGTTTGCCGTCCTTCAAGGTCCAGCCGGCTTCCTTGAGAAGCCCCATGGCCATGCGCAGGTTGTTGCGGAAATCAGTCGGGGAGTCGTTCTTGGGGTTCTGCCAGACTTCGGTGAAGACTTCGGGGGGAACGCGGTCCTTGAAACCGTTGAGGATCTCGAGTTCGCGGCCTTCCGGCAGGCCCTTGGCAGCCAGTTCGGAATTGTCGAAATAACTGCCGACGCGGATGTAGCTGCCGTAGAACAGCGACTTGTTCATCGCCTCGAAATTGAAGGCGTAATTCAACGCGCGGCGGACGCGCGGGTCGGCGAACTGCTTGCGGCGGGTGTTGAACACGAACGCCTGCATCGGGGCGACGCTACCATCCTTCAACTGTTCCTTCTTGATCTTGCCGGACTTGATCGCGTCGGTGGTGTAGCGGGTCGCCCAGTAGTTGGCGCTCGATTCCTGGCGGTAATCGACGAGCCCGGCAAGGAACGCCTCGAAGGCGGGGGTGTTGTCCTTGAAGTAGATGAAGCGGACCTCATCCATGTTGTACATTCCGCGGCGAACCGGCAGGTCCTTGGCCCAATAGTCCTCTACCCGCTCGTAGATCACCTCTCGACCGGGGTTGACCTCCTTGATGCGGTAAGGACCCGAGCCGAGCGGCGGCTCCATGGTCGTCTTCGACAGGTCGCGGGTCTCGCCGTCGCGGCCGTTCGCCTCCCAGAAGTGCTTCGGAAGGACCGGGAGTTGACCGAGGATCTGGGGCAGTTCGCGGTTTCCCTTCATGTCGAAGGTGAACTTGACCTGGCGCTCGCCGACCTTTTCGGCGGAAATCACGTTCTTGTAATAGAGGTTGTAGAGCGGGTGGGCCTTCTTGACCGCCTCAAGCGAGAAGATGACGTCTTCGACGGTGATCGGCTTGCCGTCATGGAAGCGGGGGGCTTCGCGCAACTGGAATGTCGCGGAAGAATAATCCTCCGGGTAGGAGACCCATTCGGCGACGAGACCATATTCGGTGGAGGGTTCATCGAGACTGCCAGTCATCAATGAATCGTAGACAAGCGATCCGATGCCGTTGGCCACTTCCCCCTTGATGGTAAAGGGATTGAGAGAGTCGAAGGAACCGAGCGCCGCAACCCGCAAGGTTCCGCCCTTGGGTGCATCCGGGTTGACCCAGTCGAAGTGTTCGAAGTCGGGACCGAACTTGGGTTCGCCGACGAGCGAAAGGGCATGATGGTGCGTGTCGTCGGCCTGCGCATTGCCTGAAAGGAGTACGGCGAGCGCCGCGAAGGCGGAGAGGCCGGTTTTCACCAGGCTCGTTGCGCGTTGGACCATCAGGCAATTCTCCAGTTAGGTTTGCGTGCGCTTGCGATCGATCATCGTGACTGTCTTAGCCGGAGACGGCGCAACCGTGTAGTTAAACGTTCTTAAGCTTTTCGGGGCTTAACGCACCATGAACTCGCACTTAGGACACCTTCAACGATAACCGCTACGGGTCGTGGCGCCTTGGTTTAATCGTGTAGTTCCATTCAGGATGGAACGCATCGCCTTCGATGTCGAGGCGCTTCATCTCGGACTTCTTGATCCGAATGCCCTTCTCGTAG
>JAHJSN010000211.1 GCA_018830445.1 Alphaproteobacteria bacterium | reverse complement strand
GTTGGTGCCGCAGAGGAGTTGTCAATTGAGGCGCGCTGAACGCCACACTAAGCCATTGTTTTCGCTAGTGGCCTTCATGTCTCGCCTAAATCGTCAGCGGTTGCGGCCAGCACGCCGATTTAGGCGAGACAGGCCACTAGCCCACTTTGACCCAACCTACCGGGCGCTCAGCTGGTCGGCACGTCGAGTTTGCGCGTCAGGTTCTCGAACTCCTTGCGCAGTTCCTCGTTCTTGAAGATCTGATCGAAGGTCGGCGCCTCAAGCTTCTGGATCGCTTCGAAGGATGCCGCCGAGTCGCGCATCAGGTTGCGCAGCTGGAAACTCGCTTCAACGGTCTCGAAGGTATTGTCAGCGATGCGCAAATCATGCGTGGCGCGCGAGCGGGCACGGGCCAACTGCTCGCGCTGCTGGTGGAGGTAATCGCGATAGCCACGGGCGGCCTGTTCGGCGATCTCCTGGCTCTTGCGGTTGGCTTCCAGCGCGCGAATCTGGTCGGGCCGGTTGCCGCCAGCCTTCAACAGGCTGTCAGTCTTCTTTCGTGCCGCCTTGATGTCCTGCAGGATCGCATCCAGCTTCGGCATATAGTTTTCGTCGATCTTGGTGATGGTCGACTGCTGGGCGTGAACCAGCATCGCGAACAGGGCGGCGTGCATGGCGAAGTACTTGCGCGCGGCTTTCATGTTGTCGCCGCTGGCGTTGAGCCGGTCGGCGAGCTGCGAATCGATCATCTTGGCGGCGTTAAAGGCGGCGACCAGCCGGACCAGATCGCCGGAAAGAACGCTTTCGAGAAGCAGGTCGATCTGGGCTTCGTCCAGCTCGATACCTGAGGCAACGAGGGACTCGCGGATCTCGGTCTTAGCCTTGGCAATTTCGGACTTGTTGGTTTCGATGCGGCTTTCGGCGTCCTTGATCTCGGAGCCGAGGCTGTCGACGGTGTCGCTCAGCATGCCGGGCAGCAGCGCGTCCTTGGGAGCGGTGAGCCGGCGCTCCTTCAACTGGACAATCTGGTCCTCCAACTCGGAGATGTTCCGGCGCAGCCCCTCGACCTTCTTTTGCACCTCGACGACGGGGGCATCGGTGACAATTCCAAGGGCGCTATCGAGCAGGCCGCGAATCCGGTTTTCGCGGTCCTCGCGCGTTTCGGTCCAGATCGGGGTGACCAGGAATTCGTCCTTGCCGGGAAGCTTGCGGGCATCGGCGCGCTCCTCGGCGGTGTCCTTCAAAATGGCATCGATGGCCAGCATGAGGTCACGGGCCTGCTGGTAGGCCTTTTCATCCTCGCGCGGATCGGCGGCAGGTTTTGCCGCTGACCGGCCGGAGGCGGCATCTTCGTTACGGGTGGCAGATTGCGCGGCCGCCGGCGACGAACCGGTAATGCCGGACAGCAGGTCGCCGATCGAATCGCGATACGACGTCTGCGCTGCAACGGGCGCGACAGCCGCAACCCACAGCGCTACAGTGCACGCCACGGGCAATAGTAAATCGCGAACACTGGCTGCCATTCAAGACCCTCCAACCACGCGGTACGAAACCACGCAATGATGGCAATCAGATGGTTGCAGCGGGTCAGAAAGGCAAATCTAATTCGCGTGCCCTCAGCCTTACCAACTGAATTTGCTTGATCTTTTTTCTATCTTTCGACGCGGGCACGAGCCCGGCGGATCGTTTCCACAAAGGCTTCATCGATTTGCCTGGCGTCGGTGAGCGCGACCATATGGGTCAACAGCGGTGACAACGGCACTCCCAGATTTGGCAGGCGCGACTTCTCCGAGGGAGGCTCAAAGCGGTCCGCCGGACCAGCGTAGACAAGTTTCAAATCCTTGCCGCCGACAGAGAGCAGGGCGAAGGGCAGCGGGCCGGCAAACATCTCGACGCGCCTTGTTCCGGCGCGAAAAACGGTTCCGGGAAGGTTATCGGCGATTGAGCGGATCAGGAACCCGGCCAACGGCGCGTAGGCTTTGGCGGCAGCTATGACGGCCATGACTTGCGGGGACGTTGCAACCGAGGGAGAGCTTGCCGGCACGGCGCGGCTTGGCGCTGGCGGGGGCGGCTTGGCCAGTGTTGAGCGTGCGCCGGGGAATTGAATGACCGATGCGCCCTCCAGCTGGACCGGCCTCGGGGTTGGCACGTCGACCGGCCTGCCGGCATGCGAGCCCGCGTTGGAGTGCAGCGGGGGAGAGGGAGGGGGCGAGGCCGGAGGCGGGGCGGGATGCTTCACCGGAGCGGCGGGGGCAGGCGGCGCAGATTCGTCGTAGTAGATCGGCTGGCCGCCGTTATTGTGGATGCGCTCCAGCCATGACGCCCAGGCGAACAGGAAGCCCTGCTGGCGCAGCCAGTCGATGGCATCGTTGCGATGCGCAAAGTTCTTGTCGCCGATCGCGCTCATCCACTCGCCGAGATCGCGGCCGGTGTCGGCTTTCAGGCCTTCGATGAACTCGCGCTCCTTTTCAGCATAATCGCGGCTCATGGCTCCCCCACGGTTGCCTCATGTCTCACGCCTCATGTCTCATCCCGACCGTCCGCATCAGATCCACCTGCGTGTCTTTTCCTTGTAGGCCCTGTAGGCGTCGCCGAATTTCTTTTCGAGGTAGCGCTCCTCGGGCAGGATCGCCAGCCAGGTGACGAGCGCGGCAAAGACAGGTGTCAGAATGACGAACCAGATGTTCTTGGTGAACTCGCCGACGCCCAGGAATATCAACGCGTCGCCGAGATAGATCGGATTGCGAACCCAGGCGAAGGGACCGTTAGTGGCAAGTGCCGTGGAACCCTTGTGCGGCATCACGGTGGTGTCGTGGCGCCACAGCGTGTAGCCGGCCCAGATGAAGAGCATTACGCCCAGCGCGCCGAGCCCGATCCCGATAACGCGGGCGGGCATGTCGTCGATCCCCGGCCAGGGCAAAGGCAGGTAATTGCCGAGGGCGATTGCCGTCGTTAACATGGCGACGATCAGCAGCGGCGGCCACGGTATGCTGCTTGGACGGTCGGCGTTGGTATCATTTCCTTCATCGCTGGACATTCGATCTTGCCCCTTTCACCGAATCATATAGCCGAATCGGGGGGCTCAAGTCTCGTTTGCCTTGAGTGCCGGCCTGCCGGTCAAGCGGGCCGCCGCCTTATCGGCGCCATGCGATCAATGCTAATCGAGCATCCTGCCGTTTCATCGCGAGAGATTTTTTGGGATGTTCTATTACGCCACCAAGATATTCTGGCTGTTCGCGCAGCCGTCGTCGCTCAGCGTCATTGCAATCGCGGCGGGACTTTTCGTGCTGGTGCTGTCGCGGCGGCGGCGGCTTGGATTTTCGCTGGCGTTCGGCGGGCTATCGTTGATGCTGGCGGGCGGATTGCTGCCGCTTGGCAACTATCTGGTGCTGCCGCTTGAAGAGCGTTTCGCGAAAGTCGAGCTGCCATCCAACGATGAACCTGTTGCCGGGATCATCATTCTCGGCGGCTTCGAAGACGGATGGGTGAGCGCGGGGCGGCCGGGGCTGGCGGTCAACGAAGCCGCGGAGCGTTTGAGCGAGGGGGTGCGGCTGGCGCGGCGCTGGCCGGGGGCGAGGATTGTTTTTACCGGCGGCGTCGGCGGGTTGATGGGCCGGGGCAGCGATGCAGCAGGGCCAGTCGGGCAGTTCCTCGACGATGTCGGAATTGCGAGGGATCGCATACTTCTTGAGCCGAAAGCGCTCAATACCTTCCAAAACGCCGCACTGACGCGCGATCTGGTCAAGCCGAAGCCAGGCGAGAGGTGGCTTCTGGTGACGTCGGCCTACCACATGCCGCGCTCGATCGGCGTTTTCCGCGCGGCGGGGTTCGACGTGATTGCCGCGCCGGTCGATTACCGGACGCGCGACAACCGCGATCTTGTCCGCATGTTCGCCTCGATCCCGGCGGGTCTTGAGCGGTTCGATCTTGGCGTGCGCGAATGGATCGGGCTCATCGGCTACCGGCTGACGGGGCGAACCGACGCGCTCCTTCCGGGGCCGAAGTAAGCAGGCGCCGGGGTGGTCACTTCACCGGTGTCGGCGCAGCGCTGGCGCCGAAGCGCACGCCGAGGCCGCCGATGGCCTGATGGCTGATCAGCTGCTTGGAGAGTAGGCCGCCGGGCGGGGGTTCGCCGGACCACCAGCGTTGCGCCTGCCGGAACAGGTCGGCGAACAGGCCGATCTTGGTGCCGTCGAGCTCGCTCAGCGGCACGTCGTAGTGGGCGAATGTGAACTTGTATTCGAGGAAGTAGCTCATGCGCGGAATGCGGAACTCGACGCCGATCAGCGCCTGGGCCGCGGGGCCGGTGTAAAGATACTCATAGGTGCGCCCGCCGCCCTTCATCAGCTGGATTTCCGAATGAGGCAGGTTGATGCCGGCACCGAGGCCGCCATAAAGCGACAGGCGCGGATTGAGATCGAACAGGCGGAGAAGCCCGTTCAAGGTCAGCATGTTGTGGCCGTGGCTTGCCTCAAGGCGGCGGAAAATATCGCCGATCCTGGCCTTTTCAGGGGCAGGTTCGCCGTTGATGAGGCCTTCGAAGCCCGCTTCCTTGTCGAGTTCGCCGATGGTCTTGGAATGGGTGAAGTCCAGCATCGCGCCGGTGCGGCCGCTCGCAAACCAGTTGACGATGCGCACGCCGTAATAGATCGGGTCGTTGAACGGTTCGCCGCGCCATTCGACGGGTTCAACCGCAAAGTCGTGGACACCTTCCTTCTTCAGGGTGACGCGGCTCGGGTAGGTGTAAGGCGCGCCGCCGTAGAAGGCGACCATCATCTCCTTGGTCGGGGGGGCGGTGCGGGCGGCGGCAAGTTCTTCCGGCGCGCGGATGGCCGCGTCGCGCTCGGTATCGACCGGATCTTCCTGGGCGGCGGCGACCCAGATGCCGATAGCTGCGACCGCGAAGCAACGGATGGCGGTCGCAAATATCCCGGGGCGGGCGACTGCGCCGGATTGGCGATCCCAGCGCGGCCAGACGCTGGCGGCGGCTTTTCTGACGATGAGCAAGTGCGTTCCCCCCGGAATTTTCGCTGCCGGCCAGTTATGGCCTTCTTCTTGATCAGCGGACAATAGCCTGTCCGTCAAGCGCCGCAAAACCTTGCCAATGGCCGCAGGGCCGGAGTTGGGGATAGGGGGCGGGCTGGTCGTTCAGGAGCGTAACCCGCCGCAATGCGTTCGGCACCCTGCGAGCAATTTGGTGGATTTCGCTTCGCTCTATCCACCCTACACGTGGCCGCACGCTACATTCAACTAATGCGCCGCTTGCTGGGCGATGGGCGAATCCGGCGCGGATCAGCTCTGGCCGCCGCTGCCTGCGAGGCTGTCTTTCCATATAGCAAGCCGCCGTATGCTTTTTTGGCATCGAACCCTGTCGAGAAAAGTAAGGCTTCGTAAATCATATCGGTCGAGCCAAACGTGGTCCGAAGAAACAGGGCAGGTCAGTCGTTTTAAAGAGTACTTTTTTAGTCATCGCCACAGAATCCAATGGGTAGGTAAAATTTTACGCAAATACTAAAACCTTTGGAAACCCGCGTTATGATACTCAATACCCAACGAAGTAAGCTGGGAGGTGCGCAATGCGTAAAGTAAATTTCAGGAAGGACACTTCCGGTTCAGTCGCGCCCATATTTGGCATCCTGGCAGTTGGAGCCCTAATAGTCGTTGGCTCGGCATTGGATTTCAACAGAGCCTATTCTGAACAACGGAGGCTGGCATTTGCAAGTGACAGCGCTGCTTTGGCTGCTGCTTTGGCTGCGGACAACAAGATTGCCAAGGCAGAGACGAGCTTCCTGGCAAACTATAGTGATGCCAGTGTCACCCCTCAAGTTGTAATTGACGGCGGGAAGGTCCGTGTCACAGCAGCAAGAAGTGTGGATACGACGCTGCTCAAACTGGCGGGAATCTATGAACTTCCCGTCGAAGCCTCGTCAACCGCCACGATTGGCTCAGTTGCCCAGACACCCACTTGCGTACTGCTCCTTGAGGATTCAGAGATCGGTCTGACGGCGAACTCAGATGCCAAAATGCAAGCAACGTGCGGCATTCACGTCAATTCTTCTAATGCCGAGGCGATCTTTGCCAACAGCAACAGCACCGTTGTCGCCAGCTCAGTCTGCGTTAAGGGTCAGGCACACAAAAATAGCGGCGGAACCATTCAGCCTGCAGCCAAAGAGGGTTGCACGAAGCAATCCGACCCACTCGTCAGCCTGCCGGAGCCTGCCGCAGCAACCATGCCGTGCAACTTCACCGACTTCACGGTCAACGGCGGATTCCAGTCGATGTCGCCGGGTGTCTACTGCGGAAAAACGGAAGTCAACGCTCTCGGATCAGCGAAGATGCAGCCGGGTGTCTACGTCTTCCGAGGAGAGTTTGTTGTTAACTCGCTTTCATCGGTCGAAGGCAATGGCGTCATGCTCTTCTTTCAGGGTTCTGCTGCACGCTTGAATGTGAACAGCGCTAGCCGCTTCCAAGCATCTGCGCCAACGACCGGGACGCACAAAGGTATCCTGATTTATCAGTCGCGTGACCCGAGGACTCTTTCGGCACCACCATTCATCATCAACAGCAACAGCCTGTCGAAATACGAAGGAGCCATCTATGCTCCGAACGGAATCCTGGAAGTGAACAGCCTTAGCACCTTCGCTGGCAATGCGTCCGCAGCCTACACGGTCATCATTGCGAGGAAAATGACCTTGAATTCATTTGGAGAGTTCAAGGTTAGCTCTGACTATGAAGGAACCACGCCGCTGCATCCAGATCTGCGGCAGTTGACCCACCCAACAATTGCGCGGCTCACACAATAATAAAGCCCAGTGCAGCAAGCAAGACGGATGATATAAGGCGGGTTTAGCGGAGCGTAGCCCGCCGCAATGCGTTCGGCACCCTGCGAGCAATTTGGTGGATTTCGCTTCGCTCTATCCACCCTACACGAGACCGCGCGCTTCATTCACCGAATGCGCTGCTTGCACGGCGATGGGCGAATCCGGCGCGGATCAGCTCTGGCCGCCGCTGCCTGCGAGGCGGTCGAGCATGCGGCGGACGGCGGTGATCTGGGGAGCGTCGCGGGTGAGATAGTCGGGCCCGGTGTAGCCCCACCAGTCCCAGCAGCCGAGCGGGTTCAACGCCGACTTGCCGACTTCGGGGAACAGCACCACGACCTTGTTGGCGTCCGCCCAGCGGCCGTAGCCGGCATCTCTGGTAAAAGCGGTCTTCACGGCGTCGCGGTTCTGCTGGCAGCCGTGGAAGGCGACGTGAACGCGGCAGCGGCCCTTTTCGCAGGCCTGCGGAACGTAGACAACGGCGGTCGAAGTCAGGCTGGTGCTGGCGAGGCCTTCGGTGAACTCCTGCTGATCGAATTCGACGAAGCTGCCCGTCGACGGGCCGGACGGCTCGCTGGCTGGCGAATAGAGGAAAGAGAAGAACGCGCCGACCTGATCGTAGTCGCAATCGACGATGTAGGGGACGGCGTTCATCTCACAGCTGCCGCCCTGGTCGAGGGTAATCATGGCGTGGCCGGCGGGAACGTTCATCACGGCATTGATGTTCGCCTCCGGGACGCCGAGTTCGGAATAGAACTCCACCGTCTTCGTGACGATGCGCGGGCGCACGACCTGGTCGTTGGTTCCCGAGAAGACGTAAACGCGGTCGCTGACGATGTCCGCGATTTGGCCGATGCGGCCGGCCTCGGAAAGCTCGCGGGCGCGCTCGGCGAGTTTTTGGGCATCCGGCACGCCATAGATCGCAAGGGTATCCAGCATGCAGCCGCTCGAAGCGCGCGTGGCGCTCAGGATCTGGACACCAGCGTCGGGCATTAATCCGGTGAAGGCGCTCTCGGCGCAGGCGTAGGGACCGCCGGCGACGATCGCTGCACCGGCTACGATATCGGCGTGGGCGAGTTGGAACTGTTCGGCCATGTAGGCGCCGGAAGACAGGCCGGAGACCGTCGTGCCGGCAAGGGTCGCGCCCAATGCAGGCAGTTCCTTTTTGTCCGTCGTTTGGGTTTCAGGTGCGCCGCAGGACACCGGGCCGAGAACGATGATCCAAAACAGTGCGCCGCAGGCGAACAGGAACAGCATCCAGCGGCGCCATGCTGCAAGAAATGGATTGCGTCCGTAATTGAATGCCATGCGGCCCCGCGCGCTTTTGCAGATCGGAGTTGAACTTTCTGTCGCCCGGGGACGTTAGAGCGCTTCAGGCAGGATCGGTCAATCGCGAAGCCGCACTGTGACCCGGTCGACACGGCCTTCCGCGTCCACCACCGACACCTTTACAAACCCCGGTCCGCCCGGCTGCCATTGGGCATCGCGCCGATGGGGCGGGGATTTGATCGGCTTGCCGTCGATCAGCCAAGTGAGCGGCAGCGCGCCGCCTTCGGCTTTCAATGGCAGCGGATCGGGATCGGTTCCAGCTAGAATTTCGACTTCCGAACGATCGGGCGGGAAGGAAATCGCAAGAGGATCGCGGCGGAACTCCGCGACGGCGTTGTCTGAAAGGGCAAGCAGCGAAAAACGCTTGAGATTGGGCGGCAATTCGGCGCCGCCGACGCGGAGCGTCCCGGCAGGCGGTCTGGGGAGTGGTTCGCGCTTCACGGCGATGCGCGAAAACGCGTCGAACAGGATCGGAGCCGCGGCCGTGCGGCCGACAAGGCCGGGTGTCGAAGCTCCATCGGGGCGGCCGGCCCAGACCGCGATCGTGTAGCGGCCATCGTAACCGACCGCGAAAGCATCGCGGTAACCGTAGGAGGTGCCGGTCTTGTAGGCGATGCGGCCGCCGCGGACGTTATCTGGGGCGGGGGCGTCTTTCAGGATATCCGTGATGTACCAGGAGGCCACCGGCGAGAGCAGCGACTTCTTCTGATCGTCGGCGATCCTGCCGGTAAGACGCTTCTGCGCGGACTCGCCCAGCCGGTGGCTAAGTTCGACGTGGCGGCCGCCTTCGGCGAGGCTCGCATAAAGGCCTGCCAGATCGTGCAACGTGATTCCGAGACCGCCAAGCGCTATCGCAAGGCTCGGCTTTGCTTCATCCGGAAGGACAGGCTCGACACCGGCGCGGCGCAACCTGCCGATGAGAAGGTCGGGGCCGAGCCGGTCGAGAACCTTGACGGCGGGAACGTTGAGCGAAGACCCTAGGGCATCGCGGATGGTGACGGTTCCCTGATACGACTCATCGAAGTTCTCGGGCCGGTACGATCCGAAGCGCGACGGGCGATCCTCAATGAGGGTTTCGGGGTGGGCGATGCCGCGCTCGAAGCTGAGGCCGTAGACGATGGGTTTCAACGTCGAGCCGGGGGATCGCAGTGCGCCTGTCATGTCGATGGAGCCGAAGCGGTTGGCGTCGAGGTAACCCGGTGAGCCGACGTGCGCGATGATCTCGCCGGTTGTGTGGTCGACGGCAAGAAGGGCCGCCGAGAGCCGCTGCCCAAGCAGTGCGGCGCGTTCGGAGACCAATGCCTGCAGGGCTGACTGCCGGTCACGGTCGATTGTCAGCCGATGTAGAGTGCGCTTCGGGAATGCCGCAACTTCAGCTTCGGCCAAATGCGGGGCGAGCATCGGGAATTCGCGGCGGGCCGACGGTACGGTCTCGGCCAGTGCCCGGTCCCTTTCCGGCGCGGTGATGACGCCGGCTTCGAGCGCCCGGTCGAGCACACGATTGCGGGCGGCCCTGGCGTTTTTCGCAAACCGGTCCGGCCGGCGAGCCTCGGGCGATTGCGGCAGCGCGACGAGGAGCGCGGCTTCGGCAACCGACAGGCGCGCCGGTTCCTTGCCGAAGTAGGCAAGCGATGCGGCGCGAACGCCTTCGATGTTGCCGCCAAATGGTGCGAGGCGCAGGTAGAGGTCGAGGATCTCCCGTTTGGTCAAGCGGCGTTCCAGCTGCACGGCGCGCAGGATCTGGAAAAGCTTGCCATGCAGGGTACGCTGGTGGCGCTGGTCGAGCAGGCGGGCAGTCTGCATCGTCAGGGTCGAGGCGCCGGAAACGATGCGGCCGTTCATAATCATCTGAAGCGCAGCGCGGCCGAGGGCTAGAACATCGACGCCGCCGTGTTCATAAAATCGGCCATCCTCGAACGCGAGCAGGATGGATAGGTAGCGCTGGTCGACACTGTCGTGCGTTGCCGGCAGCCGCCAGCGGCCATCCGCCGTGGTGAAGGCCCTGAGAAGCCGGTCTTTGCGATCGACGACGGTGACGGAAACTTCGTCGGCGGATTGCAGCGGCGGAGGCGGCATCGATGCGATGGCCGCTTCGAAGCCGCCCCAGGCCGTCAGCGCCAGAACGCCAAGGAGACCCACGGCCAAGGTAGTGCGACGCAGCCAAACGACAGTCCCGCTCATTCGAGTCCCAGCCATCGGAATGCTGGCCCGATGGTCGAGCCCGCCGACTTCGGCAGACCTGTCGGCGGCTGCCATTGCATGACCGGACCCCAACCTTCGCGGCGGGCAGGTCAGTTTGGGTGATTCGCCGTCAAGCGCGCTCATCGGCGAAACCCTCAGTTGGTCTCGACCGACAGGCGGCCTGCGGCCGTGCGGGCGTGGCGCTCGGGAACGTACATGTCCTCCACGACGGCGGCGGGATGCACGAAGCTGCCGGGCGTCACGGCGCGTACCATGTAGGCGATGGACACCGTCTGGCTGTCCTTGTTGGTGGCGTCGAACAGGTTGAAGGCTGCAACGACGCGGTCGTCGCGGAACTCGGTGTGCTCGGCGCCGATGTCCGTCTTGAGCCAGGAGAGGCTCGACAGATCGCCCGACGAAACGAGGCGCGGGTTCTCGACCTCGAAGCCCGCCGGCAGGCGGTCGGCGACCAGCACGCGGCCTCCGGCCTTGTCGGCGGTTACCTTGACGACGACGATGAAGCGCTCGTTCTGCTTGACCGCCGACTTGCCGCCGTTGGCGCTTTGCAGGTCGAGGGCCGCGCCATCGAGCGTGTAGTAGGCGCGCTCGATTTTGAAGCCTTCGGAGGCCGGCGGTTCCGGCATCGTCGCCGCGCCGGTGATGGAGATCACTGCGGTGGTATCTTCTGCCGCCTCGTTATGAATGGTGATCGGATTGGACTTCACCTGCAGCGCGGACATGGTGCGGTTGAGCGGCGCCTTGTAGGTGTTGGAACCGATGCGCAGCGCGGAAGTCGCATCGCTGTCGCCGAGTGCCTTGACGGCGAGAAGCAACCAGGCCTGCTCCTGTGTCGAGGTGTACCGGTCGGAAAGCGCCGCGGCGGAGACACGGTCGGCAAGGCCATCGGTCGAGGCCGGCTTGATGCTCGTTTCAGACGACAGTGCGAGTAGCGCCGCGCCGTCACGCAGCCACGAACCGTAATCGTCACGGTAGTCGGCGGTTGAAACCGCTGGCGTGCCCATCAGGTCGTTTGCCGCCGCCGAGATTGCCGTCGTCGCACGCTGGCGTTCGCCCATCAAGCCGAGGGCGGCTCCGAGCTGTGCCTTGGCAATCGGCGTCGAGAAGCGATTCAAGCGGGCGTCGGCGTAGTAGCGCAGTTCGCCCATCGGGGCGCGGCCATTGCGGGCGAGCACGTAAAGCGCGTAGGCGCGATCACCGCCGCCGGATTCGAAATCCTGAGCGTAGGCGATGAAGTTCGCCAGGCGGTCGAGCGCCTGATCGTAGCCGCGCGGATCGACGCGATAGCCAGCTTCGCGGGCGCGGGTCATGAAGTCGGCGGCGTAGGCGGTGAGCCACATGTTGGTCGCTGACGGTCCCCAGGAGCCGAAGGCACCGGAAGAGTCCTGCATCTCGAAGACGCGGTCGATGGCCTTCTGCACGCGTTCCTTGACTTCGGGGTCCATGGAAATCCCGGTGCGGGTCGCAACGAGATCGGCATAAACGAGCGGCAGCGCCTTGGAGATGGTCTGCTCGGTGCAACCGTAGGGATAGCGGTCGAGGCTGGCGATCATGCCGGCTGCATCGAAGCGCGCGGCCGGGCCGACAGAAACGCTAAGCTCGGTTCGCTCAGGGATGAGGTCGGCGACGAGATCGGGAGAGATCTCGATGCTGCCGCCGGCTTTCAAGGTCGCAACCGTGGTGCGGCGAATGTCTCCGGCGGGCGCCTTGACGTCGATCTTGAGATCGCGGCCAACGGAGATTCCGTCGGGACCTTCGACGGTGACGCGATAGGCCTGGAGGCCAAGCGTGTCGGCGGTGAGCTTGACGATTTCGCGAACGCGCTGGCCGGCTTCGAGAGCGACATCGCGGGACGCCACTGCCTTGCCGGGAGCACCTTCTGCGCTCTGGGTGAGGCCGACCTTGTAGGTGCCGTTCGGGCCTTCGACGTTGTGGATGTCAAAGCCCAGATCGACTTCGTCGCCAAGCGTCAGGAAGCGCGGGGCGGCGACGGTGAGGGCAACCGCGTCACGGACGAAGACATCGCCGGAAGCATGGCCGACCTTATCCTTCGACCAGGCTACCGCCATCAGGCGTAACGTGCCGTTGAACTCGGGCAGGTCGAAGCCGACCGTGACCTTGCCGTCGGGACCGACTTCAACAATGCCGGAGAATTCGGCGACAGTCGCTTCGACCGGTGGCGTCCCTTGGGTCTGCATCTGGTCGGCATCGCCGCCGGAGCGCAACGCGCCGCGTTCGGCACGCATGCCGTCAATGAGGCGGCCGTAGTAATCGCGAATCTCGGTGCCGAGCTTGGTCTGGGCATTGAACCAACGTTCGGGAGCCGGTGTCTTGAAGCGGGTCAGGTTGAGGATGCCGAGGTCGACCGCCGCGAGGGTCACGCGGGCGGGTTCTCCCGCGGCCAGACCTTCGAGGCTGACCGGGACTTCAAGACGGGTTCCGGACTTGATCTTGCCGGGCTGATCAAGACTGATTTTCAACTCGCGGGTGGACTGGTCGAGGCCAACCCAGGTGAGGCCAAGAGCGCGCTGCGGCATGCGCTTGGCGGATGCCTCCATCGGGCGGTAGAGAAGCGCGGTGGCGTAGGCGCCGGGGCCCCAATCGTCACCGACCGGAATATCGACCGAGCCGCCGCCATTGGGGATTTCGACTTCCTGCATCGCATGCAGGCGCGACCCAAGTATCGCGACGAGCGCGCGGCCGCCCAGACGGGTTGCAATGCGAAGCTTGGCGGTGTCGCCGGGACGGTAGCTTGCCTTGTCGAGCGCGACGTCGAGAACTTCCGGGCTGTCGGGCTTGTCGGCGGACGCAAACCAGCCGGCGTTGAAGGCGTAGGAAGACGCAGCGCCATCGGCTTCGGCGGTTGCGACTTCGAGGACGTAACGACCGTAGTCGACGGCGGTTTCGATTTTGGCCGGGCCAGAGGCGTCGCCGGTCAGCTCACCGGTGGCGATCTGGCGGGAAACCGTGACGGCTTCATAGTTCCAGCTGCCGTCGCGCGTGTACCACTGCCAGCGGGTGTCGACACGCTTCAAGGTCCAGTTCAGACCGGTCGCGTGTTTCGGCTTTCCATCAGGTCCGAGCCGGACGACTTCGAAGCGGGCGGACTGGCCTTCGTCGAGGCGGTCATTCTCGAAGACCGGTTTGATGCCGACGCGCTCGACACCGAGATCGACGGGCAGCGTCGTGGA
Source organism: Alphaproteobacteria bacterium (assembly GCA_018830445.1). Classification (GTDB taxonomy): domain Bacteria; phylum Pseudomonadota; class Alphaproteobacteria; order Rhizobiales; family Hyphomicrobiaceae; genus Filomicrobium. Next base: position 2,522 of record JAHJSN010000211.1, on the reverse strand, counting down.
GCGCTCGATGGTGCGGCCGCCGGGCTCTGCGAGGCGGACAATCAACTGGGCTTCGAGCGGCTGGGCGGTCTCCGCCACCTTCGGCAATTGTGCGACGATGACGGCATGGCCTTGCGCATCAGTGCGCGGCAGACCGGCAAGCTGAGCGCGCGTCGGCGTGATCAGTTCGTCGGCCTGGCCAAAGCGGAAGCCGGAGTATCCAGGCACGCCACCGGAGGCCGGCCGCACGACGATTTCTCCTTCGAGGGCAAGATCGGCAGCGGGCGGTCCATAAAGGAAGCGTCCATCGGCCTCGATTTCGGCGGTCTCGCCGATTTTCAGAATTTCGGATTTTGCGGCAAGCTTCATGTCGAGACGTTCAGGGACGAAGTCCTCGACGAGGAAAGCCGTCTCGGCGACCGCCGGGGATTTGGGGTCGACGTGGATGCGGGCGCGCCAGGTGCCGGTCATGGCGCCGCCGGAAAGCGTGACCAGCGAAGTGCGTCCGCCAAGCCCGCCGTCCTTAAGCGTCAGGCGGCGATGCTCGACACCGTCCGGGCGGGTCATGACCAACGTGACCGGAAGGCTCGAAGCCCTGCCGGCGTCATCACGGACGAGAGCGGTCAGGTGGATGACTTCGCCGGGGCGATAGACACCGCGCTCGGTATAGACAAATGCGTCGATCGGGCCGGTCGGATCGCGGCCGGCAACGCCGCGGTCGGTCAGGTCGAATGCTGCGGTGGCGAGGTCGAGGAAGGCGTAGTCGGTAGCGCCGTTCTGGGCGACCAGGATTGCCGGCTGAAGCCCGCCTTCGCCACGAGCGAGGGCCTTTTCAAACAGGACGTGGCCCTTGTCATCGGACTTGGCGGTGGCCAGGACCTCATTGTTGCGGGCGACGAGGCGAACCTCGGTCCCGGCAACGGGGGTTGCCGTATCGAGCGAGCGGATGAAGGCGTGGATGCCGTCGTCGCCATTAAGGGCGGTGAGGCCGAGATCGGAGACGATGAACCACTGGGTCGCGATCTGGTAGCTGTCTTCGCCGGTCGGCTTGGTCGGCTTCGCGGTCATGGCGTAGACGCCCGGCTTCAATGTGCCGAGGGCGTCACTCACGGGGAAAGCCGTGGTGACTTCAGCGTTGAGCTTCTGCCCCGTCGTCAAGGTGCCGTCATAAACCTTCTCGCCCCTACGCTCCTTTATGGAGTTAACGTCCCAGGTTGAAAGCTGGCGGGCAAAGTCGCCGTCCTCAAGCTGGCCGGCAAGCGCGCGGTCGCCGATGCGGAAGACTTCGACATTGACGCTGTCGGTATTGACCGAGACCAGAGGAATGCCCTGCTGGCCGCGGCTCGGCAGCACATAGGAGCGGCCGGTAAAACGTACCGATGGCTTGCGGTCGGGAACGTAGGCGGCGATCGGAACCGTTTTTTCGAGCTTTTCGTCCGCGATATCCGAGGGCAGCCCCTCGCGCAGCTCTATTTCGTAGCGCTCACCGTGCTGCAGGCCGCCGATGCACAGGCTTTGACCTTCCAGCGTCACCGATTGCGGGTCCTTGCCGCCAACGGAGATGAAGTCGGAGAAGTCGGCCTGCTTTGAAGAAAGCTGTTCGGAGAATTCCAGGCAGATGCGCGGTTCGCTGGTATCGGACTGCGTGTTGTAGGTCGTCATGCGGAAGCCGTGCTCGGCCTTGAGGGCGGTCAGGCGCTGGCGGAGGGCGGCGTCGGGCTGCAAGGCGAGGCTGGCCTTGAGGGCTTCGATGGCGGGACGCCAGAACGACCGGCGAACGAGGGCTTCGGTCAGCACCGCGAGGGATTCGGCTTTTGCTGCCGGGGTCGCGGCTTTCTGATAGGCCCGGTAGGCGGCGCCGGAGGCATTGACCGGAACGTTGTAGCGCTCGGAACCTTCATAGGTGGCCGGATCGTAGGCGAGCAGCGCGTTGGCCAGGCCGAGCCAGGCTGGCGAGCTTTGCGGATCGATCGCCACTGCAACGGCGAAGGATCGGGCGGCGCCGCGCGGATCCTTCGCGATGAGGCTGGCGCCGTTATTCAGAAAAACATTCAGCTTGGTCTTGCCGGACTTCGGCTTGAACCTCTCCAGGTATTCTGCGTAATTCGCCGCTTCCTGGTCGATCTGCTTGTGGGCGAAACTTGCCGCGTCCTCGGCGTGGGCCGGGATTGTCAGAGGCACCGAAAGCATGGCGTGGGCGATAAGCGCCCAGCAAACGAGGGCGAAGCTACGTAGCAGAACCGGCATGGGGAAATTCCTCAGAATGGCAAGTCCGAAAGCTGGCGAAATGACAGCATTCTTTCATGTCTGAGAAAAGGCTATTCCCACGGAGTGACCAAACGCGGGCCGCAATCAACAAATTGCTGACGTTTTCCGTTGCTTGCCGCGTTTTAGGGGAGACAGATCGGGTAGGAGGCGGGATTGCTCCCGCCGTCCTCCCACACCACCGTACGTGCGGTTCCGCATACGGCGGTTCATGATACGCGATTGAGGCGACGGTACAACGCCTCCGATCCGGAAGGCTCCGGTCCTGCCGTGACGTT
>JAHJSN010000210.1 GCA_018830445.1 Alphaproteobacteria bacterium | reverse complement strand
CTGCCGGCACATAGTCTGCGACCGACGCCGGCAACAGCTGCGTCTGGTCGATCTTCCAGGGGCGAAAATGCTTGCTCATAACGCTCAGAAGAATCAGACTCGCCTTGACAAGGCAAACGACTACTCGGACAGGCTCCTAGCTGTTCAACACTAATGAATTGACCGGCGGTCCCGGTCGATAGAAGACTTGTCGATAGAAGACTTGTCGATAGAAGACTGGTCGATAGAAGACTGGTCGATAGAAGACTGGCCGGCAGGCAACGGCCAACGCAGCTCCAAAACAGTGAGCGCGCCATGGAGGAAACGACGGCAACGTTGACGGCCTTCGCCGTCGGCTTGGCGGGCGGGGTGATCCTCGGCCTTGCGGCGAGACTCGGCAAATTCTGCACCCTGGCGGCAATCGAAGACACCTTGTTTGCGGAAAATACCACGCGTTGGCGGATGTGGGTCCTTGCCATGGCGGTGGCGATATTGGGTGTGCATGCCGCCGTGGCCGGCGGCCTCCTCAATCCCCAAAGTGCGCATATTATTTCGAGCGGCTTCAACCCGGTTTCGGTCGTTCTCGGCGGCGTGATATTCGGTGTCGGCATGGCGCTGGTCGGCACCTGCGGGTTCGGCACCATCGTCCGGCTCGGCGGGGGCGACCTCAAATCGTTCGTGGTGTTCCTGGTTCTTGGTCTGTCAGCGTTCATGGCTGCATCGGGGCCGACCGCGCTGTTCCATTACTGGTTCATCGAGCCGTTGGAAATCTCGGCAGACGTCGTGTCCGATCCGCGCATCAGCGCCGTATTCGAGAAGCTGACCGGCCTGGCGGGAGATGCGGTGGCGCCGGTCCTGGCTCTGGCGTTGATCGCGTGGGTGCTTTCCGCGGTCGATTTTCGCCGTCAATTGAAACGTGTTGCTTGGGGGCTGATTGTCGGTTTCGTCATCGCGACGGGGTGGGTGGGCACCGGCTATGTCGCCAGTGATGCGTTCGATCCTCAGCCGACGCTCTCCTACTCGTTCATACACCCCGTCGGTGCCACGCTGATGTATGCGATGACATCGACAGGATCGCAACTCTCCTTCGGGATCGGCAGCGTTGCCGGAGTCTTGTTCGGCGCATTCGCCGGGGCGCTCTATATGCGCGAATGGCGCTGGCAGACAGCCGATGACGCGGTGGAGGCAAAACGGCAAATCGTCGGCGCATTCCTGATGGGCACAGGCGGGCAATATGCACTGGGTTGCACATTCGGACAGGGACTGAGTGCAATGTCGCTTCTGGCGCTGTCCGCGCCCTTGGCCCTGGCCGCCATCTGGCTCGGGGCATGGCTCGGCCTGTTGTATCTCATGGAGGGCAGCCTGATCGGTGTTTGGCGTTCGCGCATTGCGTGACCGGCGAAACCGGAGCCCAGAGACCGGGAGTTGCGGCAATTACGGCCGATTAGCCTGACGCACGACAGCCGGTTCACCAGGGCGGACATATACGGAAGAATGAGCTAATAATGTCGTGTACGCTCGGCATTCATGGAATTTTCATGCTGGCTTTGCGAAACCTGGGTGTCTTTTGGGCCGGGAAGCATTATTTGTGGTAGCCGGTCGATCTTTTGCGGAACTGGCGAATGCCAACCGATCTGGCATCGAGACACGATCATCTGGAGAGCGATTTTGCGAAACATTTTTCTTGTAATGGCAGTGACCGTGGCGGCTGTCGCCGGCCACTCCGACACGAGCCATGCGGCTTCCCTTTCGGGAACCTGGAGCGGTAGCGGTTACGTGCAGCCCTCCAACGGCCAGCGCGAATCGGTGCGCTGCAAGATCACGTATTCCCGGCAATCCGATAAAGTCTTTGGCGTCTCAGCCGTGTGCGCCTCGCCGTCGGCTCAGATCCGGCAGACCGGCGAAGTGTTGATGGTCAACGAGAACCGCTACGTGGGAGATTTCTATAACAGTTCCTACGATATTTCGGGGCGTGTGAACGTATCGATCAGCGGCAGCAGCCAGACGGTCTCGTTCAAAAGCGCATCGGGTCACGGCTCGCTGTCGCTGAGCAAGCGCTGATCTAGTGTTCTGGATCAAACATTTGATTCCCGGGTGGAGGTCGTCAAATGTTTGTGAATCCAGAACACAATCAAAAGGTTGCCTAGTGTTCCGGGCTGAATTTCAGGTTCCCGGCAGGGAACCATATGTCAGAGTCGGAATACTAGAACCAATGGGGAGGGCACTTTCCTCCGGTGCCCCCGCCCAGACCATGGCGCTACTTGCCGCCGAGGGCTGCGACGCCAGGCAACGTCTTACCTTCCAGCCACTCCAGAAACGCGCCGCCGGCCGTCGATACGTAGGTGAAGTCGTCAGCCGCACCGCACCCGTTCAGTGCGGCAACGGTGTCGCCACCGCCGGCCACGGCCAGAACGCGGCCGGCCATTGCAAGATCGGCCGCCTTGCGCGCGGCGGCATCGGTTGCAGCGTTGAACGGCCGCAGCTCGAAAGCGCCAAGCGGACCGTTCCAGACGATCGTGCGCGCCTTCTCGAAGCGGCGGGAAATATCCTCCACCGACAACGGTCCCGCATCGAGGATCATCGCATCGGCGGGGCAGGCATCTGCCGGCACCGTTTCGTGAGGTGCATTGGCCGCAAACTCACGGGCGACAACGACATCGACGGGTAGTACGATCTCGCAGTTGGCGCCTTTTGCCTTGGCGATGATATCGCGGGCGGTGTCGAGCAGATCGTGTTCGCATAGCGACTTGCCGACCGGCTTGCCCTGCGCTGCCAGGAAGGTATTGGCCATGCCGCCACCAATGATGATTTCGTCGACCTTGCCGAGAAGGTTGGCCAACAGATCGAGCTTGGTGGAGACCTTGGCGCCGCCGACCACCGCGATCACCGGGCGCGCTGGCGAAGACAGGGCCTTTTCCAGTGCGGTCAGTTCGGCCTGCATCTGGCGACCGGCCACTGCCGGCAACAATTCGGCGATCCCGACTGTCGAGGCATGGGCGCGGTGGGAAACGGAAAAGGCGTCATTGACGTAGATGTCCCCCAATGCGGCGAGTGCGCGGGAGAATTCCGCGTCGTTTTTTTCTTCGCCCGGATCGAAGCGGACGTTTTCAAGCAGCAGGACTTCGCCGGAGGGCAGGGCGGCTGCATCTTCCGTGGCGTTAGTTGGGTGTGCGGCGGTGAACCTGACCGGGGCGCCGATGGCCTGCTCAAGCGGTGCGCGCAGGAACGCCATCGACAGTTCCGGCTTGTTCTGGCCCTTCGGTCTGCCGAAGTGGGATATCAGGATCGGCTTACCGCCATCGGCGAGGATCTTTTTGACCGTCGGCACGATGGCGCGAATGCGGGTATCGTCGGAAACCTTGCCGTCGCTCACCGGAACGTTGATATCAACGCGCACCAGGACGCGCTTTCCCGAAAGGTCGACATCGTCAAGTGTTGTAAAACCCGTCATTCGCGTTGTTCCCCTTTGCTTATCCCGGCGTTGCCTGCCTTCGCGCGGAAGCCGTTGTTGAATAATGGCTCGTGTTCCGGATCTGACATTTGCCCGCCTGTGCGGCGAGCTTCCAAGCAAATGTCAGAACCATAAGGAACACTAGTGTTCCGACTCTGACATATGGTTCCCTGCCGGGAACCTGAATGTCAGCCCGGAACACTAGGCAACCTTTTGATTGTGTTCTGGATTCACAAACATTTGACGACCTTCACCCGGGAATCAAATGTTTGATCCAGAACACTAGGAAGCGTCCATGCCAGATGGCACGGGGCCAGCCCAGACTTCCCTTATTCTGGCGGCGACGGCGGCGCGCTCTGCCAGTGTCGGATCCAGCGTTGTTGCCGCCTGGAATTGAGACAAGAACACCATTCCGGTCAGATCGTCGAGGAAGTGCGCTCGCTTGAGGCGATCCATGACCGGTCCCTTGACCTCGGAGAGGTGCAGCTTCACGCCGGAGCTCAGCAGACGGCGGTTCATTTCCTCAAGCGACTCGAGCGCGCTCGAGTCGATTTCGTTGACCGCAGAGCACATCAGGATCACGTGCTGCAGTTCGGGCTGATCGGCGACACGATTGTAGACGCTGTCTTCCAGAAAGCGCGCATTGGCGAAGTAGAGGCTTTCGTCGACGCGCAAGGTGAGGATCTCCAGACTGGTTATAACCCTCACCCTTTCAATGTTGCGAAAATGCTCCGTGCCGGGGACGAGGCCGACCTCGGCCATGTGGGGGCGCGAGGTCTTGTAAAGAAACAGACCTATCGACACCGCGGCGCCGACGGAGATGCCCACTTCCACACCCAACCAGAGCGTGGTCAGGATCGTTGCAGCGACCGCGGTGAAGTCGGTCTTGGAATAGCTCCAGGTGCGGGTCAGGACCGAGAAATCGACGAGGCTCAGGACCGCCACGACGATGATCGCAGCGAGCGTCGCCTTGGGAAGGAAAAACAGAAGAGGCGTCAGGGCCAGCGTCGATATGGCGATACCGATGGCCGTATAGACTCCCGCGGCAGGCGTTTCGGCGCCGGCATCGAAATTCACCACCGAACGGGAAAAGCCGCCGGTTACCGGGTAGCCGCCGGAAGCCGCCGAAGTGAGGTTGGCGACGCCGAGGCCGATCAACTCCTGGTCGGGAACGATGCGCTGACGCCTTTTTGCGGCGAGCGTCTGCGCTACCGAAATCGATTCCAGAAACCCGATGATCGAGATCAGTATCGCCGAACCGACCAGATCGGACCAAAGTGCGGGATCGAAACTTGGAGCACTCAGCGGTGGAAACCCGGTTGGTATGGTTCCGACGATGGCGACGCCGTAATCGTCGAGACCGAACAGCCAGGTCAGAAGGGTTGTTATTATTACAGCCCCGAAGGGGCCCGCCTTGGAAACGATCCCGGCCGCTCGCGGTTGCCAGCCGTTCGCGATCAACAGCCGCTTCAGGTCGCTTCTCACCCAGTACAGAAATGCAATCGCTGACATGCCTAAGAGCAGGGTCAGGACATTCGTTTCGGAAAGATGCGTGAATAGCGAACCGACGATTTCGAACAGGGAGTGACCGTGCGCCTGGATGCCGAGCAGGTGCCTGAACTGGCTGGCGGCAATAATCAGTACCGAAGCGGTCATGAACCCGGCGATGACGGGATGACTGAGGAAATTGGCCAGGAAGCCGAGCTTGAATACGCCCAAAGCCAGCAGGAAGATGCCGGACAAAAATGCGAGCGTTATCGCGGCAAGAACAATCTGATCCGGGCTCGTGAGACCCAGCTGGCCGATCGCCGCAGCTGTCATCAGCGAGACGACGGCAACCGGACCGACGGCCAGCGTGTTGCTGGTCCCGAACAAGGCATAGCCGATCAGCGGAAGGATCGAGGCATAGAGACCCATTTCGGGCGGCAGTCCCGCCAGCATGGCGTAGGCCAGCGACTGCGGGATCAGCATGATCATCACGACGAGTGCGGCGATACCGTCATTGGTGGCGGTATCGCTGTTGTATCTCCGGCCCCACTCAAGGCAGGGCAGGTATGGCTCCAAAAACGCCGGGACACGCATTTTGCGCAAGCGGCCGACCGCATCGCGTCCGAGGCCGGGCCAGTCCAAGTTCGCCATCCGCTGTCCAACCTCGATTTGGTAAACCCGCCCCGGGGCAACGGGCGACCCGGATTTCCCTAGCGCTCCGACTCTGACATATGGTTCCCTGCCGGGAACCTGAATGTCAGCCCGGAACACTAGGCAACGTACTGATTGTGTTCTGGATTCACAAACATTTGACGACCTCCACCCGGGCATCAAATGTTTGATCCAGAACACTAGATCGGCCTGCAGGCCATTTCGTTTTACGCCGCTGGCGGCTTCGCGACCGTCACCTTTTCGGGCTTCGCCAGCCACTCCTTGCCACGCAGCATCGCCTTCCAATAGATCGGCGGCAGGATCTGCTCCTTCAGTACCCACGCCAAGCGCGTCGGTCGTTTGCCGTTAATGAGCCAGTCCGGGAAGCTTGGGAGAAGCTTGCCGCCATACCCGAATTCGGCCAGCACGATCTTGCCGCGCTCAACTGTCAGCGGGCAGGAGCCGTAGCCGTCGTAGTGGGAGACAATCGAACCATTGCGGATGTCGGCGATGACGTTTTCAGCAACCACCGGGGCCTGCTTGCGGGCGGCCGCGGCGGTCTTGGCGTTCGGCGCATTCATCACGTCGCCAAGGCTCCAGATATTGTCGTATGACTTGTGACGCAAAGTGGCCTGATCGACGTCCACCCAGCCTGCCGCGTCGGCGAGCGGCGAGACACGGATGAAATCCGGTGCGGTCTGCGGCGGGCAGACGTGGAGCATGTCGAAATCGACCGCGACGCGGCGCTTTTCCTTGTCGGGCTCGGAAACCTCGAACCAGGCCTTGCGGGCTTGACCGTCAACGGCGACAAGGTTGTTGAAGAAGTTCAGCTTGGCGTCATAGCGCTCGATGTATTCCATCAAGGCGGGAACGTAATCCTTGACGCCGAAGAGGACGCCGCCGGCATTGTAGAACCCGACGTCAATGTTCCCCAGTGATCCGTTCCGGTTCCAGTGGTCGCAGGAAAGGTACATGACTTTCTGCGGGGCGCCGGCGCACTTGATGGGCATCGGCGGCTGCGTGAAGACGGCGCGGCCTACTTGCATGCGCTGGACGAGTTGCCAGGTGTAGGGCGCCAGATCGTAGCGGTAGTTCGAGGTGACGCCGTTCTGACCAAGCGTCTCGACGAGTCCTTCGACCTTGTGCCAGTCGAGCTTCAGACCGGGACACACGATCAGGCGCTTGTATTTGACCACGCGGCAGCCATCGAGAACGACGGCGTCGTCCTTGGGCTCGAAGCTCGCGACCGCTGACTTGATCCAGTGGACGCCGCGCGGGATGAGGGCCCCCATCGTCTTGGCGGTCGAGGCCGCGCTGAAGATCCCGGCGCCGACCATGGTCCATCCGGGCTGGTAGTAGTGGGTGTCGGCCGGGTCGATGATGGCGATGTTCAGGCTGGACTGGCGCTTCTGCAGACTTGCCGCGACGGAGATCCCGGCAGCGCCGCCTCCCACGATGACGACATCGAAGCTTGCATCACCGACGTTGGTGGGTGTGGTGCCGCCGCTGGCGACCCGCCGGGCGACACCGCTGATGTCTATTCCCGCGGCGCTGGCTGTTGCGACGACGGCATCGATCGGACGCTTCCTGCTTTCGGACAGCGCCCAGAGCGTGACAGAGCGCGTGCCTGTGCGGCAGAACGCAAGGGTCGGCTTGTTCAAGCCATCGCAGATCACGGAGAAATTCGACACGTCCTGGTCGTTGGCCTTGCCGGGAACGATGGGCTGGTAGCGAACCTGGATGCCGGCAGCGTCCGCGGCCAGTTCGAGTTCATCGAATGTCGGCTGGTCTGCGCCTTCGCCATCGGGCCGGTTGCAGATCACCGAGCGAAAGCCTGCTGCTTTGATCGATGCGAAGTCCCGTGGCTGGACCTGATCCGATATGGAAAGTTCATCGGTCAGCTTTTTGATCTGCATGAATGCCCCCCCCACATCGCGCCGCAGTTCTTCGGCTCCGTGCGCGATGATCTTGATTGTTTGTATTGCGCCGTGGACCGCACCGGTCACGCCGCTGTTCAGAGCTTGTTTACGGGCACCTTCAGGTAGGTCTTGCCATCCTCCTCGGCGGGCGGAAGCTTGCCGGCGCGCATGTTGACCTGCAGCGAGGGGATGATGAGCTTGGGCATGTCAAGCTGCGCGTCGCGCTCGGTGCGGAACTGGACGAACTCCTCCTTCGTCTTGCCGCCGCCGACGTGGATGTTGTGCGCCTTTTCTTCGCCGACCGTCGTTTCCCACCGGATGTCGCGGCCGTTCGGTCCGTAATCATGGCACATGAACAAGCGCATCTCGCTCGGCAGCGAGAGAACTTTCTGGATCGAGTCGAAAAGGATGCCGGCGTCGCCGCCGGGGAAGTCGGCGCGCGCGCTGCCGCCGTCGGGCATGAACAGCGTGTCGCCGACGAAGGCGGCGTTTCCGATCACGTGCGTCATGCAGGCGGGTGTGTGGCCCGGAGTATGGATCGCAAACGCCTTCAAGGTGCCGATCTCGTAGGTGTCACCGTCTTCGAAGAGCCGGTCGAACTGGCTGCCGTCGCGTTGGAACTCGGTGCCTTCGTTGAAAATCTTGCCGAAAGTATCCTGGACGACTTTGATGTTGCTGCCGATGCCAATCTTTCCGCCGAGATTCGCCTGGATATAGGGTGCGGCGGACAGGTGGTCGGCATGGACATGGGTTTCAATCAGCCACTGCAGATCGAGGCCGCGGGACTTGATGTCCTCGATGATCTTGTCAGCATGATCGTAGGTGATGCGGCCTGCGGCATAGTCGATGTCCATGACCGAATCGATCACTGCGCAGGCGTTGGAAGCGGGATCCTTGACGACGTAGGAGATCGTATTCGTCGCTTTGTCAAAGAAGCCTTTGACGTCTGGGGTTACGGACATGTCGACATGGTAGTTCGTCATGGTTCTATTTCATCCTGGAGTTCGCTGATTTTGCGAACCATATGGTTGCATAGCCATAGCCGTCGCGTCAGGGTTCGACTGCCACGATGCACTAAAAAGCCTTCACCATACATTCGCATATTCGAATTTGTTGTGCTAGAGGTAGTGAAGACGCCAGAGGTTCGCAACACCTAAAAACGGCAAAAGCGCATTCTTTTTGCCAATAGCGCAACTTCGTGGTGCTGCGGTCGGCCGGTGCCGGCGGCGAATTGCAGCGATAGGGGGGAGTTCGCCCCAAAACTGCGGTTTTCTTTTGGGGGAGGCATGCCAGCGATGGTCTCTGAGTGGTTCGAACGGACGTTCGTCGACCTCTCGCGCCAATTCCGCATGTCTTTCCTACCGCCGCTGATGGTCTATTTCGCGTTCGGCATTTCCGGCCTGACCGGCATCGTCGGCACTTTCTTCGTCAAGGACTATCTCGGGCTTTCAGCGGCGTTCCTGGCAGGTCTCGGGTTTTGGGCGGGCCTTCCGTGGGCGCTGAAGATGCCGTTGGGGCATCTCGTCGACATCATCTGGCGATGGAAGGCGCTGCTCGTCTATCTGGGTGCGGCGCTTATCGCGACAAGCCTCGGCATGATGTACGGGTTGATCACGTATCCCGAGCAGATGCGCGCGATCATGCCGGCGGAAGCCTGGTACGTGCTGAGCGTGCTGCTGGCGCCGGCCGGTTATGTCATCCAGGATTCTGTGGCCGATGCGATGTCCGTCGAAGCGGTGCCGCGGGTCGATGCCGGGGGCCGACCGCTGAGCGAAGACGACTACAAGGCGATGCATACGACGATGCAGACGCTGGGACGGATCGCCTTGATATCGGGCCTCGTGTTCGTGGCTGTTCTCAATATCGTGATGTTCTCCGGCGTCGAAACCATGAGCGAGCAGGAGAAGGTCGCGGTCTACGGTTGGATCTATCTGTTCGCGATGGTCATTCCGCTGGTTTCGGTGAGCGGCGTGGCGCTGGCGTATTTCCTCAAGCGCCGGCACCTGGGGCAGCTGATCGCCAGCGGCCATTCTCCGGAAGCTGCCGAAGCACTCCTTGAACCGCAGCTGGAACCGACAAAGCCCAACCCCTGGTACTTCATCGGCGGACTGGGGTTCGTGGCCATCACGCTGCTGATCGGTCTCGGCGAGGTCCCGTTCGGGCAGGAGATTATCTTCGCAGCCTCGATGGGGATCGTGCTGGCGCTGATGTACCAGCTTTCGAAATCGCTCGATCGGGCCAAGGCGCTGGCGCTGTTCGGAACGGCTCTGATCATTTTCGTTTTCCGCGCCACGCCGTTGCCGGGACCGGGGCTCAGCTGGTTCGAGATCGATGTCCTGGGATTCGACCAGCAGTTCCTTTCGGTCCTGACGCTGATCACATCGCTGTTGACACTGGTGGGCATGATCGTGCTGCGGCCGCTGATGGCTTCAAGGACAATCGTCTACATCGTCATCCTCCTGACGATCGCTGCCGGCCTTCTGGCGCTTCCCAACATCGGCCTCTACTACGGCATCCATGAATGGACCGCGCCGATGACCGGCGGCATCGTCGATGCCCGCTTCATCGCCATCCTCGATACGGCAATCGAGTCGCCGCTGGGGCAGGTGGCGATGATCCCGATGCTGGCGTGGATTGCGCGCAATGCGCCGGACAATCTCAAAGCGACGTTCTTTGCGGTGATGGCGTCGTTCACCAACCTGGCGCTTTCGGCGAGCAGCCTGTTGACGCGTTATCTCAACGAGATCCTGCTGGTCACCCGCGAAGTGACGAACCGGGACAGCGGGCTTGTCGAGGTTGCAGCCGACTACTCGAACCTGGGGTGGCTGTTGATCCTGGTCGCCGCGATCTCGGTGGTTGCGCCGATTGCAACGATTTATGTCGTTCAGCGGACACGTTGGCGGACGCAGGACTGATAAGGGACGCAGGACGGATATGGAATGAGCCTGGCGGCGAACCGAGGATTGAGAGGAGTACCATGAAAGCGATGCAACAAAGTCGCCTCAGGCGCAACGCAAGCCCTCCGGCTCCGCGGCAACTCAATCGGCCAATAGACGCTGTAGAATTTACTTACACGCCTTGTCGACAGCACCATCCCAGACGTTTGGCCATGTCCATCACCCGGCCTGGAACCCCAGGAAACCGATCTGTGGCAGCCCAGCGCGCGCAGAACTTTTGCCGTCTATCTCAAAGGGGAAACGAATGAGCAGCGGGAATGCCGCCAGCCGCGCCGGCTCGGATCATGAAGCCTCACGCGGCCAGCCGAAAGTGGAACTTTCGCAGAACCCGGCCGACGAGATCAAGTACACCACATGCTACATGTGCGCGTGCCGTTGCGGGATCAAAGTCTACCTGAAAGATGGCAAGGTCCGCTACATCGAGGGCAACCGCGATCATCCGGTCAACAAGGGCGTGCTGTGCGGCAAGGGCTCGGCCGGGATCATGCAGCACTACTCGCCAGCGCGGCTCAGGGCTCCGATGAAGCGGGTCGGCCCGCGCGGGTCGGGCGAATTCAAGGAAATCTCCTGGGAAGAAGCACTGGATACGGCGACCTACTGGCTTGCCAACGTCCGCGCCACCGACCCAAAGCGGCTCGCCTTCTTCACCGGCCGCGACCAGAGTCAGTCACTGACAGGCTATTGGGCACTTCAATACGGAACACCCAACTACGCAGCGCACGGCGGCTTTTGTTCGGTCAACATGGCGGCCGGCGGGCTCTACACGATCGGCGGGGCATTCTGGGAATTCGGCGATCCGGACTGGGAGCACACCAAGTACTTCATGCTGTTCGGGGTCGCGGAGGACCATGCCTCGAACCCGATCAAGATGGGGATCGGCAAACTCAAGGGCCGCGGCGCCAAGTTCGTTTCGATCAATCCGGTGCGCACCGGCTATAACGCCGTCGCCGACGAATGGATCGGAATACGACCGGGTACCGACGGATTATTCGTCGGGGCGCTCATCCACGAACTGTTTCGTAACCGCAAGATCGATCTCGACTACCTGGTGCGGTACACCAACGCTTCCTGGCTCGTCATTCAGGACCCCGGCGCGGCGGATCACGGCATGTTCGTGCGCGATGAGGAAGGCGCGCCGCTGCTGTTCGACAAGAAGTCGGGCGGTTTCGTAAAGGCGACCAATCCCGATGCGGAGCCAGCCATCACAGGTTCGCGCAAGCTCGCGGACGGGCGCACCGCCAGGCCCGTTTTCGAACTGATGTCGGAGCGCTTCCTGACTGACGCGTACAGCCCCGAGGCCGTCGAAGAGCGGACCGGCGTCGACGCCGAGCAGATCCGGCGTATTGCCCGCGAACTGGCCGAGGTTGCCTTCGAGCAGGAAGTGGTGATCGACCAGCCGTGGACCGACTGGACCGGGCGGCGGCATGAAAAGATGATCGGCCGGCCGGTCTCGATGCACGCGATGCGCGGCGTCTCGGCCCATTCGAACGGTTTCCACACCTGCCGGATGATCCACATCCTGCAGGTCATTCTGGGGTCGATCGATTGTCCCGGCGGATTCCTCTACAAGCCGCCCTACCCGAAACAGAGCCCGCCGTGGCTGTTGCCGCACGGAGCGCTACCGAAAATCCGGCCGCTGGAGCCGCTGGGCGGTCCGCACCTGGGCTTCCCGCTCGGCCCGCAGCACCTCCTGCTCGACAAGGATCTCAAGCCGAGCCGGATCGACAAGGGGTTCAGCTGGGACGCGCCGCTGTCGGCGCACGGGCTGATGCACATGGTCATCAACAACGCGGCCAACAAAGACCCCTACAAAATCGACGTCTTGTTCCTCTACATGGCCAACATGGCCTGGAACTCGTCGATGAACATTCCCGGCACGCTGAAGCACCTGACTGCCAAGGATGAGAATGGCGAGTACGTCATCCCGAAGATCATCTACTCGGATGCCTACTATTCCGAGATGGTGCCCTACGCGGACCTGATCCTGCCGGACACCACCTACCTCGAACGCTGGGACTGCATCTCGCTGCTCGACCGGCCGATCTCGACGGCGGAGATGGCCGCGGATTCGATCCGGCATCCGGTGGTGAAGCCGGACCGCGACGTGCGCGGTTTCCAGGAAGTGCTGATCGACCTCGGCGCGCGGCTCAAGTTGCCCGGCTTTGTCGATGAAAAGGGCGAGCCGAAATATCCCGGCGGTTATCCAGACTACATCGTCAACCACGAGCGCAAGCCGGGCATCGGTCCGCTTGCGGGCTGGCGGGGCGAGGATGGGTCCAAAATCGGCCGTGGCGAACCCAACCCGAAACAGCTCGAACGCTACCTGGAAAACGGCTCGTTCTTCGCCCACGAGATCGAACCGCACATGCGCTACTTCCGGCACGCCAACCGGGACTACATGGAATGGGCACTCGAAATGGGGTTCCGGATGGAAACGAACCCGGTGATCTTCCAGCTCTACGCGGAACCGTTGCAGGCGTTCCGGCTGGCGGCCGAAGGCCATGGCGACGCGCAGCCGCCGGAGACACACCGCGAGCGCATCGCAAAGTACTTCGACCCGCTGCCGTTCTGGTATCCGCCGTTCGAGGAGACCATGGTCGATCAGAAGACCTATCCGCTGCACGCGATCACGCAGAGGCCGATGCACATGTATCACTCGTGGGGGTCGCAGAATGCATGGCTCCGCCAGATCACCGCGCAGAACCGGCTCTACATCCATCGCGACCTCGGACGTCAGCACGGCATCGAGGACGACGACTGGGTTTGGGTGTCGTCAGCGATCGGCAGGGTAAAATGCCAGGCGCGGCTGATGGACGGCGTCAACCGCGACACGATCTGGACGTGGAACGCCATCGGCAAGCGCAAGGGCGCCTGGGGGCTCAGCGATGAAGCGCCAGAATCGAACCAGGGCTTCCTGCTCAACCACCTCATCTCGGAACTGCTGCCGGAAGGCGGCGGGGGCTACCGTTATTCGAATTCCGATCCGGTCACCGGGCAGGCGGCGTGGTTCGATCTTCGCGTCAACATCGAGAAGGCCGACGGGGCAAACGAGACGGAGCCCCGCTTCGAACCGATGAAGCAACCCTTCGAGATGGATACGCCCGACGTTTTGAGTTTCGGTGCCGAGTTCAAGGAGCGCGCGCGATGACAACGCTTCCGCAATCGACGGACAAGAAGCTCGGGCTGGTCATCGACCTCGACATCTGCGTCGGGTGCCAGGCTTGCGCGACGAGTTGCAAGGAGTGGAACACCGGCGGCTATTCGGCGCCGCTTTCCGATATCGACCCTTACGGCGCCGATCCGCACGGGGCGTGGCTCAACCGCGTCCACAGTTACGAGGTCGGCGACGGGGTGAGCGGACACACCGTGCACTTCCCGCGCTCGTGCCTGCACTGCGAAACCCCGGCGTGCGTGACGGTCTGCCCGACAGGCGCCTCCTACAAGCGTGCGGAAGACGGCATCGTGCTGGTCAATCCGGACATGTGCATCGGCTGCAAGCTGTGCTCGTGGGCATGCCCCTATGGCGCGCGGGAATACGACGAACATCACGGCGTGATGAAGAAGTGCACGCTGTGCGTCGACCGGATCTACAATGAGCACCTCGCCGAGGTGGACCGTATCCCGGCTTGTGTGCGGGCGTGCCCGACAGGCGCACGTCACTTCGGCGACATCGGCGATCCGGACAGTGCGGTGTCAAAGCTCGTCGCCGAACGCGGCGGCTACGACCTGATGCCGGAGATGGGCTACAAGCCGGTCAACAAGTACCTGCCGCCAAGGGCGCGGCGCGACCAGACGACGGCTGAAGTGCGGCCGCCCGTCGAAACGCCGGAACGAACCGGCAAGGATACAGCCAGCTCGTTCTTTGCCTGGGCCGACAAGATGCTTTCCAGCTGAGAACGCCCAAGTTGGAATTTCGCAAACTTCAACGCTTTCGCCAGGTCAAGAGACGCCATGCATCCCGCCTATTCCGTCATCTTCTTCACTACCGCTTCAGGCGCCGGTTACGGACTTCTCGTCTGGCTGGCGATGGCTTCCGTGTTCGGCGGTTTTCCGCCCGACTGGGCGCTCGGACTGATCGGGCTCGGGCTGGCGCTGGCACTTATCACCGCCGGACTGTTGTCATCGACGGCACATCTGGGCCGTCCGGAACGGGCATGGCGGGCGTTCTCGCAGTGGCGAAGTTCGTGGTTGTCGCGCGAGGGCGTGCTGGCGATTGCGACCTACATTCCCGCGGCCGTTCTCGGAATCTCATGGGTGTTCTATGAGAGGTTCGATGGCGCGGTGGCCATCGCATCGGTGCTGTTGTCGATCCTGGCGCTCGCGACGGTTTATGCGACGGGGATGATCTATGCCTCGCTGCCGACGATCCGCGCGTGGCACCAGCCGCTCACCGTTCCAGTCTATCTGACTTTGGCCATGGCGACCGGTGGGATTCTATTCGTTTTCGTATTGTCACTGTTCACGGCGCTGCCGGCCTGGGCGATCACGCTTGCGCTGGTTGCGGTGGTCGCCGCCTATGTGACCAAGCGGTTCTACTGGGTGGCGATCGACGAAAGCCCAAGGAGCCTGCGGCCGGAAAACGCCACCGGGCTCGGACACCTGGGAACCGTGCGGCAACTGGAACCGCCGCATGCCCAGGCCAACTTCGTGATGCGCGAGATGGGGTTCAAGGTGGCGCGGAAGCATGCCGTCAAACTACGGCGTCTATCGGCTTATTTGCTGTTTCTTATTCCCATCGTGTGTCTGTTGCTTTTATTCATTGCGAGCATGTATACGGCGCCTTTCTTCGCGCTCGTCGCGGTGCTCGCGATGGGAACGGGGGTGGTTATCGAGCGTTGGCTGTTCTTTGCGGAGGCAGAACACGTCTCGATGCTCTATTATGGAGCGGAGGCTGCCTAACCTTCCGATACGGGAAATCCGTGTTTCCTCGCTGGAGTTCGAACTATGACCGCAACCCAATGGCAGGCAATTGAACCGATCCCGGCCCAGCGCATGAACGAGGCACGGCGTCAGGCGCATAATCTGCTGCACTGGATGGCCCGGATCGCCGACAGCTATCTCGACAGCGAGGAGAGCAACACGCACCTGCAACTGCGCTGGAACGACGAGACCCAGGCGCTCAGGACAGGGGAATTCGACGCGGGCTTGAGCATCGAGGGGCGTGTCGGGGTGCTCGAACTGCAGTTTTGCGAGGACGGCAAGCCGGTGCCGCACACCTTGTCCTTCCAGGAGCGCACGCCGGCGCACGTCGAAGCTTGGGTACTCGTCGAACTCCTGCACCGGGACGTCGACCGGGAAAAATTCTCAAAAGACCTGCCATACACGCCCAAGGACCTGATGCTCGGCGACAGCGAGGAGCACGAAGTCGAGACCTACGAAGGCGAGTTGAAAGCATTGCAGGGCTGGCTGCGCAATGGCGCGGCGGTCCTGACGGCGGTCCGCCATGACATTTCGCGGGATGCGGGAACCGACTATTCGGGCCAGGCCATATTTTGCTGTCCGCAAACCTTCCAGCTCAACCTGGAAGTGCCGCTGCCGGCCGGTAGCGGTGCGGAAACGCTGCGGGCGGGTTTGTCGGCAGGCGACGGGCTCAGACCGGAACCGTTCTTCTTCGTGGCCACGCGAGAGCAGGCACTTAATGGCAACTTCGAACCTGCAAGCATCCTCTCGGTGCAGCGGATTGCATCGGAGAAACTCGCCGCCGACGACGTAATTCAGTTCATCCGCGACCAGGTCGGCGCGCACCGCAAGCGGCTGGCAAGCTGAGGGATTTCCCGGACGGTTCCGGTTGACCGGGTTCAGGCGAGATCGCCTTGCACCTTGGTTTTGGCGCCGACCGGGCCAGCCGTTTTCTTGCTGCGCTTTCGCGTCTCCTCGCCCAAGAGGCGGCGCAGATCGCCGGTCTTCTCGAATTCCTTGGCGATCGAAACCATCACGCTTGCCATCGGCATGACGGTTTCGCCTTCGGCCCAGAACAGGCCGACTTCCTGGCTGACCTCGGGCTCGACCAGTGACAACGCCTTGGTTCCTGGGTGAAGACCTGGCATGCGCGTGAAGTGCGAGGGAATCACGGTGCACAGTTCGGTGAACTGGACCTGGAACATCAGGTGGAGGATCGATTCGGATTCGACCTTGGGAACGACCTCGCAGCCGGCCTTCTTGAACGCCGCATCGATGAAGCGGCGCTCGTGCATCGTGGGACGCAGCATGGCGAGGGGAAGCTTGGAGGCATCCTGCCACGTCATCTCCGTCATACCCTCGAACTCGTTGGTGTCTGGTACGAGCAGGCTCATCTTCTCGGTATAGACCGGCAGGTAATTGCGGCGGCCGAGGTCGGCCTTTTCCAAATAGGTGATGGCGCAATCGAGGGTGAAATTGTCGAGGCCGAGCTTCATCGCCTCATTGCCGATGAAATGCACATCGACGCGGACGCCGGGGTGGTTTTCGCGAACCTTCTGCAGCAGCACCGGCAGAACCGGCGACATCGACGGCATCGCGCCCATGCGCAACGAACCGTGCAGATCCTTCTGCATGGTCTTGATCTCATCGCGCATGGCATCGCAATGCGAGATGATGAGACGCGCCCATTTGGCGACGTGCACACCTTCGGCGGTAAGGCCGTGGAAGCGCTGGCCACGGCCGCGCAGGAAGATCGGGACGCCGAGTTCCAGTTCCAACTGCTTGATGCCGCTGGAAAGACTAGGCTGCGTGACGTGACAGCGGGTTGCAGCGCGTCCGAAGTGCTCTTCCTCGACGACGGCTACGAGATATTTAAACTGCCTGAGAAACAATGCACGTGCTCCACGGATTTCCAGACGTTCTCCAGAGGCAATGGACTTAACCGCCCTCACCGCTGATCAACAGCGGCCGCACCTCTCAGCTGGCTTATCAATCCATCATAGAGCAAATTTCGGGAAATTTCTATATCGATAAGCCAGATCAATTATTAAATTTCGGATAGGGCCGATAGGAAGCCGCATGCCTGTTTTCGATATCGCGACGTTTACCTTATTCGCACTTGTGGCCGGACTGCTCATCGGATGCGTCGGCATCGGCGGGGTTACGCTGGTGCCGCTGCTTGCCTATGTGGGCGGCGTTCCAATCCACACAGCGATCGCGGCTGCGATGTTTTCGTACCTTGTTTCGGGCGCGATCGGAACATTCGTTTTCGCCAGGAACAAGTCGATCCGCTGGGACATGACCGCCTGGATGTGGGCTGGAGCCATGCCCGCCGCCTTCCTCGGTGCGCTTGCTGCCAGTGCTGCGTCCGGGTGGATACTGGAGATGTGCATCGGCGCTCTGACCGCGGCGTCGGGCCTCAATACGCTTCTGGCAAAATCCGGCGCCGACGGAGTGGAGGGATCGAGCCTCGGCAAGCCGGCGCTCGCTGTGATCGGGGCTATTACCGGATTTGCATCGAGCCTTACCGGCACCGGCGGGCCGCTGGTGCTGGTGCCGATCCTGATGTGGCTGCAATTGCCGGTGTTGACGGCGATCGGACTTTCCCAGGCTATCCAGCTGCCCATCGCGGTGCTTGCGACAGCAGGCAACCTCTATGCCGGAACTCTCGATCTCGTGCTCGGGTGCGTGCTCGCGGCCGGCATATCGATTGGCACCTGGGGCGGAGCCCGACTTGCACATGTGCTTCCCCGGACGACTCTCAGGAAGGTTGTCTCGGTCCTGATGATCGTTATCGGCGGGTTGATCCTAGCGAAAATTCTCTATGGCGCCTTGGTCGCTTGAAGGCTTAACGTTGAAGCTGGCGGACTCATAGTCAAAGGCAAATCCCCCATAGGTGTTGCGCATTTGACTATTTGGTCGGCAAAAGCGCCCATTGATCTTGCGAGGCTGTGCCCGGCGCAAAGACGCCGGCCGGATTGCGGCCTCACAAATACCGACATAACAACGAACAAATTCTCCGGAGGAGCCCCATGGCTGAGGCCGCAAAGCGTAAGAAAGTTACCGTCAACACATTGATGGCGAAGAAGAAAAGAGGCGAGCCAATTACCCAGCTCGCCGCCTATGACTACCGCACGGCGGTGGTCGCCGACCGACTCGGCATGGATATTCTGTGCGTCTCCGACACCGGCGGCATGATCCTGTTCGGCCACCAGAGCACGGTCAAAGTCAGCTTCCAGGAAGTCATGATGATGAGCCAGGCGATCGACCGCGGCTCGAAGTACGGCCTGCGGATGGTCGACATGCCCTATTGGAGCTTCCACGTCTCGAAGGAGCAGGCGATCGAGAACGCCGGCCGCTTCGTGCACGAAGCCAACGCCGAAGTGATGAAGTGCGAAGGTAACCGTCACCACGTTCCGGCGATCGAGGCGATCGTCAACGCGGGCATCCCGGTGCAGGGCCACATCGGCATCACGCCGATGCGCATGCCGCAGCTCGGCGGCTTCATCGCTCAGGGCAAGACGGCCAAGCGCGCCCAGGAACTGATCGACGACGCGAAAGCCATGTATGACGCCGGCTGCTTCTCGATCCTGTGTGAAGTCACGACCTCGGAAGTTGCCGAGTATCTCGCCGAGATCCTGCCGATCCCCGTGATCAGCCTGGGCGCCGGCAGCCGCGCCGATGGCGTGCACATCATTTCGTCCGACCTCTTCCACCTGTGGGAAGAGCACGTGCCGAAGCATTCGCGGATCTACACAGACCTGATCCCGATCATGGAAGACGTCATCACACGTTACATGAAGGACGTCGTCGACCGCGATTATCCGGGCCCGGCGGAAACGGTCACGATGGCGCCGGAAGAACTTGAAGCTTTCGCCAAAGCGATGAAGTGGGAAAAGAAACTGGACGAGATCAAGTCCGGAAAATAAGCCCTGTTTCAGCTTAGACCCGAGACGCCGGCGGCGTGAGGCCAAGCGTGCCTGTCGGGGACGCCGCATTATGGCTGTCGATCCTGCTCCGGAGCGATCCGGTCATGGAAACGGCCACAAAAAAAAGCCCCGCGAAGTCCGCTTCGCGGGGAGTTTTCTTTCCGGGGAGGAAAAACGCGGCACTTGCGGCAGCCGCGACTCCGTCTTCATCCTCTCAGCCAAACAGGCTGGCGATCACCGCGGCGGCCAAGAGGAAGCCGAGAAACACGACGCCCCATGAAAATCTGCGACCCGAACGGGCGCGGACGCAGTCATAGGAGACTGCGCAGTTTGAGCACTGGCCCATAGGGGCTTGGCAGGCTGGCTTGTAATTCAATTCGTTGCCGGTATGCATCGGAGTCATCCTCGTTGCGTCGAATTAAGTGGATGCATCTTCGACCGGCAGGAGGCGCTCGTCCTTGATTGGGCTCAATTCGAAAATTTATATTTTGATAGATGCGGGCTATCAATCCGGGAATCGGGTAGGAGGCGGGATTGCTCCCGCCGTCCTCCCACACCACCGTACGTGCGGTTCCGCATACGGCGGTTCATGATACGCGATTGAGGCGACGGTACAACGCCTCCGATCCGGAAGGCTCCGGTCCTGCCGTGACGTT
>JAHJSN010000209.1 GCA_018830445.1 Alphaproteobacteria bacterium | reverse complement strand
GCTCCGACTCTGACATATGGTTCCCTGCCGGGAACCTGAATGTCAGCCCGGAACACTAGGCAACCTTTTGATTGTGTTCTGGATTCACAAACATTTGACGACCTCCACCCGGGAATCAAATGTTTGATCCAGAACACTAGGCGAAGTTCCCTGCCCCTTCGCCTTCTGGAGCCTCGCCAAATGAGCCGTCTGCGCCGCGTGCTTGCCAACGGTCTTGTCGCCTTGAGCCTGACCGCACTTGTCCTTCCGGCAGCCGGTCCGGCCACCGCT
Organism: Alphaproteobacteria bacterium; assembly: GCA_018830445.1. Lineage (GTDB taxonomy): Bacteria > Pseudomonadota > Alphaproteobacteria > Rhizobiales > Hyphomicrobiaceae > Filomicrobium. Next base: position 13,561 of record JAHJSN010000209.1, on the reverse strand, counting down.
CACCATACTTATGTAACGAAGTACAACCCCGATAAGGTCGTCACCCTGAAGGGGGCAATCGCGAGCGTCGATTTCCGCAATCCTCACATCTTCTTTGAAGTGACCGTGACAAACCGCGACGGGTCGTCGACAACCTGGACGGTTGAATCCGAAGGCATCGCCAAGGTCCAGGCCAAGGGATTAACGGAAGCCAAACTGGCGCCGGGAACGCCGGTCACCGCCACCGGCTGGATCGCCCGCGAAGGAACCGCCGAGATCGGCCTCAAATCCATCAAAATCGGTTCCAAGACCTACGCCATACGCAACACCCCGCGCTGAGCCCATGGCGATGATCGAATTCGAGCCCGCCCTGCGCACTATCCTGGAAATGCCGCTGTCGCAGTTTGTGCGCAGCGCCGTCTGGGCCTACCCGATCCTTGAGATGCTGCACATCCTCGGCCTTGGCCTGCTGTTCGGCCCGATCATCATCTATGATCTGCGCGTCATCGGAATTGTCTGCGCTTCCAACCCAAATGCGCTGGCCGCACTGCTGCTCCCCTGGGTCTGGACCGGATTTACCGTCAACGCTACCAGCGGATTCCTGCTGTTTGCATCCGACGCGATCGAATTTGCCGCCAACCCGGCGTTCCAGGCAAAAATGGCCCTGATACTCCTCGCCGGCCTCAACGCAGCCGTCTTCCAGTATCGCGCCAGCCGCTGCGAGGCCGACCGCGAGGCGATTGCGGACACCTCCCAAACATCCGGAATGCGCCTCCAGGCAGCGATCTCGATCCTGCTCTGGCTGAGTGTCATCGTCGCCGGACGCCTGATCGCCTATGTCGCCTGAGGCGAACTTTACCCAACCCGATTGAGAAGCCCCCCTACTTCGCTTAACTTGCCCGCTCAACCACCAGAATTCGACCGGGGCCAGGCGGCACGCCGCGCTACCGGACGAACGTCCCCATCGCAGCGCCATCGGCGCGTGTCATAAAGAATTTATTGCATGAGCGACATCAAGCCTGTCCACATCGTCGGAGGCGGCCTCGCCGGTTCCGAAGCCGCCTGGCAGATCGCCCGCCGCGGCGTACCTGTCGTCCTGCATGAGATGCGCCCTGTCCGCATGACCGACGCCCACGCCACCGACGGACTTGCCGAACTCGTCTGTTCCAACTCGTTCCGATCCGACGACTGGAAGACCAACGCCGTTGGTCTGCTGCACGAAGAGATGCGCCGCTGCGATTCAATCATCATGTCGGCGGGAGATCTCCACAAATTACCCGCAGGTGGAGCCCTTGCCGTCGACCGCGACGGGTTTTCCGCCGAAGTCACCAAGCGCCTCGCAGCAAATCCCCTGATCACCATCGAACGCGGCGAAGTCGCGGGCCTGCCGCCGGCAGATTGGGACAGCGTCATCATCGCCACCGGCCCGCTGACGTCGCCGCCGCTGACCAATGCAATCCTGGAGTTGACCGGCGAAGGCCAGCTTGCGTTCTTCGACGCCATCGCTCCCATCGTCCATTTCGAGTCGATCGATCTCGACATCGCCTGGCGCCAGTCGCGTTACGACAAGCCCGGTCCCGGCGGCACCGGCGCCGACTACCTCAATTGCCCGCTCGACCGCGAAACCTACGAAGCCTTTATCGATGCCCTCATCGAAGGTGAAAAAACCACTTTCAAGGAATGGGAACAGAACACGCCCTACTTCGACGGTTGCCTGCCGATCGAGGTGATGGCCGAACGCGGCCGGGAAACCTTGCGCTTTGGCCCGATGAAGCCGGTCGGCCTGTCCGATCCCCGCAATCCAGGAACACGTCCCTACGCGGTCGTGCAGTTGCGCCAGGACAACGCCCTCGGGACGCTGTGGAACATCGTCGGCTTCCAGACCAAGTTGAAGTATGCCGAACAGACCCGCGTCTTCAGAATGATACCGGGACTTCAGGACGCCCAGTTCGCCCGTCTCGGCGGGCTGCATCGCAATACGTTCCTGAATTCGCCCAAGCTCCTCGATGCCACCATGCGCCTCAACGCCGAACCGAGGTTGCGTTTCGCGGGCCAGATTACCGGAGTGGAAGGCTACATAGAAAGCGCCGCTGTTGGACTCATGACCGGCCGCTTCGCAGCAGCCGAGCGACTTGCAGAAGATATCCGCCAGCCGCCGCCGACCACAGCCCTTGGCGCCATGCTGCGTCACATCACAGGCGGCCACATCTCAACCGATGAGCCCGGCGGTTCGCGGTCCTTCCAGCCGATGAATGTCAACTATGGCTTGATACCCCCGATTGACGAAATCCCGACCCATGACGCGGATGGTCGTCGCCTCAAAGGCAAGGAACGCGGCAACGAGAAACGCCGCCTGGTCTCTGAGCGAGCACTACACGACTTGATGAACTGGCTTGCCGGCGAACCCGGTTCCACCCTGGCGGCCGAATGATTTCGCTCAATTCGAAGAAGCCGTTTTCTTGATAGGAAATAAAATAGTAGGTCGCATTGCGGCCTTATACGCCTTAAGATGACGCCACGCCATGGGAAGGATATGGGCGCGTCAGCAGCTTTGACTCCCGCACGCCTGGGTCAGCGGCAGTCCAGGAAAGCCTGCTTACGCACAGAAACGGGACGGAACGAATGAAGCTCCTGGAGGTTACGGAGCCAAGTCCCCGGACCCGAATGCAATGTCAGGAGAACGAGACATGAATCGTGTTGGAATGCGGGGCCTCACGGCGCTCGCTGCTGCCGTAATGGCAATCGCTATGGTTGCTGTTGCACAACCCGCGACGGCTGCCGGACCAGCCGGATCCGGCGCAGTCGCCACCACTGTCAAGCAACTCAATGATTCGTTGCGCGCGAACACAGTGACAGAGATCCGGCGGCGTGGTCGCGGTATCAGAAGAAGCTTCCGCTCGCGCAGAAGTTTCGGCTTACGCCGCAGCTACACTCGTAGCTACCGCTACAGCCGTTCCTACAGATATCCGCGTTACCGCAAGTATCGCAGCTATCGCCGCTACTATCGTCCGCGGATCTACTATTCGGTCCCGTATGTCTACTACCGGTCCAGCTACTCCAGCCGCTGCTACAAGCCGTGCCGTTGGAGCGGACACAGCCGCAACTACTGCCGCCGCTATTGCCGTAGGCATCGGTCGTGGTGAGCGCTGACGCTGCACAGCGTTGATCGAACCAGCAATGACGAGGCCCGTCTGGCGCTAAGCCCGGCGGGCCTTCGATTTTTTTCGCGCGGCCGCTGCTGGCTGTTGAGCGCCTCCGCGATCTCACCGCCGCCGCGCATACCGTTCTATGACATCCCGCGAGCGCCTCACCACCGCGTCCGCGATCGCTGCCTGTCCTTCGGCGGTCGGATGAAACGCCCCCGAGTAGGTCGCCGCCAGCGTCACCTGAAAACCCGACAGCGCTTCCAGATTGAGCACCTTGCGCAGGATCGACTGGGAAACATGGAAGTTGCCGGTCATGAAGGCGTCGTTCGGCGTGCGGAACCACCGCTGGCGGGAAGCATAGGGCCTGTAGTCGGCCGGATTGTAGGGCACCCATTTTCCATCGACCATTTTGGGTATGCGCAGATCGTCGGCTGAGTTGAGCGCATCCCCCGAATAGCCCGCACATATGCCGCGCCCGAAGAACGCCGCGCGGTGTTCATCGACGAAGGTCCATTTGTAGGCTCGTGCGCTCACTTTCATCTTGCGGAACAGCTTGTCGCTGACCCACACCCCCGAACGCGCCCGCGACGAACTCAGATAGAAATCCTTAACGACATCCATGCCCGCCCGCCCATCCGGACAGACCTGCGTTCCATCCCCGACGATCGACAGCGGCGGGTAGGCCGTCAGCACCACGCGGTCCGCCTCGTCCCACGGGATTTGCAGGATGTAGTGAACCGCCCTGTTGAGAGCCTTGTAGCGCTCGTCGAGTAGATCGATGCGCTCTGAAGCTTCGCTCGTTCCGTACACACCCCCGAGCCAGCCGCTGAGCTTCCTCAGGACGGATTGATTATCGAGAACGGCGTTGGCGACCAGCCTTGCAAACCCGATGTCGTTGCCGCCGATGGAAACGAAAAGCAGGTCGATCTTTCGCGCCCGCTGACGCGGACATTCGCGCAACACCAGATTACCCTGCAACTCCGGCACCATGCCGCGCATGTGATAGGCTTCCGGAAGCGCCTTGTCCTCAACCGCACGTCCCCCGCACTGCGCTTCCGCCGCCGCCGAGATCTGCGAATACTCCGGCGGATTTGGCACCCATTCATGCCCCTTGTAGCGAAGGAAAAGCCCGTAGGTGATTTCGGCTCCCGAACAGGCGAGCCCAACGAACGTCACCGCCCGGTGCGGATCCTCGATCGCCAATTGCAAGGCAGCGCGCAATTGGTGCGAATAAAGCGAGCGGTGACAGGCCTGATCGGCCCAGCGCGCGTTTTCATCGATGAATGCCTTGTCGCCGATGCTGCTCCAGGGACCGACACGTGCCGGAAACCCGTTGAGGTCCTGGTCTTTTCCATTGGTCGAATAATCGGCAGACCGTTCGCGCGAAAACCTGACGGGAACGTCCGGATTGCCTTCCCCCGAAGCGAAGCTGTCGCCCATCCCGACGATGAACAGGTCCTCGACCTTCGCCCGGACGACGGCGATTTTGCGACCGCCGATCTCGACTTCGATGACCGCCCCTTCCGGAAACGCCACGCCCAGGCGCGCCGGCTCGTTGCACGGCTGCTCGATCGCCTCCCCGCGCTTGCCGTTTGCCTTCGCAGGCGCCGTCAGCCACTGGCACCTCACCGTCGCTGCATCCGCAATGCCTTTCAACTCGGCAACGACGACATGCTCTTCCGGGCTGATGTAGTTCCACTTGCCCGGTTCGCAGGCATAGATGTTGCGCTCGGGGTCCCAGCAGGTTTTCTCCGACACACTCGTTGCCCACCCCGCGCCGTGACGCGAAGCCAGCGCACGCTCCGCTGCCAGGACCGGATTCACAGCCTGTTGCTCGGGCGACAAGGAAAGCCACGTTGCCCGATGCATCTCCGTATCGGCGCTATCGGAAAACAACCGAAAAGGGTTTTCCACCCGCCAGACGATTTCGATTGTCTCTGGTGGTGGCGCCAGCAGATCTTCGATAGTCCTGGATTGAGGAACCTCGACTGGCTGCGCCGACGCCGTCACCAACGCCGCCGGAAGCCAATAGACGAGGCACGCTGCCAGAAATCGCCAAATCGCCCAGCTCATCTTCGCCCTCGTCCTCATCCGGATTTCTAGTGTTCCGACTCTGACATATGGTTCCCTGCCGGGAACCTGAATGTCAGCCCGGAACACTAGGTAACCTTTTGATTGTGTTCTGGATTCACAAACATTTGACGACCTCCACCCGGGACTCAAATGTTTGATCCAGAACACTAGATACGGCCGCTCAAATGACTGCGCCACATTTGCCAGACGCGGCCCAGCGGGGATATGTCGGCAGTTGCGGCAAGCCAGTCGCCCTGTTCGTCGAGAGCCTTCAGATAAGGCGCGACCAAGGCAGCCGGAAGACACGCAACCTTTTCTGCTCGGGTCAATGAACCGGCGCATTGCCGCGCGCCAGCCAATGCCGCCCTGACCGAGCCAATCGCCGCCGAGCGGATCTCATCGGCGTGCGCACGGCCCCCCGGTTCGCCAAGCCGCGACGGATCGAATACTTCACCACTGGTAGGAAGACCCCAGCGCCCGCGTTGAGCCAGCAGCGGCACCCGCAATATCTGCCTGACACCGCCGTAGGCCATTCCATACGCCATGAGTGCCTCCGCCGCGCCATCCGCACTGCCGGACTGCCCCTCCTGCACATTTGCCGCAGTCCCGGTAGACATCGTGGCTAACTTCGCGGCGAGTTGAACGACGCCCCCCTCCGTATTGCTGATAAAAGCTTCGCAATCCGCTTGCCCGTCGAACGGGGCACCATAAAGTTCCTGGCCACGCGCATCGATAATCCCCCCGATCAGAGCCCGCGAAAGCCCGCGCCGAATGACGACATGGCCAAATACGTCGGCAACGGGATTTCCCGTACTGGTCTCCTCGCCAAGCCCATCGAGCCAGTCGAGCCACCACTTGAGCCGGATTTCACCGAGCGCCGGTTCGGAAACGATGAGCGGCACGCGCTCGATTTCACCGGCAAACGCTGCCAGCGCTATGAGGTCGCCGCGCACCGCGCGGGGCGCAAGCAGCGCCGCGAGATACCGGTCGATAGCATGCGACCGTGCCACCTTGCGGACGTCTTCGAACTGATCGTAAGGAATGGCATCTTCGCGCACGGCCATGAGCCTAATCGACCGCGATCAGAGCGGCGGCCACCGCGCGCTTTTCGGCGAGCAGAACGTTATAGGTACGCGCCGCCGCGCCGGTCGCCATCGCCTCAACGAATAAGCCGTGCGCGGCGAACTCTGCTTTCAGTTCCTGCGTGGGGAAAATCTGTTCCGCCCCGGTGCCAAGAAGCAGGACCTCGATGGAACCGGCTTCGGCAAGAACCGCTTCCAGCCTGCCGAGATCGAGGCTGTCCGCCAGCATACCGGCCCCATGATCCCAACCGTGCATGCCGCTCGGCAGGCATAATAGCGAACCTCGATGGCTCATGTCGGCAAACCGGAAGCCTCCGTTGCCATAGGCATCGATCGGCACTTGCTCCGGATAGAATGCCTTCTTCACGGCTTGTCCCGATCGGTTGACGCAACCCGCAACCCGCAACCCGCCTTGCCCGGCGCCGAATTACGCCTTGGCCGCTGCCGCAGCGGTTGCCTTGTCGGACTTCGCAATCCCCGACCAGTCGCGCTTCACACCGATCCACAACAGGAACGGTGAGGCAACGAAGATCGACGACCACGTTCCGATGATGATGCCAAACAGCATCGCGAAGGCGAACCCCTTGATGACTTCCGTTCCGAACACGTAGATCGCCAGCACCGCGACCAGCGTCGTACCCGAAGTCAGCACCGTGCGCGACATCGTCTCGTTGATCGACACGTTCATCAGCTGATCGAGCGCCATCTTCTTGTAGCGGCGCAGGTTCTCGCGGATACGGTCGAACACCACAACCGTGTCGTTGATCGAATAGCCCGCAAGCGTCAGCAGCGCCGCGACCTCGCTCAGGCCGAAATCGAGGTTGAGCAGGCTGAACACCCCAAGAGTGATTGTGATGTCGTGCACGGTGGCAATGATCGCCGCGACCGCGAACTGCCACTCGAACCGGAACCAGATATAAAACAGGATGCCGACCATGGCGAAGGTCACCGCCATGATGCCGGCCCACTTCAATTCGCCCGACACCGCCGAGCCGACCACCTCGGTCCTGCGGATCTCGATTTCCTCGCCGAGTGCGTTCTGGACTTTCTCCGCCGCCGCCTGCTGCGCCCGCTCAGGGTTCTCGCCTTCCTTGGGCTTCTGCTGTTCGACGCGGATCAGGGCATCGCTGGTCTGGTCGAGCTGCTGGATCTGTACGTCGCCCAAGCCCAGCGCCCCGACCTTCTCACGCAGTTCGCCGATATCGAGCACGCCAGGCTTGCCGTCCGGCTGCGCCTTGGCCTGGATCTCGAACAGCGAACCGCCCTTGAAATCGATGCCGAAGTTGAGGCCGTGGACCGCCAGCAACACGACCGAGGCCACGAATAGCCCGACCGTAATCGTCACGAACGTCCGTCTGACCTCCATGATCGGGAAGATCTTCTTGTGCGGCCAGAAATCGACGCCTGTGAACATCGCTTTGTCCTTGTCTTCCTGATGCTTCTAGTGTTCTGGATCAAACATTTGATGCCCGGGTGGAGGTCGTCAAATGTTTGTGAATCCAGAACACAATCAAAAGGTTGCCTAGTCTTCTGGGCTGAGTGTTCCGGGCTGACATTCAGGTTCCCGGCAGGGAACCATATGTCAGAGTCGGAGCACTAGAGGGGCGCCGGTATCTTGCGCGTTTTCTGGTTATCGACCCACAACACGACCATCAGTCGCGTCACCAGGAACGCCGTGAACACGGTGGCAAAGATGCCGAGCGACAACGTCACCGCAAAACCTCTGATCGGCCCTGAGCCGAGCCAGAACATCACGATGCCGGCGATCAGCGTCGTCAGGTTGGAGTCGATGATCGTCGCCAGCGCCCGCGAGAAGCCGCTGTCGATCGCCGAGATCGGCTGCTTGCCGTTGCGCATTTCTTCGCGGATGCGCTCATAGATCAGCACGTTCGCATCGACCGCCATGCCGACCGTGAGGATGAGGCCCGCGATACCCGGCAACGTCAGCGTCGAGCCGATCGCCGACATCGTGCCGACGATAAGTATCAGGTTCACCAGGACAGCCAGCAGCGCAAAGATGCCGAACAGGCCGTAGGCGAAGATCATGAACGCCGCCACGCCGAACCCGCCGACCACCGCGGCCCACTCGCCCGCCTCGATCGAGTCCGCGCCCAGCGATGGCCCGACCGTGCGTTCTTCGATGATCGTCAATGTCGTCGGCAGCGCGCCGGAGCGCAGCTGGACGGCGAGGTTGTTGGCTTCCTCGACGCTGAAGTTGCCCGAGATCTGCCCCGACCCGCCAAGGATCGGCTCGCGGATGACCGGCGCCGAGACGACCTTGACGTCGCGCTTGCTGTCGATGACGCCGTTGTCCAGCACGATTGCGAATGGCCTGCCGACGTTCTCGGACGAGAACTTGCCGAATTGCCGCGCCGCTTTCTGGTTGAACCGGAACGAGATGATCGGCTCGTTGGTGTTCTGGTCGAAGCCCGGCTGCGCGTCGACGAGATCCTCGCCGTAAACGACCGGGGTCTCCTTCAGCAACAGCTCGCTCGTCGGGTCTTCCTGTTCGGGAATCAGCACGTACCCGAGCGGCACCCGCGTTTCCCGCGCTTCGGCACCCGACATGGTGTTATGCACATCGTGGAACGTCAGTCGCGCCGTCTGGCCGATCAGTTTTTTCAGTGTTGTCGTGTCGTCGAATCCCGGCACCTGCACGAGGATCCGCTCGGCACCCTGGCGAACGATAATCGGCTCGATATTGCCGAACGCGTCGATACGGCGGCGAATGACCTCGATCGCGGCACCCGCGGCATGGGAAAGCCGCTCGGTCATGCCCGCTGCGGTCGGCGCCACGTCGATGAAGCCGTCCGCGGTACTCGAGACCTCGAGGTCGTAGCCCGACGTGCCGACAAGCGCGTTACCCAGTGGCTGCGGCAGCAGCCGCAAGGCAACGAGTGCTGCATCCTTTTCCGTGGCTTCGACGACTTTCACCCGCCAGCCGCCGCCGGAATGCGCCAGCGTATGCTTGATTTTCTTGTCGAGGAGCTGCTTGCGGACATCGCCGCGAAGCGATTTCAGCCAATCCTTGCGGAGTTCTTCGGCATCCATCTGCAACAACAGGTGCGCACCGCCCTTCAAGTCGAGACCCAATTTCAGCTGACTGCTCGGCAGGAAACTCGGCCAATAGTTCTTGAGCGTCTCCTCCGACACGAAATTCGGCAGCGTCGACAAGACGCCCCAAAGGCACACCAGTGCCACCATGATGATCTTGAAACGGCTGAATTGCAGCATGGCGCCCTGCGCTCTTTCTGTTGGTTCTGATGGGGGACCGGCACTCGGCTGGTCCGGCCGTGGGCAATCGCCTGCGCCGCTTTTGCGCTGGTCAAACCCAGAAAGTCACCTTCAAGCCTTCGCTTGGTCTTTGACCGGCTCGCCCTTCGATCGCACATCCATCAGGGTCGACTTCAAGACGCGCACCCGCATCTGCTCGCTGAGTTCCACCTCGACCTCATCGGAGCTGTCGGGCACTTTGGTCACGCGTCCGACAAATCCGCCGGACGTCACCACCGTGTCTCCACGACGCACCCTGGAGATCAGGTCCTGGTGCTCCCTGGCCCGCTGCTGTTGGGGGCGGATCAGGAGAAAATAGAAGATCGCCACCATGGCGAGCATCGGAATCAGCACGCCAAGACCGCCGAAAGGATCGGCCTGAGCCGGCAAGTATGCGGGAATCGTCAACATCTTGTTTGATCGCGTCCTTGTTTCTTTGAAGGGGGCCGAACCGGCGTTCAGATCAGCGAATACGAAGCTTCGCGCCGCGCCGCAAGCCCTGCTCTTCAGGGTTGCAGCCCGGTCCCTAGCGATGGGTGCGTTTATCGAGCCGAAATATAGGCCCCGCGATGCACATTGCAACAATTGCACGCGTCGCAGGGCCGCATGTGTCTTGTCAACCCGTCGTAGCTCTGGCCATCCGCCCTCCCCGCGCGCTAAGTAACCCCCTCCTTATCATAGACAAATCGAGAACCAGCAGAGCCCCCATGGCCGACCAGAACACCGAGACCGGCTCCACCGAAGACTCCCTGGCGCGCATCGCCGATGCGCTGGAGCGCCTGAGCCCCGAGCCCCCGCTGAAGGCTGATTTTGCGGCCGCCGAAGCCTTCGTTTGGCGAGCGGACCCTGAATCCTTCGTGCCCGTCCACAAGATCAACCGTGTCCCCCTGAAGCTGCTCAAGGGCCTCGACCGCTCCGCCGAGCAGTTGGTTGCCAACACGGAACGGTTCGCCACCGGCCTTCCTGCCAACAACGCCCTCCTCTGGGGAGCACGCGGCATGGGCAAATCGTCCCTCGTGAAGGCCTGCCACGCGGAAGTCGGCCAGGTTGCATCAAAAACCGGGTCTGCGGGCTTGAAACTCGTCGAAATCCATCGCGAGGATATCGAAACCCTGCCCCGCTGCCTCCACCATATGCGCGACTCCGATTGCCGCTTCATCGTCTTCTGCGACGATCTTTCCTTCGACCGCGACGACACCTCCTACAAATCCCTGAAAGCGGTGCTCGAAGGCGGCATCGAGGGGCGTCCCGACAACGTCATCTTCTACGCCACCTCGAACCGGCGCCATCTGATGCCGCGCGACATGATCGAAAACGAGCGCTCCACAGCCATCAATCCGTCCGAGGCCGTCGAAGAAAAAGTTTCTCTTTCGGATCGTTTTGGCCTCTGGCTGGGTTTCCATAATGCCAGTCAGGACCAGTACCTGGAGATGGTCCAAGCCTACGCCGATCACTTCGCCTTGCCAGTGCACGCGGACGATCTGCGCAGGGAAGCGCTTGAATGGTCGATGACCAGGGGTGCCCGTTCCGGCCGCGTGGCTTGGCAATACATCCAGGATCTTGCCGGGCGTCTCGAACGCACGCTCGATATCGGATGAAGTTAAATTAACGAGGCTTTGAAATGTGTTATACGGACATATTGAGCTTTCGGTTGCTCTTGCTTAAGAATTCCATCGTATTTGTAACAAGATAGAACGAGAGATTTCTGTCACGCGCGAAGTGAAACCGCACTCTTGCGCTTGTCAGAACACCCCCGATTTTGCGACACTTGAAAAAACAAATGTCGTTGCAGAGAGGCAGTAACACCATGCGTATGACCAGGGCGTTCCTGACGATCGCCATTATCGTGGCCGGCTTCGCGAGCCTTCAGGCCCGCGAACCCTCAATCGAAGCCGCCACGACCCCGCCATCGGTCGACCAGCCGCTCGCAAACTCCCTGCCTGCCGATCTGTGGACTGCCGACAAGACTTTCCAGGTCAGCATCCTGAAGAACATTACCGCGCGCAAATCGAAAACGCGCGATGAGGATCGCTCTGCCCGCCTCGACGAACTCGGCACACTTTACGCTGCCGACTTCCAGGGCCCCCTATGGCTTAACGGCGACCGTCTCACCGACCGTGCCCGTGAGGCACTCACGGAACTGCGCCGCGCAAACGAATGGGCTCTCGATCCTGCCGATTACGAGATCACGACCCCGGCGAACGGCTTCCTTGACGAAGCCGAACGCGCGCAATTCGAAGTCGATTTCTCCCTAAATCTGCTGAAATACGCTGACCATGCCCGCCGCGGCCGCTTCCGCCCCTCGGAGATGAGCCTCTGGTATGAGCGCGCCAGCAATGGACTCGACTACATGGACTTCCTGCGCCGTGTCGCCGCAAAAGACTCTCCCGCGGCGCTTATCGCAGCTCAGCATCCCCAGCATGAAGGCTTCAAGAACCTTCGACAGGTCTATCTGCAGCGCGTTTTCCCGGATCGCTTCAAGCCCGGCCCCAGCAAATCCGAAGATCGCCAACCCAAGCCGATTGTCCTCGATTACGGCGATTCCGTTCGCCGCGGGCAGCGCCATCCCCAGATTGCAATGCTGCGCGACCGCTTGAAGGTTCCAGCCGCCAGCGCCGCCGAGGCTGAACTCTACGACGTCGACGTGATGAACGCCGTCAACGACTTCATGCGCACCCAGGGTTGGCGCCGCAAGCACGTCTACGACAACAAGGTTCGCAAGGCGCTGAATGGCGCCACCGGTGCAACGACGCGCAAGACGAACCGCCAGATCAATCTGGACGACATTGTCGCCAATATGGAGAAATGGCGCTGGCTGCCGCGAGAACTGGGTGACATTTACGTCTGGAATAACCTGCCCTCGTACAAGACCCGGGTCATCAAGCGCAACCACGTCATCCACGAAGAGCGGATCATCATCGGCAAGACCAAGACGCAAACGCCGGTCTTCTCCGACACCATGACCCACGTGGTCTTCAAGCCGCAGTGGGGCGTGCCAGGATCGATCAAGGTCAAGAGCCTGCTGCCGCGCCTCGCATCCGGCGACCTTGACGTTCTCCGCCGGCGTGGCATGCGCGTGCAGTACGGCGACGACAAGATCGTCAGCCCGAGCAAAATCAACTGGAATCGCACTGATATCACGACGATCCCGATTGTCATGGGCGCCGGCAGCTCTAACCCTCTCGGCCGCGTCAAGTTCATGTTCCCCAACCACCATTCGGTCTACATGCACGACACGCCCGACCGCCACCTTTTCCAGAATTCCGAGCGCCTGTTCAGCCACGGCTGCATCCGTGTCCGCGACCCGGTCCGGTTTGCCGAGGTCATCCTCGGCGAAACAACCAACTGGACCACGACCGACGTCGATCAGCATCTTGCCAGCCGAGCCAAGGAGAACAATCGCATCGACCTCGGCCAGAAGGTCAGCGTTCACAACACCTACTTCACCGTCATGGCCGATGCCGATGGCAAGATTGAAACGCTTCCCGACATCTACGGCCACGACAAGCGCATCAAGGACGTCCTCGCCGGAAAGTCACTGAAGCTGATCGCAGCCAACGACCCCGCCCGCCTGCAGAAACAGGAAATCGAGCAGCTCGCCAGGGCGCCGCCTGCGGTCAAGACTCATAGACAAAGGGGTTCCGGCACGATCCAGTACGAGGCCGCCTATGGCCTCGGCGGGCCTCCTGCGTGGTATATTCCGCCCAAACCCAAGAAGGTCTATAAGAAGAAAAAGAAAAGCAAACCGCACAACTGGTCGCTCCACCCCTACCAGAATTACTTCCAAGGGTTCTGATGCAGCGCTGCATGAACTCCATCGCCGAGGCGGTCACCGCGTTCTGGAACGGGCATGAGCTGCAAGCACGAAATCGGGTAGGAGGCGGGATTGCTCCCGCCGTCCTCCCACACCACCGTACGTGCGGTTCCGCATACGGCGGTTCATGATACGCGATTGAGGCGACGGTACAACGCCTCCGATCCGGAAGGCTCCGGTCCTGCCGTGACGTT
>JAHJSN010000208.1 GCA_018830445.1 Alphaproteobacteria bacterium | reverse complement strand
GCTAGCGGTTCCCATCACCCAGGGCCCGCAGAGGACTACCATCGATACGCAGACGGGCACCTCCAAGTCATCGACCGGCTACCACCCCGGCCAACAGCGCCGTCATGGCGCTACGCGCCATGCCTGGCGCACCAAAAAAAAAATGCCCCGGAGAGAAGGCTCCGGGGCAAGTCAGGCTCGGGGAGGAGGCAGTGTCGTGACCGTGAATTCGATTGCGTTGTCGGATTGGAGAAATTGGGGCGCGCGCCCGACGCGGCCCAGGGGGTGCGTGGAGGAGGGGGTGGGCCGCCGGGCGCGCTGAACTTTCCGGATCAGTAGCAGGTCTGCTCAAGTTGCCACTTGACGATCTTGCAGACTTCCTTGTCGCCGTTCCAGTTACACTTGCGAACCGGGAAGCGCTTGTAGGTGCAGTAGTAGTTGTTGGTGGTATGGCCTTCGACGCCATGCAGCGGCTTATCGAGAGTGTAAGTTTTCTGATACATTTGCTTGCTGCCGCCGCGGGCCTCTGCGTCGGTGCCTGCGAATGCCACGAGGGCGACCGCTGCTGCTGCGCCGGCGAAGATTGCGGTGTTGATCATGTTGAGTTTCATTGTCTTTCTCCCTTGGGGTTGGCTGGCCGGTTCGTCCTGTCCCCGGCTCGATGAAGACAAACTAGCCGCGGCCTCCTATCGGGGCTGTTCCGGTTGGAACATGATGGAAAAAAACTCAAATTTCCGCGCAGAAGCCCGAAACACAGGGGCTTCCATGGGCTGCTGCGGGCCCGTCCGGCGCCGGCGAAGGCCTTTGAGCGGGTTCGCGGCCGTATTCCTCATGTTGTCGTGCGCGGCGGCGGCCGCTGAGAATACCGGCACCGGATCAATCGCCGAGCGGTCTGCGGACCTCGCCCAGGCGAGCGCCGATTTCGGTGTTTACCTCGACAGACTGATGATGGCCGAATCGGACGGACGCGACTTCCTCAAGAACCCGCGCTCAAGCGCGCTCGGTCCGTTCCAGTTCATCAAGGGGACATTCCTTTATGTGGTGCGCCGGCGGTTTCAATCGCGGATCGGCGGCATGAGCGAAAGCGAAGTGCTGGCGCTTCGCACGAACAGGGCCTTTGCGCGTGAAGTGATGGCGGAATATTCGCGCGAGCTTGCCAGCCATCTCGGCAGGCACGGACTGGAAACGACGTACGGCAACCTCCGGCTTGCCTACCTGATTGGGCCGAGCGGGGCGACGAGCGTCCTGTCTGCTGAAGCCGACACACCGCTCAACCAGCTGATCTCAGCCGAAGCAATTGCCGCCAATCCGTTCATGGCCGGGATGACGGCGCGCGACATCATCCGGCGTGCGCACAACGACATCGCAATGGACCGCTCGAAGAGGCTGGCGGTCGCCGGGCGACGGCAAGCGGCGCCCGAAGGCAGCGGCGGGGAGCCGAAGATCAGAATCCGCTGCAACCCGTCAAGGCCGAGCTGCCGCAGGTGGGTGGCGTTGCGAAAAAAGAAACTGCGCAGGGAAATTGCGGCGAAGGAAGCCGGCGGACCGGGAGGCAATGCACGCAGGTAGCCCGAACAGCGGGGACGACCAGATCCGCATCGAGAGAAGCACCCCGAGCCAGCGCGGAGCCCGGGGGCGATATCCAGCGTCTTCTCGGCGTCTTCCTTGCCGAATTCGGCTGTGAGGACACGGTTCCAGGGCAGGCCGTCCAGCCGGGTCATCGGGAACGGATATGCACCAATCGGGATAATAGCCGCAGCATTGATTCAGGATCGTCCGAACGCAAACCGTCATGCTGGAGCCGCTAAAGACCCATTCGACGTTTGCCCGGGCCGATTCGTCGCCTGCCGATAGCCGAAAAAAGAGCAAAAGCGGTGCTTGTAGCCTGATGCAGACCGGGTTTGGTGGGTTCATGGAGCGACAGGCATCATGTTTGTGCGGAAGCGAAGGGGCCGGCACTTGAACTTGGTGAACGGTGCAGCGCATTATCGAGCCCGTGTTAACAGTTCCATCGTGGCGCGCGGGCGCGTGCCTGTCGCCACAAGACTGCATCAAGAACCGTCACCAGGAGGCGCATCATGCCGATCCGCACCGCCGCCATCGCCGCAGCTCTCGCAGGCTTTGTCTTCGTTCAGCCGGTCCTCGCCGAGGACTGCCCGGGCAATCCCGATGCGCTCGGCGTCGCGCGCACCGTCGAAATCGACACAACCGGTGGACCCGGCTTCGGGCTGGAACAGTATAAGCTGTACGACTTTCTGCAGGCTGGCGAAGTCGTGCTGACTTTCGATGACGGGCCGTGGCCGGACAACACCGCCAAGGTGCTGAAGGCGCTGAAGGATCATTGCGTCAAGGCAACCTTCTTCGCGATCGGCAAACACGCCGTGTGGCACCCTCATATCCTGAAGCAGGTCGCGGCCGCCGGACACACGATCGGCACGCATACGTTTTCGCACGCCAATCTCGCCAAAGGCAAAATGAAGGGCGAGCCGGGCCGCGAAGAAATCGAGAAAGGTCTCAGCGCGGTAAAATTCGCGCTTGGCGCGGCACCCGCCCCGTTCTTCCGTTTTCCCGCTCTGCAAGACCCGGATGATTTCGTCTCCTATGTCGGCAGTCGAAACCTCGCCATTTTCTCGATGGATGTGGATTCCTTCGACTTCAAGACCCGCGACCCCAGCAAGGTCGTCAAGACGGTGATGGCCAAGATCACCAAGAAGGGCAAGGGCATCATCCTGATGCACGATTTCCAGAAGGCAACCGCCAACGGCCTGCCGGAGTTGTTGAATGAGTTGAAGAAGAACGGCTTCAAGGTGGTGCATCTGACGCCGAAACATTCTGCCGTCTCGATTGAGACCTACGATGAGGCGATCAAAAAGGAATTCGCCGGCCCGATGGCGGATGCGCGCCCGATGTCGAGCGTGGTGAAGACGATCACCGGCCAATAGCCACCGCGTCCGAGGGTCCCAGGGACAGCGCCGGTCACACGTAATAATACCGTCTGATCCGTTGTCCGAGGAACCGCGATGCACACTGCAAGAAGAGCTTTTCGCCTTAGACGTAGTGGCATTCTTGCCGCTTTGTCAGCGGTTTGCCTGATTATCGCCGGGCCGGCTGTCGCCGACAGCTGCCCGGCATCGGATTTCTCACGAGAAGTCGATGCGGCCGGCGAAGCGCTTCGCGGCTTCAACGCCAGCATGGCGCCGGAATTGCAGCAACGCCTCAAGCAGCTCAAGGCCGCCAAGGGGTGGAGTGACCAGGAAGCGGAACGGCTGGCGCAAGACTATCTGTTCGATGCGCGGCTCGCCGGGCTCGACCGCAAGGCAAACGACTTATTGACCAAGCTCGATGACCTGGGAAGCCTCGGGGAAAAGGGCGGTGCGGACTGCGCCAAGCTCGACGACTTGAAGGCAACCGGCGTCGAACTGCTGGCGGTCATGAAGGCAAAGTCCTCCTACACCCTTGCCAAGATCGACGACGAAATTGCAGCGGGACGGGGCGTCGCACGGCCCGAGGCAGGCAGCCGGACGGAGGAGTTGCGATTGCCGGACGGGCAGCCCGGTGAACTGGTGATGCCGCGCGAGGCCGGCGAAGCAAAGACGGCCAAGGCACCGGCTGCCGAAGCACAGGCAGCCGAAGCACAGGCCCAACCGCCGAAGCTGACGACAACCAGGCCCGCAACAGGCCCGTCCGATGCGTCTAAGGCGAAGCCCGAACCTTGGGAAACGACCACCGAGCATGCCCCGGTAACGCAAGGGCCGCGGATCGAAGCCGGCCCTGTTCCCGACGCCGGGAATGCGCCAGGGGATATTGCCCTCAATGCGCCGCCACCGGGTGACGGAGAGGCCGACGGCCTGCCGCATGCCGGCGATGCGTTCACGACGACGGAAGAAGGCTACACGCTTGAAGAGATCCGCGACGCAACGCGTGGCTTCTTCGGGACGATCTCCACCAACCTCGCAACGGTCATCGAACACGCTTTCAGCGAATGGGGACGACCCACAGGGTACGTCCTGGGAAAGGAAGGCGGCGGCGCGTTCCTGGCCGGCGTGCGCTACGGGGAAGGTACGCTGTTCATGCGCAGCGGGGCGCAGCGCAAAGTCTATTGGCATGGGCCTTCGATCGGCTACGATTTCGGTGCGGAGGGCTCGCGCACGCTGATCCTTGTTTATGCCTTGAAGCAGCCTGAGGGGCTGTACCGGGCCTTCACGGGCATCGACGGATCGGCCTATCTGGTGGGCGGTGTCGGGGTGACGCTGCTCAAAGGCGGTCCTGTCGTTCTGGCGCCGATCCGCTCGGGGCTTGGACTGCGGTTAGGGGCAAACATCGGTTACCTGCGTTTCTCGCCTGATGCGACGTGGAACCCATTCTAGTGTTCCGACTCTGACATATGGTTCCCTGCCGGGAACCTGAATGTCAGCCCGGAACACTCAGCCCAGAAGACTAGGCAACCTTTTGATTGTGTTCTGAATTCACAAACATTTGACGACCTCCACCCGGGAATCAAATG
>JAHJSN010000207.1 GCA_018830445.1 Alphaproteobacteria bacterium | reverse complement strand
CGCATCAGTCAACCGCTCTCAGGGACTTCTGATCGAAAAGCGGTACTAGATTCAATATTTTACTAGTACCCTCTGCTTTCAGAAGTTCGTCAAGGTGGTTGCCGCGAATGACTCACGAACTTCTGAAAGCGGGTACTAGTCGCCGCAAGGCACCGAAACCGTGGCGTTGGCCGAGGGAACGTAGCGGCGGCAGTCGCCTTTACTTGTTTCCCCAACCTTCGCGCGAACGCCGCCTCCTTGTGCGAATGCGCTTTCGGACGACGTCCGCAGGGCATAGCGGGCTGAGCCATCCGCCTGCAATACGTCAAGCCGCAGGCGGGCGATCTCCTGGGCGGTTTCCTGATCGAGCGTCGGGCCTGCCGACTTCAGCGCGGAACGGTAGTTCTGCTTCGCATCCTCGATCTCGCCCCTTAATTCGAAGATCTGGGCGCGCAGCGCGTAAGCAGCCGGGAACAGCGCGCGGCTGCGCAGCGCGGCCTTGAGGTCGTCGAGAGCATTGTCGAAAGCGTTACGCCGAAAGGAAACGACGGCGCGAGCATACCGGCCGACCGCATCGCTTCGGCGTCCCGCGACGAGACGGTCGGCTTCCTCGGCGGCTTCGCTCTGGCGGCCGAGATCGGACAACAGCAGCACCTGGAGCGGCTTCAAGGCGCGTTCGAACGGCTTCAACTCAATTGCCCGATTGAGGCTTTGCAAGGCCTTCTTCGAGTTGCCCAAACGACGCTCGACCTGGGAACGTTGATAATATCCGTTCCAGTCGCCCGGCTCGAGCACGGTGTAGACATCAAGATCGGCGATGGCTCCGTCGAGATCGTCCAATTCTCGCTTGGCCTGCGCACGGCTCAAGTAGAGATTCGAGTAGTTGCGGTCGAGTTTCTCAGCCGAGTCGAAATCCTTGAGAGCCTTGGCTTGATTGCTCTGGCGAAGATAGAACCAGGCGCGGTTATAATAAGCCATGAATCGATCGGCCTTCGGATTGCCTACGCCGTTTATGATGCGGGTGCAGGCGGCCTCACTCGACTTGCGAACCGTAATGGAGCAATCGATCATGTCGTTCGCAGCGGCCGGCGCCAATGCTGCAATGATCGTCAGCGCGGCCAAGCTCAGCGTGACGAGATTGAAATGACTTGCCATTGTTCTTCCCCTGCTCCTTCCCGCAGAACCGGTCCGCACACCCGTGACACCGGCTGCGCTGCGCACGATTCGCTGCGTTGATGAGCATATACTAGAGGAGGGCCGCGCGGCAGGGCGTAACCTTGGAAACAGCCCGAGGGGTTTGTTTGCGGACCGAAACGCTTCCTACCTCAGCGGCCTATGAGCTTGATAAGGCGGGTGCGGAACCGCGCGCGTTCGTCGCTGCTGGCGAGTTCCAACGCCAGTTTCTCGATGAGGTCGCTCGGGGACCTGGCCGTCTTTGCTTTCCTGGTGACCATCACGCGGGCCACCGGGCCCAGATGGACGGCCAGCGCCTCGGTGATTTCCTCGATAGCCGCGGCTGGTATTTCGGTTGCCGGTGGCGGGACCGATGGCTGCCGGTCCGGCGGACCCGATGAGTCCGGCTTGACTGTAGCTGTAGCTGTAGCTGGGGCTAGGGCTAGGGCTGGCGCCCGGGGCGGATCAGGTTCACGCGGTGGGGCGGCGGCAGCAGCTTCTGGTGGTTCCGGCGGGGGAACCGCTGCGGCCTGCCCGGCCGGCGAACTCTCGGTTGCGGGGGCGGCCACGGAGCCGGCTTCCGACTTCAAACGATCGATCAGGCTCGGTCTGGACTGTACCGGGATGGCGGATGGCGTCTCCTGTCTAGCTGCGGCGGCGGCTTCGGCGGCAGACGGGCTTGATGGCGTCGCGTGAGGAACCTGCATGGTCTTGTCGAGCGGGGTCCTGGCAATACGCATATCGGTATCGCTCAACCGGTCGGCGGAGTGGACCGCGAACGTCGTGATGCGCCGGGGAATATTCTTCAGACTCGGCACGCCACGGTCCTCGAAGGTTGCCTGGATTCGAGCGGAGACAGCGTCGACCATCGTTCCTGAAATCAGAATACCGCCCGGATCGGCCAGGCTCTCCAGCCGCGCGGCGATGTTGAGGGTTTCTCCGAACGGCATATCGCCTTCAAAAAGGACGTCACCGACGTGGATGCCGATGCGCAGCCGCATGCCGCCAAGGTTCGATTCCCTCGACAGCCGGTGCTGGATGGCCAATGCACACTGAACCGCGTCGACGGCGCTTTCGAACAGCGCAAACAGTCCATCGCCCGGCATCCCGATGAGATCGCCGTCGTGACGTGCCAATTCCTCTTTACCGACCTTCAAGATTGCGGACAGGTTCCCGAACGCGCGGGTCTCACTGACCGACACGCGGCCGCTGAAATTTGCGATGTCGGCGGCCAGCGCGGCGCGCAAACGGCGCTTCCTCTTCGGAGTGGGGTCGCCGCCGTCTGGTGTTCCTGGTGTATCCGTGACCATCAATCTTCCGTTCAAGCAGATCTCGCCGCGCCTTTGGCCTTGCGATAGGCGGTCAGGAATCTGTCCCTGTCCTCATCGCTCGGAATCCTGCGGGCGAGGTGTTCGTAATAGTCGTCCAGACCGATAGCAGTGGCAGCCTCCCTGCGCGCGATGACCTGGGCAAGGGGGCCGATGATCGGCAGCAACAATTCGGTTGCCTGCTGCTTGTCGGCTTCGGTGATGACTGCGCTCAACTGGGCTCCTGCGACGCCACGATCGTCGCGCAGCCAGACTTCGGCAGCCTTGCGGAAGCGTTCGGCGTCATCCATCCCGGGGATCTGGGTTTGCAGCGCGGCGATCAACCTGTCCGGGTCGGTCGCCGACTTTGCCTCCCGATTCAACACCACGCGGGCAATAGGCCCGATCGCGCGGGCGAGCGACTCCTCAAGGCCGTGCAGGGTTGCTGGGGCCAGTCTCTCGGCCATGGTGCGGCTCAGTTCGCTCGTTGAGGCGTCGTTCGCGTGTGAAGCTGCCTGGCCGGCGATGCTGGTCAGGTCGATGCGCTCGGATGGGGCGGCGCTGGCCCGCTGCAGGGCGCTCTCTATCTCGCGGATGAATTCCTCGGCGGACTGGAACCTGTCGGTCGGATTACGCTGCAGCGCCCGCGTCATGAGGGCGTCCAGGGACGCGGGGAGTTCGGGGCGAAGCTGGCTGACGGGCGGGGGTGCCTCGTTCAGAAGCTTGTGCATCAAGCTTGGGATGTCATCAGCCGGATAGGGCTTCGCGCCGGTCAACAGCTGGTACATGATGATGCCGGCGGCGAAGAGGTCGGCGCGGCCGTCGACCTCGCGGCCGAGGAACTGTTCGGGCGACATGTAGTTCGGCGTGCCGATTGCGCCGCCACCGCCATCGCGGGTCAGGCCGAGGTTCTGGAAGCGGGCAACGCCGAAGTCGGTCACCTTGATCGACGTGGCGGCAGGACAGAGGATGTTCGCCGGCTTGACGTCGCGGTGGATGACACCCTTGTCATGGGCATGGCCGAGTGCAGCCAACAACTGGGCCATGACCTCTGCGACCTGCGGGAGAGGCAGAAGCGTGCGCGAGCGGGTGACCCTTTCGAGCGTGCCGGCTTCGACAAATTCCATGATGATGAAGGGGGTGTCGTCCTGTTCGACGTAGTCGTACACGGTGACGATGTTGGGATGCTGGCAGCGGCCCGCCGATCTTGCTTCGGCAGCGAACCTCGCCAGAAGCGCCGCCTGGTCCTCGACGCCTTCCAGCACTTCCGAACGCAGCGACTTGATCGCAACCGCACGGCAGATGTGAGGATCGAACCCCTTGTAGACGACGCCGATAGCGCCGCGCCCGATCACGTCGTCGACGCGGTATTTTCCGACCGTTTCGGGAGCGGCGTCACGGCCGCGGCTGTGAGCCGAAGCGCTGCTGGCGTTGTTGTCGTCGGCGCTCATGGGCAACCTTTGATCCGGACCTGGGGCCCGCCTCACCGGCGCGGACACGATCGCGCCGGCGGGCAGCTACGTGACAGGTATCAACCCTCAAGCATTTTCATTGCATTGTCGAGGCTGCGACGCATGCGGTTGAAGGACTGGGACAGCGACGCGATTTCGTCGGAGCCCTGGCGAACATATTCAGGCTGAGAGCTGTCGCCCATCGAGACCTGTTCGGCGATCTCGGCCATCTTGATGACCGGGGAGACGACCATGCGGCTCAGCATCAGGTTGATGAGCAGGAGAAGCGCCAGAAAGATCGCGCTCATCGCACCGATAAGAAGCTGGAGGTTCTGCCAGGTCTGTTCTTCGGCGACCTTGAGTGGAACGGAGAAGATCTGCGCGCCGACAATCTCGTTGAGCTGCCAGCCAAAGCCGTTCTTCTCTCCGTAGAGGGCCACCATCGATGCCGGCGCCTTGTCCGGTGTCGAATGGCAGGCGAGGCAGCTCTCTGACTTGATGGCAAGCGGGAATGCGACTGTGTACTGCGGGCCGCCAACGCCATCACGCACCTTGACCACTTCCTTCAGGTTGGCGTCCTCGCGCAAACTATCGATCAATTCCTTTTCCCAGTCGGTCGCAAGGTCGGAAGGGTTGGTCGGGTTGAGAACGGCTTCCTTGTAATAGAAATCGGGATAGTGATCGCGGAAGTTCGCGAATGCCGTCTGGGCGGAGAATGAGGGCACCGTTTGCGGCAGGAACTGCACGTCGGACATGTCGCTCAAAAGCGGGCGGACCTCTTCGGAAGTATACTGGCGCACAGCCAGAGCCTGGGCTCTCAACACGCCAATCTGCGAATGCAAACGCTCCAGTGCGTTTTGTTTGGAAACCTCGTAGAATACAAACGACGAGGCGAGCAGGCCGACTATGAAGCATGCCGCCAAGATTAAGTTGAACTTCAGCCGCAGTCCCATGGACGATCCCTCTTCTTCGTCTTAGACATGGCCGGACCCATTATCAGGCCAACCGGTTCATTCGCGCACTAACCTTCAGGCTTTCACCATGACAGCTCGCAGTCTACACGAAGAACAGTATTTGTCCGCTCCATCCGGCCGGTGCTGTTACCTGCGGAGCAGGTGTCGGCTTTTTCTATTAACTGCGATGATTGCCGTGATGGCTGGGGCTGGGGCTGGGGCTTTTCCTGCCGTAGTGCGGGCCGCGGAAACTGCAGACCGCGTTGCCTTATTGTTGTCTGTCGAAGACTACGACCATTACGCCAAGTCGCCGATCGATACCGGAACGGTTAGGAAAATGGGCGAAGCACTCGAATCGCACGGTTTCGGTGTAGATGTCGTCACCAACACGAACAATGCGGTTGTACGGGCGACGTTGCGGGATTTCGCCGTCAAGGCGGCAAACGCGCGGATCGCCATCGTGGTTCTTGCCGGCCATGGCGTCGGCTCGAGCGGGCGATCCTATTTGCTGCCATCGAATTCGGAGATACGCCGCGCGAGCGACCTGCTGTCTCGCGGGGTCGCGGTGGCAAGCGTTGCGCAGATCGCGGGAAGGGCCAAGCACGGCGCGGTGTTCTTCTTCATGACGGTGCCCGATATATCCTCGGCGCTGCAAAGTATTACCGCGCGCCCTGCAATGTCGGAGCCGCCCAGCGATAACGTCGTGGTGGTATTCTCTACCTCCGACAAGGTACCGGTTTCGCGGGTGGGTACTGTTTCCAGGCAGGCGGCTGCGGACTTTGCCGACGCGGCAACCGAAACGCCTTTGTCGATGGCGACGCTGGTCGGGTCCGCCTCGGCTGGAGATGTCGGCAAGGTGATCGGGAATGTCGCCGAACTCGACCTGTCGAAAGGCCCTGAGCCAGAAACTGCTCCGGCAGCAGCGGTTGCCGAGCCTTCCCAGGAGGAAATCCAGGCACGCCGCGAAGCCGAGCGACGCGCCAAGGATGCCGAGGAACGGGCAAAGGCGGCCGAAGCCCGGGCACGCGACGCAGAGGCGCGTGCACGCCTCGAGGCGAACCGCGCCAGAGAAGCGGAATCGGCAGCGGCTGCGCAACCTGCACCTCAGCCTGCCCGGCAGGCCGAGCCGGAGCCGGCCGCCGAACGCGAGGCGCCGCCGGCGCGCGAAGCGGAGGAGAACCATGTCGAAGCGCTCAAGCTCGTCGAGGCTCTGCTCGGGCGTTCGAAGAAGAAGGAATTGCAGAGAAAAATGCGCGATCTCGGCTTCTATAGCGGACCGATCGATGCGATTTTCGGCGATATTACCCGGCAAGCCATCCAGGATTACCAGGCCGATGTCGGTGACCCGGTGACGGGCTACCTCACGCCGAACCAGATCCAGGCACTCATCGAAGGGTGATTGAGCGGTCCTAGTGTTCTGGATCAAACATTTGACGACCTCCACCCGGGAATCAAATGTTTGAGCCAGAACACTAGATCTACAGATGCCCTTCAGCGCCCACGGAGTAGCTTGCCGCTTTTTCGAAGCTCCATTGGCTGCGGCGAAGCGGGGGCGAAACCAGTCCGCCATGGCCTCTTCGCCACACCCACCTTTTTTCGGGTTGACCGATGTCCGGCGTGGGTGCTTTCTAAAGTGACTTGCTGGTTGTCCGGCCTCAGGGCCGGATTGAAAAGGGAACGCGGTGCGCGAACTTCATTCGCCATTCCGCGACTGCCCCCGCAACTGTAAGCGGCGAGTTCTTCTTCGTGAGCCACTGGGATTGCATCTGCGCAGTTCCGGGAAGGTGGAGGGGAGCGTCAGAGCCGCGAGTCAGGAGACCTGCCAGCAGGTGTCGCCCTTTCGGCATGCGGGGAGCATGGCGAAGCGGATACCCGTTGTGGCGACGGCTGGTGTAGTAGCGTCGCGACCGGAGTATCGGAGTTTCTCAAAACGAACAGAGAATTCGGGGATGTGCAGATAATCCTGCCTGTTACCTCTGCCTGGTTTCCCCCTCCCCTAAACCAATAGTGACCTCTGCACCGTGGTTCGACCTTGAACAACGGAGTGAGGCCTTGTTTTCGAATTTTACCCCATTGCGCTTGACGCAGAATTCCGAACCGTCGTCCACGACGGTCAACCCTAACCCACGACGGCTGATCGGCCCGGCATGTTTCGCCGTCGCGGCTCTGACGGCGGCGCCAGCATTCGCCCAGCAGGCGGTCGTGCTGGAAGGGATCATTATCGAGGGCGGCAGCGCGCTGCTCGAGCCGCTCGACGCGGGAACACTTGGCAACTCGGTCAGCGTCGTTACCGCAGAAGAACTGGAACAGCGTCAGGTTCGTACTGTCGCCGATGCGTTGCGGACTGTGCCGGGTGTTGCCGTCAACAGGTCGGGATCTTTCGGCGGGTTTACTCAAATCCGGATACGCGGTTCGGAAGAGAACCACACGCTCGTTCTCATCGACGGTGTCGAGGCCAATGACGCCACCAACGGCGCTTTCGACTTCGGCAGCCTGCTCGCCGAGGATATCGAGCGCATCGAAGTGATCCGGGGACCGCAAAGCGGCATCTGGGGATCGAGCGCGCTTGCAGGCGTCGTCAACATCGTCACCAGGAGCGGCAGAGACCAGCCGCTGACGGCAACGGCCAGCGTCGAGGGCGGCGCGTTCGACACGCGCCAGCTGTCCGCCTCGGTTCGCGGCGGCAACGAATTCGCGCATGCCTCCGTTTCGATCGTCGATGCGGAAACCCACGGCTTCAACGTCAGCCCGTTCGGGGATGAGGCCGACGGGGCGGAGCGGCGCAACATCAGCGCGCGCGGCGGGATCAACCTGACGCCGTGGCTCGCCTTCGAAGGTGTCGTCAACAAACTCGACAACGTCGCCCAGATCGACGGCTTCGGCGCGGCGCCCGGTGCCCGGCCCGGCGATTTCGCAGTGGCGTTCGACCTTCCCGGTTCAAGTACGACCACGGATGCGCTTTACGCCAAGGGCACGGCGAGGCTGGCGTTTTTCGATGACGCCTGGGTGACGAAAATCTACGGAGACTTCTCGCGCAACGACGTCGACACGGTCGATCCATTCTTCGTTTCCTTTAACGGGGCGGAACGGGAGAAGTTCGGCGTCGTCTCAAGCTACACGTTCGAACAACCTGTTTTCGGCGGGCTGAAGCATACCTTCGTGGCTCTTTACGAAGACGAAACAGAATCGTTTGCCACCAATGCCGCCGCGGGCGGATTCGAGCGCGAAACCGATAGCGTCGCCGGTGAATACCGCGGAGAGTTCGCGGATCAGTTCTTCGTGCGCGGCGCGGTTCGCGGCGACAAAAGCGAAGCCTTCGGAGACTTTACGACCTACAGCGTTTCGGGTGCCTGGCAGGTGCCCGGTACCGGCACGCGGCTCCATTCGAGTTATGGCACGGGCGTGGTTTTCCCGACCCTCTTCGACCAGTTCGGCGTGATCCCGAGTTTCTTTGTCGGCAATCCAAACCTCCTGCCGGAAGAATCGAAGGGTTACGACGTCGGCGTCGAGCAGGCTCTCTGGCAGCGCCGCGCGGTCGTCGATGTCACCTACTTCAACCAGAACCTGGAAAACGAGGTGTTCTCGTCGTTCTTTGGGCCGCCAGTCAATCTGGCCGAGGAAAGCAAGCGTCAGGGGATCGAGGTCACAGCCAGTGTGCGTCCAATCGACGGGCTGATCGTGAGCGGCTCGTACACGTATCTGGACGCCAGCGGCGGGAATGGCCTCGCCGAAGTGCGCAGGCCGGAGCACTCGGGCAGCCTCAACGTTTCCTATGCGTTCGCCGAGGGTCGAGGCGCGGTGAACCTGGGCGTAATCTATAACGGCAGCATGGACGATATTGCGTTCGATGCCTTCACATTCGCCCAGAACAGAGTGAACCTGCGCGAATACACCGTCGTCAATCTGTCGGCGCATTACGACCTCAGCGAAAATGTCCGGTTGTTTGGGAGGGTGGAAAACCTGCTCGATGAAGACTACCAGGAAGTGTTCGGGTTCGAGTCGGCGCCGGTCGCCGCGTTCGGCGGAGTTCGCATCAAACTGGGTGGAACGCGTGACGTCGCGGGAATTGAATAGCGCCGCTCACCTTGCGGCATGGCTTATCGGGCTCGCCCTCGCCTGGGGCGGGCCCACACAAGCTGGCGCCGACGCGCGTCCGACGCGGATCGTTTCGCTCAACCTGTGTACCGACCAGCTCGTGATGCTGCTGGCGGAGCCGGAGCGCATCGCGGCGATCAGTCATCTGGCGCGCGACCCGCAATTGTCGGTTCTGGCCGATGACGCCCAACGCCTGCCCGTCAACTACGGGCAGGCCGAGGAAGTCTTCTTGCTGAAGCCCGACCTCGTCGTTGCCGGATCGTTCAACATCAATGCCTCCGTCGATATCCTGCGGCGCCTCGGCGTCAGGGTCGAGGAACTTCCCAGCGCCAATTCATTCGACGAGATCCGCATGAGCGTGCGCCGGATGGGAAAGCTTCTCGGCAGTGAAGCCAATGCCGAAAGGCTGGTTGCGGAATTCGATGCACGGCTTGCTGCCGTCGATCGTTCCACTGTCAGCCGATCTCAGCTTGCCGCGCTCTACTACGCCAACAGCTACACTTCGGGGGCCGGCACGCTTGCTGCCGAAGTCGTACAGCGGGCCGGCTTCAAGAACCTCGGCAGCGAACTCGGCCTTGAGGGAGTCGCGGAACTGCCGCTCGAGACGCTGGTCATGCGGCGGCCGGATCTCGTCGTCACCGGTCTTGCCTACCAGGCGCCGGCATTGGCGCAGGAAATATTCGAGCACCCGGCACTCGCGTATCTGCAGCAGCGGTCGCAAAAGGTCGCCATCCCGGAGAACTTGTGGATCTGCGGGACACCCTTTACCGCGCGCGCCGTCGAGGCGCTGGCGGATGTGGGCAAAGCGCTACCGTCGAAGACTGCCGCCGCGCTCGGCCGGTCCGGTGCAACGGCGGCCGATCCGCCGATGGCGCGAAAATGAGGATCGAACTTTCGTATCCTCTACTGCTCGCTGCGCTCGGTCTTGTCACGGCCGTCCTGTTTGTCGTCTCCCTGGTGACGGGACCTGCGGGCATCGCTTTTTTCGAGAGCCTTGAAGCTCTCGTCACTGGCCGCAGCGGGGCAGCCAGCATCGTCATGCAGGAAATCCGGTTGCCGCGTGCCATTCTCGGCGCCATCATCGGCGCTTCGCTGGGCCTGAGCGGCGCCGCCTTGCAGGGCTACCTGCGCAATCCGCTGGCTGAGCCCGGCCTCCTCGGCATAAGCGCATCCGCCTCGCTGGGGTCGGTCATTGCAATCTATACGGGACTTTCAGCGGCCTTCACGCTGGCACTGCCGCTGATGGCGCTCACCGGCGCGGTCGGTGCGGTTCTCCTGGTGCGGCTGCTCGCCGGTGCCGGGGCGCAGACCATCACGCTGATCCTGGCCGGGGTCGCTGTCACCAGCTTCGCCGGGGCCATGACTTCGCTCGCCCTGAACCTGTCGCCCAACCCTTTCGCCGCCCTGGAGATCGTGTTCTGGATGCTGGGTTCGCTCAAGGACCGGTCGATGACGCATGTCTGGCTGGCGCTTCCCTTCATCCTCATCGGCTGGGCGATGCTATTCCAGGTCGGGCGGGCGCTCGATGCGCTGACGCTCGGGGAAGCCGCCGCGGCGACGCTCGGCTTCCGGCTGGAGCGCGTGCAGGCGCTCGTCGTTTTCGGTACGGCTGCCTGCGTGGGGGCAGCGACGTCGGTGGCCGGCGCGATCGGCTTCATCGGGCTGGTGGTGCCGCATCTCCTGAGGCCGCTGGTCGGCGCGGAGCCGGGCAGGCTGTTGGCCGCAAGCGCGCTTGGGGGGGCGGCCGTCCTGCTGGCAGCGGACATCGCGGTGCGCATCATCGCGCCAGAACGCGATTTGAAGCTCGGGGTTCTCACCGCACTGATCGGGGCTCCGTTCTTTTTGTGGCTTATCTTCAAACAGCAGCGAGGCGGCCAATGACCAGCGCCTTGTCCGCCCGCTCACTCTGCGTCCGTCTCGGCGGCCGTGAGGTCGTAAAGAACGTTTCGCTCGATCTTCGCCCCGGCGAATTCGTCGGGCTGCTCGGCCCCAACGGAGCCGGCAAATCGACCCTGCTCAAAGCAATCATGGGGCTTGTCGCGCGCAGTGGGAGGCTCACTCTTGGAGACCGACCGATCGAAGCCTTGACGCCGACCGAGAGTGCGCGTGAAGTCGCCTACCTGCCTCAGGAGCGGGAAATCAACTGGCCGGTGCAGGTGCGCACCCTGATCGGGCTCGGACGTTCGCCGCATCGCGGCGCTTCTTCGGTCCCGGGCGAGGCGGACCGCGCCGCCGTCGATGCGGCGATGGCGGCAATGGACCTCGTAGAGCTTCAGGAGCGTTCCTCGCTTGAACTCTCCGGCGGGGAGCGGGCGCGTGTGCTGATCGCTCGCGCGCTTGCCCAGGAGACGCCGGTGCTACTCACCGACGAACCGGCCGCAGGGCTCGACCCCGCGCATCAGATCACGCTGATGGCAACGTTCAGGAAACTGGCGCGGGAGGGCCGCAGCGTGCTCGCCTCGCTCCACGAATTGACGCTTGCGGGACAGTGGTGCGACCGGGTCATCCTGATTGCCGATGGCGGGATCGTTGCCGAAGGCCCCCCCGACGCGGTATTGACCCCTGGCAACCTGGCGACGGTCTATGGCGTGCGCGCGCAAATCACGGTCAGCGATGACGGCTTGAGCGTTGTTCCGACCGGGCTGATCTGACCAATTCCCTTATGGTATCGGGGAGGGCGGGAGGTGGACGGGGAATGGAACGGCTCAAAGCTTTTACGGGATGGCTGAGGAGACGGCTTGGCAACGCCGCGCTTTCGAGTGCCGTCATCGCCGCGCTTATTACGCTTTCCGTCGCATTGAGGATTGCCGATCCGGCGCCGATCGCCAAGCTTCGGCTGGCCTCCTTCGACACCTTCCTGCAACTTTCCCCGCGCCAGGCCGACCCGGCGTTTCCGGTCAAGGTCGTGGCTATCGACGAAGCTTCCCTCAAGGTACTCGGACAATGGCCTTGGCCGCGGAATATCCTCGCCCGTCTCGTCAACCGGCTCTCACAAGCCGGCGCCAAGGCGATCGCGTTCGACATCATACTTCCCGAAGCGGACCGGCTTTCCCCGCAGCAGTTCGCCGAAGCCTATTCAGGCGAGCCCCAGTTCGGCGATATTGCCCCCGTTCTGGGCCGGCTTCCGACGCTCGATCAGCGCCTTTCGAAAGCGCTGGCGGAGGCGCCATCGGTGCTGGCGTTCGCGGGCGACAACGGCGCTGAAGGATGGCCTGGAAAAGTCCATGCGAGTTTCGCCAAGGCCGGCGATGCGCCAGAGCAGTTCGTGCCCTTCTTCGCTGGCAGTGTCGCGAATGTCGCCGGACTTGCCGACGGGGTGAAAGGGCTTGGAGCCGCCAATTGGATTCCCGAGGGCGACCAGATCGTGCGGCGGGTGCCGCTCCTCATCAATGTCGCAGGGGCGCTCTATCCCAGTCTGTCACTCGAAGCGCTACGGGTCGCTGAAGGATGGTCGACGATTTTCATAAAGTCTTCCGGCGGCAGCGGCGCGGGGGCCTTCGGCCAGCAAACCGGCATCGAGGTGATGCGGGCGGGAGAATCGATCCTGCCGACCAATCCGCGCGGCGAGCTGTGGCTGCGCCTGAGTGCTACCGATCCGCGGCGGACGATCCCGGCGCATCGCGTTCTTGCCGCCGGATTCGACCCGGCGAGCGTTGCTGGAAAGATCGTTTTCATAGGTGCGACAGCAATCGGTCTGCTCGACATCCAGGCGACACCGCTTGACGACGCGGTTCCCGGCGTAGAAATGCACGCCCAGGCAGTCGAGCAGATCCTTGCCGGCGATCATGCCGTGCGACCGGCCTACGCGCCTGGATTGGAGATTGTGTTCCTCGTCGGGATGGGCGGCCTGACCGCCTGGCTGCTCGGCCGGTCAGGCCCTATCCTGGCGGCGGCAATCGGCATTGCAGCTATCGCCGCCGTGGCGGTCGGCTGCTTTCAGGCCTACCGCGCTTCCGGCCTGCTGATCGATCCGGTCTACCCGTCGTTGTCGCTGGCGTTTATCTACGCGGCGGGATCGCTGACCAATTTCGTCCGCTCGGAAAACGAACGACGGCAGGTGCGCAGCGCGTTCGCCAACTACCTAGCGCCCGAACTCGTCGAGGAACTGGTGGCGCATCCCGAAAAGCTCAAGCTGGGCGGCGAAAGCCGCGAGGTCACCTTGCTGTTTGCCGACGTACGCGGTTTTTCCGGCATCGCCGAGGGGCTCTCGGCCGAAGAACTGGTGGCGTTCGTGAACCGGTTGTTCACGCCGCTCAGCGAAGCCATCATTGCCGAAGGTGGGACGATCGACAAATTCATGGGCGATGCGGTCATGGCGTTCTGGAATGCCCCGCTTGCAGATCCCAGACACGGCGAACATGCCTGCCGGGCAGCTCTACGCATGCTCGATCAACTCGACGAGCTCAATGCCCAATTGGCTTCGGAAGCGCAAAGTTCCGGACGCGTGTTCAAGCCGGTGCAGATCGGGGTGGGGCTCAACACGGGTGACGCGTGCGTCGGCAACGTCGGTTGTCCGGGGCGCTTCGACTATTCGGTGCTTGGCGATGTGGTCAATGTCGCCTCGCGGCTGGAAGCGCTGACGAAGTCCTATGGCGTTGCAATCATCGTCGGGGAGGCGACCGCGCGCTCCGCTCCGAATCTCGCCTTCATTGAGATCGACAAGGTCGTTCCGCGCGGGCGCAGCCAGCCTGAAGCGATTTTCGCCCTGCTCGGCGACGAGAGCGTCGCGCAGGGCCTGCAATTCAGGCAACTTCAAGATGCGCACCGGCATTTCTATTCCGCGATGAAGAGCGGAAAGCGCGAGGAGGCCCTTGCCGCCCTGGAAGACTGCCGGGCGATCGGGCTGGCTGCCTATCGGCCGCTTCTTCAAAGCTATTCAGCGAAATTGAAGGAAGGAGCGGCAAAGCATACCAGCCCGCAATGACTCCGGGCCGCCAGAAGTTTGTCGTACCGGCTGGGACGTCAGTACCTCTTGTACATCTTGTCTCCACCGCCCCGGTGGCCGCCGCCCTTGCCGCTACATCCGCCAACTCGCATGCACTCCTTGCGGCCGCCGCCCTTGTTCTTGCCGATGATCTTGCCGATACCGATTCCGATACCGATGGCGATGGCGGCCTTGGCGGCGTCCGATGCCGCCTTGTTGTTCGCGCGGCGCTTCGGCTTGCGGACGCGCTCCGTCACGACTTTCTTGCGCTTCGGCTTATAGGTCTTTTTGGCCGCCTTTTTGGGGTAGGTCTTCTTCTTGGTGGCCTTCTTCTTTGGCTTCGGCTTGGGTTTCGATTTTGCCTTGCGTTTCTTCGGCGTCGCTTTCTTCTTCGGCGCAGGCTCGTCGTTCAGCACGGCTTCGCGCGTCAGTGGCGGATTGGGGTTGATCGTCGGCGCGTTGATCATGAACGGGAACGCACGTGCGAAGCCGATCTGGTCCCTTCCCGGCAGCAGCGCCCAGCGCATCGGGTCGCTGATTTCGCCGTCCGGAGAAACACGCAACAGATTGCCAGGGTCGGAGAGTTCCTTGCAGACCGACTGGTCGTCGTTGCACGCGGTTATGCCGCCTTCGAGGAGAAGGAACCAGGCCGACCGGTCGGTCATGACGTAGACGTCGAAAATCGTGCCGCGAACCGTGATGGCGGCCCCGGGCGTCTTGATGCGATAGGACGGCTTCGTGGCGATACCGGTGATGAAGCGGAACGCACCCTTGACCAGGTCGACGGCGATGTCGCCCTTCGTCCTGGCGCCGTTATAGACGAACTTGTCGAGCAGCAGCCGCGCGCCGGGACCAAGGGCCATCTTGGTTTCATCGTCGAACTCGAGTTCGCCAATGGAATCGGGGCCGACCTCGATCAGCTCGTTTTGATGGATCTGATCACCGAGCGTCAATTCGCGCCGATCCTGGTCAAAGGCGGCGCTCACCTCGTTGACGACCTGGACGGTGGATCCGATCGGCTGGGTCGGGGCGGCATCGGCAGCAATTGAGCCCGATAGGATAACGGCTGCGATAATTGAGTATTTCGCCGCGTATTTCATAACGTTTCCTCGGCGGTTGAATGGACGTTGCCGCGGACATTTAGAGTAATACGAACGCCCCATCATACAGTCAGGACGACCAGATTACCACTGCGCGGTGCAGCAAAGTTAAATGTACCCTGCGGCACAAGCTGTTCCGCAGGAAACAGTTTGCAATCTCTTTCGCGACGTTTCGAATGGGGCGCCTGGGAACCCTGCGCCGGCACGAACCCGTGTCGCGGCGCACCGCTCGCACCCGAATGCCGGGATTCTTGAGGCTCCCATCGTGCCACCGGTTGCATCTACTTTTCAGAAATCAGCGATTTTTTCGACCCTGTTGCGTGCGGAACAGCGCTTCAGGGCGGCTGCTGGCATCTTGGTCTCAACAACAGGCGGACGACCGGTTCGCCCAGCAGATCAAACATACTCTTGGTGGAGACAGACAATGTTCAAGTTCGCAATCGCAGCCGTCGTTTCCGGCGCACTCGCAATCGCAGCCATCCCGCAGCAGGCGCACGCCGGCGGTAAGGGCCTGGCCATCGGCCTGGGTGTCGGTGTGGGCGCCGCTCTTTTGATGCACAGCGCACAAAAGCAGCACGCCCGTCAGCAGGCGGCAGCGCGCCACCGCGCGGCGGCAAAGAAGAAGGCAGCCTATGCCGCTAAGAAGAAGGCCGCCTATGCGGCAAAGAAGAAAGCCGCCGCTCGCCAGAAGGCTGCCTACGCAGCAAAGAAGAAGGCGGCCGCCCAACAGGCTGCAATTGCCGCCAAGAAGCGCGAGCAGGCCCGGATCGCATCGATCGAAACAAGGAAGCAGCTGGCTCGTCAGGCCGCAGCCGCCGAAGCAAAGGAAGAGGCTCTGGTTTCCGCCGTCGAGCTGCCCGGCAAGAAGCCGGAAGATGTTGAAGACAAGGTTGCCGAGACGGAAGCGGATGAAGTGGAAGCCGAAGACTTCGATACGCTCGCACAGCTCGACGAACCTGCCGAGCTGCAGCCTGCCAGCCTCGACAATGACACGACCGGGAAGCTGGACTGCAAGCGCTACATCCCGAGCGCCGGACTGACGATCTCCGTACCCTGCGCCCAGTAGGCGGTTACAACAACTCCGAGCGAAAACGGCGGGACCTCGGTCCCGCCGTTTTGCATTTCCGGTTCGTGATTGCGTTCACGCAAGCTGCGGCTCCGCAGAACCCATATTGGTTTTTTGCACCGGCGCGGAGATGCCGGTTTCATCTGGCTCCGGCCCGTATCTGTTGGGACCTTTGTCGCCGCTGGCGAAATGCAGCCAGATCGTCACCGCGAAGGGCAATGCCGTCACGATCGCTGTATGAATCATGAACTCCGTCGAACCGATACTTGTCACAGCATCACCAAATGCGAGGAAGGAGCCAAAGCTTACCAGCAGCGTCCACACCAGCAGGGCGAGGAAAAAGCCGGGAACCCACCAGCCGCTCTGCCCCATATCGTGCAGCCGCTTGATGGCTGCGGAGGTCGCGA
Source organism: Alphaproteobacteria bacterium (assembly GCA_018830445.1). Lineage (GTDB taxonomy): Bacteria > Pseudomonadota > Alphaproteobacteria > Rhizobiales > Hyphomicrobiaceae > Filomicrobium. The sequence goes on along the minus strand of JAHJSN010000207.1, from coordinate 6,383 downwards.
CCCAGATGCAGGCGAGTTCGACCGCGGTTGCCGCAATCTGAGCAGCCATGTTTTCAATCGTTGCATGGATCAGACAGGTAACGGACTGGGTGGCGAGTAGAGCGACCGCGATGGTGAGGAGCGCCTTGCGGTTGCAGCGCCCGCGCGGGTCGGCAATCTGAAGGACGCGATTGAGGAAAGTCATCGGAGCTGGTTCCTGGATGGTGTGCGGTTCCATCCAGGTTTCGTCCAATGTGGTTGCATGGCGGTTAATTTGCGGCCAAATGCGCGGCTATGGTTGGCCAGCGGTTAATCAGGGCCCCAAAAAGAGAGCCCGCTTCACCTCCGGCCTTTTGGCGCGCACTCACGCAAACTCCATGATGACGTCGTCAACGGCGAGCGTGTCGCCGGGCGCGGCATTGATCCTGGAAACGGTGCCGTCGCGCTCGGCACGCAGCACGTTTTCCATCTTCATGGCTTCGACGACCGCCAATGGATCGCCGGCCTTGATCTCATCGCCGACGTTGACGTTGACCTTCTTGATCAGGCCGGGCATCGGGCACAGCAGCAATTTGGACGTGTCGGCAGCCTCCTTGACCGGCATCAGCGCGGCCAACTGGGCTTCGCGTGCGGTATACACGCGCGCAGGTACATGCAGCCCGCGATACGCCAGATCATAGCCGTTAAGGATCGGGCGTACCTGCACGGAAACGTCCTTGTTGCGCACCATCCCCGACCAGACCACATCGCCCGGCCACCACTTCGAGGCGATCTCCAGTTCATCGACCGAATGTCCCTCCGCGTCGAGCAGCGTCACGCGGAAGGGCCCTGCCAATGCGCCTTCGACGACGCAGTGCTGGTTGACGTCTCCCAGCGCCACTATGCGCGCGTTGGCGAACCGCACCGGCGTGCCGTCCATCTGATGCGTGATCTCGCGGCGGCGGACATTGTTGATGTGATCGATGGAGGCAGCAACCGCGGCCAGCACCTTCAACTCTTCGCCTGCCGGTGCCGGAGCCACGAACCCTTCGGGATATTCCTCGGCGATGAAGCCGGTCGACAACTCGCCCTTCTGCCAGCGGGGATGCTGCATCAGGGCGGTGAGGAAGGGGATGTTGTGCTGGATGCCGTCGATATAAAACGCGTCGAGGGCTTCGGATTGCAGGTCGATGGCCGACTTGCGCGTCGGCGCGTGGGTGACAAGCTTGGCGATCATCGGATCGTAATACATCGAGATCTCGCCGCCTTCGTAGACGCCGGTATCGTTGCGCACCGTCAGGCCATCGACGGAACCTTCGCGCGGCGGACGGTATTTCACCAGCCGGCCGATGGAGGGCAGGAAGTTGCGGAACGGGTCTTCGGCGTAGATACGGCTTTCGACCGCCCAGCCGTTGAGCTTGACGTCGGACTGCTTCAGCGAAAGCTTTTCGCCGGCGGCGACGCGGATCATCTGTTCGACCAGATCGATCCCGGTGATGAGTTCGGTCACCGGATGTTCGACCTGCAGGCGGGTGTTCATTTCGAGGAAGTAGAAGCTCTTGTCCTGGCCGGCGACGAACTCGACCGTGCCTGCCGTGTCATAATCGACGGCCTTTGCAAGCGCTACGGCCTGGGCCCCCATCCTGGCGCGGGTTTCCTCGTCGAGCAGCGGTGAGGGGGCTTCCTCGATCACCTTCTGGTTGCGGCGCTGAATGGAGCATTCGCGTTCGCCCAGATGAATGACGTTAGCGTGCTTGTCGCCAAGCACCTGGATTTCTATGTGGCGGGGGTTGACGATGAATTTCTCGATGAAGACGCGGTCGTCGCCGAAGGAGGATTTCGCCTCCGAGCGGGCAAGGTCGTAACCTTCGGCGCATTCAGCTTCGTTCCAGGCGATGCGCATGCCCTTGCCGCCGCCGCCGGCGGAAGCCTTGATCATCACCGGATAGCCGATCTCCTTGGCAATCTTGACGGCGGTCTTGGCATCGCCGATCTCGCCCAGATAACCTGGTACGGTCGAGACGTTCGCGGCGGCTGCGGCCTTCTTCGATTCGATCTTGTCGCCCATCGCCGCGATCGCGCGCGTATTCGGGCCAATGAAAACGATGCCGTTCTTCGAGAGCGCCTCAGCGAATGCCTCGCGCTCGGACAGGAAACCGTAGCCGGGATGAACGGCTTCAGCGCCGGTCGACTTGCACGCCTCGATTATGCGGTCGATGACGAGATAGGATTCTGAAGCAGGTGCCGGTCCGATACGGACCGCTTCGTCGGCCATTTCGACGTGGAGAGCGGCGACATCTGCATCCGAATAGACTGCGACCGTCGCGATCCCCATCCTTCGAGCCGTCTTGATGACCCGGCAGGCGATCTCACCCCGGTTGGCAATCAGAATCTTCTTGAACATCGCCGCAGCATTCCCCGTCATATTGTTGTGATTTCGGGCAGACGGGCGACCGGTACCGGCAGCCCGTGGAGGGTGAACAGTTCTAGCTGGGGTGGTGGCGCAGGTAAACTCTCGTCCATGCCAACCAAAGGCGAAGTCACGCGCCCAGGTTGTTGATACCATCCCAGTCGGCGGGCTCAATCGGGCAAGCCCGTGACGCGCTGGCGCACCAGATCGACGGCACTGCGAAGTTCATACAGTTTGTCGGAATAGTGCAACGGCACAGGAATCCGGCTGACTGCGTCCTCAATTCGCATAATCTCGCGTGTATACTTGTCCTTCTCGACAATCGAAACGTCGAGCACCTCCTTTTCCAGGCGCTTCAATTCGCCATACCAGAACAGGATGCGGCGCCTGATGCGCCATTCGTAGGCCCAGGGTACGATCTTGAACAACGGCAGCAGGATCGTCGCGATCGGGACGATCATGATCAGCGTGCGCTCGATGAAATTCGCCAGCCAGAACGGCAGGAAGCGCTGAAGGAAGGGGGCGCCTTGCCGGTAGAGCCGCTCGGCGTCCTCCTGCATCGGGTATTCGGGATCGTTGGCTTTCGGGAATTCCTCCACCCTTTGGAATATACCGCCCGGCGCGTGCACCTCCTTGGCCGCCTGGACCAACAGTCCGACGATAGCGGGGTGCACATCGCTGCGGGCAACCAGGGCGGCCTTGGCGGCAACGAGTTGAACGTCTGCGGGCGGCACTTCGCCGGCTAGATCGATGACGCCGGCAGGCAGCGTAATTTTCGACAGAAACGGAAATACGCGGGTATAGGCTTCCGCCTGCGCAAAGCTCATCAATTTGATCAGCGGATTGCGCAGGAGTTCCTCCACCAGCTTGGCCTTCGGAGAGACAACGAGAAAAATCGCATCGGCTTCGTTGCTACGCAGGGCTTCGGCGGCCTTCTCTCCGCTGATCGATAGAAACACCGCCGACGTCTCGTCAATTCCGTTCTTGGCGAGCAGTTCACTGGCGAGCGCCCGCGTGCCGCTGCCCTCGGCACCAATGGCGATGCGCCTGCCCTTGAGCTGGGCGAGCCGGTCGATCGTCTCTCCGCCGCGGTAGAAGACCCAGACCGGCTCCAGGAACACGCGACCGAGCGAAACAATGTCCGGGTCTTTTTCGCGGTCGGAGATGCCGCCTTGCAGCATCGCCAGGGAGACTGCGGCACCCGGGTCGCGCAGCTGTTCGAGATTGCGAAGCGAGCCGGCCGAGGTGGCGACCTCGAGGTTGATGCCGGAGCGTTTGAGGATTTCGGCATATTTCGTCGCGTACGCGTAGTAGGCGCCGGTTTCGGACCCTGTGGTGATCGTTACGTTCTGTGGGGGGGCCGGCTCGACGAACTGGTAGGCAAACCAGAACGCGAAGCCTATCGCGATCAACGCGGGCCCGACGAGCAGGAGAATTTCGCGCACGGCGCTGCGCGGGGCAATCGAGCCGTTTTGATCTGCCGTTGTCGTCTTCGGTGTCGTCGCCATTGCCGTCTCCCTGAACGCGACTGCTCGCGGCGTCTCTTTCGGCCGCCGGCGCGGACGCTCGCACCTGACAACGGCAGACCATGCACGTGTGTCCGCGCAAAGACAATATCGTCTGGGATGGCAAGGGAATTGCGCGCACGAGACGCGCAAACGGGCGGTTCCTGGAAGAACCGCCCGCTGGCCAACTCTCTATAATGCCCTAAGAAAACCGTCCGGCGACGGTCAGGCGGCGTTCAGCCGAAGTTCAAGGATTTCATCGAACCGCGGGTCGATTTCCGCCTGCATCTCCTTGATGTAGGACAGCAGGGCGGTTTCGGCCAAGGTCAACTCGCCGTCACGGGCGAGGCGGTCGGCCAGCCACGCAGCCTCGTCCGCGTCGATTTCCTCGCCGGTAATCAACTCACGGTACTCGCGGTCGAGGCGGGCAAGGGTGGATTCCTCGATGCTCAACCTGCGGTATTCACCGATGACGTCGTCGAGGCTCGTGCGTGCGATCGACTGGACCAATTCGAAGGGGCTCAATTCGCCGCGTTCGTCAAGCCAGGCATCGCTGCGCAGCGCCGCCTCCCGGGAAGGAACCGAATAACCCGAATTCGCCAGCAGGAAATTCGCCATCGCCTTGACGTAGAGCTCCACCCAGGCGGAATTGACGTGTTCCTGATCGAGGCTATCGTTGATATCGGCCAGCATCTCAGCCTCAGCGCGGGTGACTGCCACGTTGCCGTCGCCGCCGAATGCATAAATCATGCGCCGGACGAGTTCGACTTCGTCGTCGTCGATGCGCAGGGGCTCGGCGTTCGAGCGAAGCGGTCCATCGCTGTGTATTACCGCTTCGGAAACCTGGGCGAGTGCAAAAGCCACAAGTAGCGATGGCGACCAGCGCGCCTGATCGATCATTTGAACGATGAGATCCAATTCCTTGCGCGATTTGATCATTCCATCGGGGGCGATGTTGGCAATGAGCCAGTCGGCATTCTCCTGGGTGATATACCCTTCCGGCTCGGACTGGTTGACGACAAAATCAGTCAGCGCTTCGCGAAACAGGTCCGACCACTCGGTCGATTGGACGGGACAGGCCGAATTGAGCGCGATCAGCCGCTCGGCTTCTTCCTTGGATATGCCGCCGTCTTCATAGACGGCCCGGCGCAATTCGGCGGCGTCGGTGTCATGGATGCTGCCGCGCTCGGCAATCTCATCGAAGGGGAAGCCAGTCAGTGCACTCATCGGGTCCCGTTCCATTCTGAAAAGGGTTTACGTTTCCCGCATTAAGACTGCCGGATGCTTACCAAACCGCTAATGGACGTCACGGTTTCATGCATACCTGCCGCGCAGAAGCGTGCGCTGCGCTCTAAAAAGGACGCTCGTGCGGCTTGCCGGAAGGTGCGCGACCGCGCAAATTGCCGGAGGTCAGGCACGCATCAATGAGGGATTGCTGATAGATGACAGCGCAGGAGCCGACAGTCGGGGGCTGGCAGGAGCAGTTTGATGCCGCACAGTCGGCGAAAACCGTCAATATCGTCTGCATGAAATGGGGGGATCGTTACGGAGCGTTCTGGGTCAACCGACTCTACGGCATGGTCAAGCGGAACACGTCCTTTAACGTCCGGTTCGTCTGCTTCACAGACAACGCAGAAGGCATCCGGCCGGAAGTCGAATGCCAGCCGCTTCCTGAAGTCTCATTCGACAAAAAGCTTGGCAAGTACTGGCCGAAACTCGGCCTTATGGCGGAGGGACTCGGCGGGCTTGCTGGGATGACGCTGTTCCTCGACCTCGATGTCGTCATCCTCGACAGCATCGACGATTTCCTCACCTATCCCGGCCGCTTCCTCATCATCCGCGAGTGGAAGGATCCGCATCTGGGATACGGCAACAGCTCGATTCTGCGCTACTTCATCGGCCAGGAAGCCAACGTGCTCGAGAAATTCTACGCGACCCCACCGGAAGTCATCATCGAAAAGTACGATTCCAAGGAGCAGAATTTTCTGACCAAAGCTGTTGACGAGGCATCGTTCTGGCCCGCGGAATGGGTGGTGCCATTCTCGATTTCGTGTCTGCCCGCCAATCGTGTCGTGCGATTCTTCTCGACGCCCAGGAAACCAGAAAGCGGCAAGATCATCGTGTTCTACGGGTCGATCACGCCGGAAAGCGCGCTGCGTGGCGAACACCAGCGAAACAAGCGCGTCGCAGGCGGCCTGCATCTACGTCCGACGCGGCGCCGGTTCGGACCGGCGAAATGGATTGCCGAGTACTGGCGGGAATGAGGGATCACGTTGTGTCACGCGGCCGCTTCGCGCCGGTGGCGCGGGCCGCTGCGCATCATTCGTCAACACTGCGCAAGCTTGTGTTGAACAAGCGGCCGCTTCCCGCCGGCGGCGCGGGCCGCTGCGCATCATTCGTCAACACTGCGCAAGCTTGTGTTGAACAAGCGGCCGCTTCGCGCCGGTGGCGCGGGCCGCTGCGCATCATTCGTCAACACTGCGCAAGCTTGTGTTGAACAAGCGGCCGCT
>JAHJSN010000206.1 GCA_018830445.1 Alphaproteobacteria bacterium | reverse complement strand
GGAGACCGTTCTCGTCTTCGTTCCACACGCGGCAAGCCGGTGTGGAGACAGTTCTCGTCTTCGTTCCACACGCGGCAAGCCGGTGTGGAGACCGTTCTCGTCTTCGTTCCACACGCGGCAAGCCGGTGTGGAGACATGATTACTGCGACCGCCGGTCAGACGCCAACACATTCTTGGCCCGCTGGCCCCTGGCCTCGGGAGCAAGGCGATCTGAAGCACCCCGGCTCCACACAACTTTAGGCCGTGTGGACCCTCTCGCAGTACGTCAGGGCGCGGATGCGGCCGCAAGGCGGCCGTGGACATCCGAAAGCCTCTAAGAATCGTCCGGCGCCGGATGCCGCGCGAGGGCGCCGTCCACACCATCATCCGAAGGCGCAAACAAAAATGGTGGAGAGGGTTGGATTCGAACCAACGTAGGCGAAGCCAGCGGATTTACAGTCCGCCCCCTTTAGCCACTCGGGCACCTCTCCATCTCCGTTCCCGGCGCATCGCCCCTGATATGAGAGGCGGACACCAAAACGAAAGCGCCCCGCAAGTAAGCCGCGGGGCAGGGCCCTCTTATGGTTAGCCTCGCGCCGCCTGTCAACGCCTTTGACGCCTGAAACCTGATCACAGGGGCCCTGGATCCTGCTGGCAGGGGGCCCTGAAACTTGATGACAGGGGGCATTGTCACGCAAGCCGAAGCCGACCATTGTCCGGCAAACCGAAATAACCACCACCAGCCCTTGAGCCAACAGCCCTTGAGCCAACAGCCCTTGAGCCAACAGCCCTTGAGCCAACAGCCCTTGAGAAAGTCCGACATGGCCGACAAGCGTGCCCGACCCGGCCCCAGAAACAAGCCCCCGCACTCCTATCGCAGCCCCTCGCCCTACGAAAAGGCGGAGGAAACCGAAATACGGATTTTCGGCATGCATGCCGTCGAGGCGGCCCTCAACAACCCCGCCCGCAAGATCCTGTCGGCCACCATGACCCCCAACGCCGCCCGCAAGCTGGAGGAGCCGCTGCGCCAGCGCGGCCTGGAACCCGCCGAGGCCTCGCCCCGCGACCTCGACCGCCTGCTCGGCTCCGATACGGTCCACCAGGGCGCACTCGTCGTCTGCGAACCCCTCAGCGAACCGTCGCTCGCCGATCTCGCCGCCGCGGCCAATGAGGGCCGCCCGATCATTGTCCTCGATCAGGTCACCGACCCGCATAACGTTGGCGCCATCCTGCGTTCGGCCGCCGTTTTCGGCTGCGCCGGACTGGTCATGACCCGTCGTCACAGTCCGCCGCTGAACGGTGTCCTGGCAAAATCCGCTTCCGGCGGCCTGGAGCACGTCCCCATTCACCTCGCCACCAATCTGTCCCGCGCCATCGCCGATCTGAAGGACGCAGGCATCCTGACCATCGGTCTCGAAGGCACCGCCACCGAAGCCCTGCACGAAGCCCTGCCGGACAACACGCCGGTCGCCGTCGTTCTCGGCGCCGAAGGCAAGGGCCTGCGCCAGTTGACCGCCGAAACCTGCGACAGGCTTTGCCGCATCGAAACGACCGGGGCCCTGGCCAGCCTCAACGTCTCGAACGCCGCCGCCATCGCCCTGCACCTCATCGCCATGCGCCGCAAAAACTAAAAAGCGCCCTGGCCAGAAGCCAAAGACGCTGTTCAGATTTCAGGCCCCCTTACCAGGGCGTTTGCATCAACCGTTTGGATGAGTGCAACCGACGCTCGTGCGGAGCATCGTCCGGTGCCGGATGCCGCGCAGCGGTGGGCATCCGGAGGGCTCCTTAGGTCTCATCCCACCCCTCCACACGACCTTAGACCGTCAACAGAAGCTTGCGCACCAACATCGGCTTGCCGAATGTCGGGAACAGTCATGAGTGTTGAGCAAAGGAAGTGTGGACCAACAAGGAAGCAGGCTCCACACGACTTCAGGAAGTGTGGACCAACAAAGAAGCAGGCTCCACACGACTTCAGGAAGTGTGGACCAACAAAGAAGCAGGCTCCACACGACTTCAGGAAGTGTGGACCAACAAAGACTCTTCTCACCAGTGTCCGCGGCGAATCCGGCCGTGATGCTCGCCGTGCCACTGGCGGTGCTTGTATCCACGGCGGTTTTCGCCCCACGCCTTGTAGTACGGCGGCTTGCGCAGATACCGGCGCTTGCGCACGACGTGCCTCGGCACCCAGTACCCCGAGTTGTAGTAGGGATAATAGCCGCGCGGCTCATAGCGGTAGGCATAGGGGTCTTCGTAGATGTAGACCTCGCGGTAACGCGGCCGGTAGACGCGGTGCGTCACGACCCTTTCACCACGGTGCCGCCACAGGCCGCCGGCTTCTGCCGGCATCGGCGTTGCGACCGCCAGCCCCGTGATCAGCGAGACCGCGATAATCGCGATTTTGAACAAACGCATGACAACACTCCAAACCTTCGCAACTTACTTGGGTCCACACCCGCTAGTCCGGTGTGAAGCCGGTTAACACACCGGTAACACTACCCGAAAAACATGATGATCTCCTAAACGGAAAATTCCTAACGACTGCCGATGGTTCCACACCTTCAATTTCGGTCACTTCTTAAGCAATTCCTCACCCAATTCGCCCAAAGTCTCCATCAGCAGCCGTTTTCACCAAGACGGCGGGTCGGTACGGCCCATCCTGCGTAGCGTAGCAATTCAGAGTTCCACGTGACCAAGTCGCCCCCCCAGAACCGAAGACCGGCCGCAACTGTGCCGGACCTTGAGCGCTTGGAGCTTGGCCGGCGGCGCCTCGAAAAGATCCTTCGCGACCGCGCCCCGAATAGGCATGACGGCCCGCCCCCCGGCGCGCCCATTACACGCCAACCTGGGCCCGCACCTGAACCGCAGGACAGCAACCCACCGAAACGCACCATCACCGCTCAGCCATGCCAAGCCGGGGCAACCCGAAAGCCGCAAGCGGTTGCCGCCCCCGATTTGATATCCACAGCTCCCCAGCCCCGGAACCGCCCCCCGGAAAAGCCTGCCCCGCCACCGGCCAAGCCGGAACCGCCAAACATCGAGCGCCCGCGACCCGGCACATCCGGCGAGATCAGAAACGCCATCCTGGCGAGCCGCGACGCGTTCGTTTCGCTTGGCATCTTCAGCTTCGTCATCAACCTGCTGATGCTCGCCGGGCCGCTATTCATGTTGCAGGTCTATGACCGCGTCATCTCATCGGGCTCGATTCCGACACTCGTCGCGCTCACCGTACTGACCGTCGGCGCCTACGCCGTAATCGGGCTCCTGGAAGTCGTTCGCTCGCGGGTCATCGTCCGCGTCGGCCGCCAGATCGACGGCCGCCTTGGCAATCGTATTTTTGATGCGGCGATAAAAGTGAGTGCCTCCGGTTCGGGCAAATCCGGCGACTCGCTACGCGACCTCGACCAGCTCCGCCAGTTCGTCGGCTCGCCCGGTCCGCTGGCATTTTTCGATGCGCCGTGGACACCGGTCTATATCCTCGTCATCTTCCTCGCGCATTGGGCCCTCGGCCTTGCAGCCACGATCGGCGCCGCCCTTCTGTTCACCCTGGCCTGGCTCAGCGAAACCCACGCGCGCGCGCCTTTGCAGGAAGCCGGCCAGACCTCCGGCCGCTCTCTCGACATCGCCGTCACCGGCCAGCGCAACGCCGAAACGATAAAAGCCATGGGCATGGGCCCCGATTACAGGGCGCTGTGGGCGGTCGCCAACCGCGAAGCACTCGACTGGCAACTCGTCGCCGCCGATCGCATGGGAACCATGAACGCCCTGTCGCGCACGCTTCGCCTGCTGATGCAGTCGCTGATGCTGGCGCTTGGAGCATGGCTTGCGATCGAGGGTGAAATCACCGCCGGCGCCATCGTCGCCTCGACCATCATCTTCGGCCGCGCCCTCGCCCCCGTCGAGCAGGCCATCGGCCAGTGGCGGCCCTTCCTCAAGGCCGTCGAGAGCTTCGGCCGCCTCAACGCCCTGTTGCAAGCCACCCCGGCCGAGCGACAGCGCACGTCCCTGCCGAAGCCCCTCGGCCATCTCCAGGTCACCGGGCTCCGCGTGGCCACCCCGGAAACCCGCCGGCTCATCCTCGCCGGCATTACCTTCAGGATCGAGCCTGGACAGATGCTGGCAGTCGTTGGCCCGTCGGCATCCGGAAAATCGACCCTTGTGCGCGCGCTCACCGGCCTGTGGCCGCCCCTGTCGGGTTCGATCACCCTCGACGGCGCACGCATCGACCAGTGGGATCCCGACGATCTGGGGCTCAACATCGGCTACCTGCCGCAGTCGGTTGAACTGTTTTCCGGCACCGTCCGCCAGAACATCGCCCGCTTCGCGCCAGATGCCGGCGACGACGAAGTCATATCCGCCGCCAAGGCCGCACATGCGCATGATTTGATCGTGGAACTGCCGAAAGGCTACGATACCGAACTCGGCTCGTTCGGCACCCACCTTTCCGGCGGTCAGCGCCAGCGTATCGCACTCGCCCGTGCGCTGTTCCGCAATCCGCCGCTGGTCATCCTCGACGAGCCCAACGCCAACCTCGACCGCACCGGCGACGAAGCGCTGTCCGCCGCCATCGACGACATGCGCGCGCGGCGACAGGCGGTAATCCTGGTCTCCCACCGCGTCCAGGCGATCGGCAAGGCCGACCTCCTATTGCTGATGGACAATGGCCAACAACGCGCCTTCGGACCTCGCGACGCCGTTCTGCAATTGCTCCGCGGCGAAGCCGTTGCCAAAGCCGGTCAGCAGACCGCTGCTCCGTCGCCCCACCCCGGGTCATCGCCGCCGAACGCGACCGCACCGGAGGCACAGCGAAAATGATACGCAACCTCTTCGAGCGTCTTATTCCGGCGTCCTCCCCACTCACTGACGTCAACTGGACATCCACCGATCCGTGGCTCCGCTTCGGTCATCGCACGGTTTTCGGCCTCGTCGGCGGAATGCTCGCGTTCTCGCTCGTCGTGTCGATTTCTGGAGCCGTCATCGCCGTCGGCAAAGTCACCGTCGAAGGCAACTACCAGAGCGTCCAGCACCTCGACGGCGGCGTCGTCGCCGCCATTCACGTCAAGAACGGCGACCTGGTCAGCGAAGGCCAGAAGCTCTTTACCCTCGAAGCCACCGACGCCCGCGCCAATCTCGAAATCGTCACGTCCCGTGTCCGCGAACTGAGCCTGCAGGAAGCCCGCCTCATCGCAGAGCGCGACGGCCTGGTGAACTTTCAACTGCCCGACGATTTCGATGCCCGCGATGCCTCGGTGATCAAGACCCGGGCCGCTCAGCAAGCCCTGTTCGATGCCCGCATGGCCGCCTATCGCGGCGAACAGGAAATGCTCAGTCAGCGGCTCAGTCAGGTCGACGAGGAAATCCACGGCCTCGAAGCGCAACTTGCTGCCCGCACCTCCGAACGCGAAATCAACGAGCGCGAACTCGCCGACATCCTGCCGCTTTATGAGCAGGGCTACGTCAACCGCGCGCGGCTGTCACCGCTGCAACGCGAAAGCGCCCGTCTGGTCGGCGAAATCGGCCGGCTGACCGCCGAACTTGCCAAACTATCGAGCAGTCTGTCGGAAACCCGGTTGCGCAAAGCCCAATCGGAAAAACAGTTCCTGCGCGACGTCATCGACGAATTGGGCAAGGTCCAGGCCCAGCTGTCCGAGCAACGCGAAACCCGCAAGAAGTACGCCGACATCCTCAAGCGCACGGAAGTCCGCTCACCGCGCGCCGGACGCGTGCATGCACTGGCCATTCACACGATCGGCGGCGTCGTCACCCCGGCCAGCCAACTCGCAATGATCATCCCGCAGGACGAACGCCTGCTGATTTCCGCGCAGTTGGCCCCCGCCGACATCGACCGCGTCCGCACCGGCCTTGAGGCCTCCGTTCAGTTTCCATCCTTCAACGCCCGCACCACTCCCCGGCTTTCGGGCCGCGTCGCCCGCGTTGCGGCTGCCGAAGAAATGGACGAACACGGGCGCACATATTTCACCGCCGAAATCGACATACCGACCGGCGAACTTGCGCGTATCGGCGCGAATCACCCTCTGATCCCCGGCATGCCGGCCGAGGTCTTCATCGAAACCGGCTATCGCTCGATTCTCAGCTATCTCCTGAAGCCGCTGACCGACGCCCTCGGCCACGCCTTCCGCGAGCGCTGATCTGCGGCAAAATGCTCCCCAAGAACGGCCCCGCAAATAGTACTCTCGACATTCACGAATGTTGAGCTTTCAAGTGTTTAGCCCTTGGGCTTGGTTGAACGGAAGATCGTTGCCGCTATATTGGCCAGCCGTTGGCAAAGTCACCGGCTGACGATTACGCGCCGCCATGCTACGTGCACGGATCGCATGTCCGAAACATTGATCGAGATCGAACAACAACATTGCCTGCGCCAAGTTCACGCCGGGCAGTAGGGGAGCGAAAGCCGGATGAGATGCAATCCTATGCGCTGGTGGTGGGGCCTGCTGCCTGTTGCTGCGCTGGTTTGGCTGGCGTTCGTCTGGGAACGCGAACCCATCGAACTCGATCTGAAGAGTCGCACTCAGAATGCTTTGGCAACAGCCGGCTTGAACTGGGCCGGTACCGCATTCGCCGGACGCGACGGCCTGCTGAAGGGCCTTGCCTTCAAGGACGAGCACCCCGGACAAGCCGCCGATGTCGTCCGCAAGGTGTGGGGCGTCCGCGTCGTCGAAGAGAAGGTCGACCTCATCGACCTGGTCGACAACTACACCTGGTCAGCCGAAACCATTGGCAAATCAATCCTACTGACCGGCCACGTCCCCAGCGAGGAAGCCCGTTTGAAGCTTCGCGCACTCCTCGAAGCCAGATTTCCCGGTTTCACCATCGACGATCGCACGACACTGGCGCGCGGCGCTCCGGAAATGCCGGTATGGACTGGCGCGATCGGGTTCGGCCTCGACCGCCTCGCGCAATTGAAATCCGGCAAGCTTGAAATGAGCGGGTTGGCTCTGTCGATCGCAGGCGAGGCCGTCGACTTCGGCAGCTACAAGAGCGCGGCGGCCGCACTCGCCAGCGCCGTCCCGGACGGGGTCAGCATCGCCCGCAACGGCATCCGTCCGCCAATTGTCAGCCCCTACATATCGGGAGTCTCCCGTTCGGCGACGCACCTGATCCTGTCGGGTCACGTCCCCGGCGATGAGCAGCGTGAACGCATCTTCGCCCTTGCCAAGAAATCTCACCCGACCCTCGTTATCATCGATCGGATGGAAACCGGCGCAGGAGCTCCGGATGGCTGGGAGAAAACCACCGCCGCCATCGTCAGCCAGCTTGCCCGCCTCGAATCTGGTGAAGGCAGGGTCTCCGACAAGGCGCTGACATTGAAGGGAACAGCCCCCGACGAAGATACCGCCAAGGCGATTGCAACAGAAATCGCCGATGCTCTCCCGAAGGTCTTCAGCTTTCGCCACGACATCGAATTCCCCGACCCCACGCCGCCGCTCGTCAGCCCATTCACAACCACACTCGAAGCGGCCGGCGGCGTCGTTCGGCTCACCGGATTCGTTCCCGACGAAGCTTCCCGCGCGAGCCTGATCGAAGCGGCCAGAAAGGCTTTCCCCGACCGGCCGATCGAGGACGCCCTTTCACTGGGGTCCGGCCAGCCTGAAGGCTGGGGCCGCTGCATCCTCGCCGGCATCGAAGCCGCCGGCAGGATCGGTTCGGGAACCGCAACACTGAGCGACAAATCACTTACGGTCACCGCAGCCACTTCCGACGAGGAGCTCGCCGCAACCCTGCCCGGCGATCTGCGCGCCGCCACAACCCGCGCCTGCGACAGCCAGGTCGCTGTGACCCTCGACCTGCCCCCGGAACCAGACCTCTCATGGCGCGCCATCCATGAAGGCGGCAATGTGCTGACCCTCGAAGGCGAAGTCCCCGACATCGAGACCCTCACACTGCTGCTGTCGACGGCAAGGAGCCAGTTCCCGAAATCCGATATCGACAACCGCATGAAGATCGCCGGAGGATACCCGAAGAAGTGGCAGAAGGCCGCCAGCCACGGCATCACGCTTCTGAGGCTGTTGCGCCGTGGCGAAGCAAGCCTCGATGGGCAAACGTTGACCGTGACCGGCGAAGCCGCCGATACCGCCGCAGCCACCGCCATCAAGGATCGTCTGGCTCACAATCTCCCGAAAACCTACCAGGGCCGCGACGCGATCGAGGTCAAATCCGATGCCATGATCTGGGCGGAGGTCGAGGCCAAGCGCAAGGCCGAGGAAGAGGCCAAGCGCAAGGCCGAGGAAGAGGCCGCGGCCCGCCGCCGGTCCGAAGTAGAGGAAAGAGCAAGACGCCAGGCCGAAGAAGAAGCCGCAGCCAGCCAGGAGGATCGGGCCGCCGAGGCTCGCCGGCGTGCCAACGAAGCCGCCGAGTCCCGCCGCCTTCTCCAGGAACTGCTTGATCGCCGCGCGGCCCAAAAGCAGGCTCCGGGCAAGACCATGAACGAGACCGATACGCGGCGCGCCCTCGACGAGATACTCGCTCGCCGTGCCGCCGAGCGCGAAGCATTCGCTCGCCGGAAGGCTGACGCTGAATCAAGTCGTCTCGCCGAACAGGAGGCAGTTCGACGCAAAGCGGATGAAGACGCAGCACGCAAGGCAGCTGCCGAAGCTGAGGCAAGGCGCCTCGCCGAACGGGAGGCGGCCCGACGCAAGGCGGAGGAAGAAGCCGCTCGCAAGGCGGCCGCCGAAGCTGAAGCAAGACGCCTCGCCGAACAGGAGACAGTTCGACGCAAAGCGGATGAAGACGCAGCACGCAAGGCAGCTGCCGAAGCTGAGGCAAGGCGCCTCGCCGAACGGGAGGCGGCCGCCGAAGCTGAAGCAAGGCGCCTCGCCGAGCAAGAGGCAGCCCGGCGCAAGGCAGAAGAGGAAGCCGAACGTCGCAAGGCCGAAGCAGCGCAACAAGAAGCAGTTGCCCGCGACCGCAGGGCTGCCCAGCCGCCCGCCACGGCGATCCCCGCCGCGGCATTCGACTGTCAGAAACGCATCAGCGAAGCGGCAAAGGCAGGCGTTATCCTGTTCGATTACGCAAGTTCCGAACTGTCCGCCGACAGCCGCCCGACACTTGATGAGCTGGCAAGGATCGCCGGCAGCTGCCCAGACGTCGCTATTGCCGTCGAAGGCCACACCGATTCGGTTGGTCAGCGCACCGACAACCGCAAGCTTTCGCTGCGGCGAGCCGAATCCGTGATCGAATATCTGGTGCGTGCAGGCGTAAGCCGCTCCCGCCTGCGTGCCGTCGGATACGGCGAAGCGCACCCGCTTGTTCCGAACAGTTCATCGGCCAACCGGGCACGTAACCGGCGCATCGAATTCTCGATCGACGTCAACGGCTGATAAGCCCACTTGAGGAGCCAAACCGCCACCGCGACCGGCCTTTGACATGGGCGTCACAAAGCTGCGACACAGGCCCTGAAACAGCACCGCAACTCTGCCTCTTTGGTCCACGTTGGCCGGCGAAGTTGCGCAATCGGACTTGGCAATCACCGCCAGCTATGCACAAACAACACTGTGCAGGGGCCCGCGGTAGCACTGGAGTGCGAAAAATGGACTATCTCGCCGTCAAATTGATCTGGTATCTCGCGGCAGCGTTTGCCATCGGGCTGTTGGTTGGCTGGGTATCCTGCAACCGCTCGAAGAACTAACGGGCGCACATTCACGGTCGACGCAACGGGTGGGAATTCAAGACATGGAAAGCTATCTCTGGCAGAGCGCATTGCTCATGGTCGTCGCCTATCTACTCGGCGCTGTCCTGGGGTGCTTGTTACGGCGCCTTTTCACTTCCGCACCTGCGGCAACCGTGGCAACCACCCGCTCGCCTTCCCCGATTACCACATCCCCCGCAGCGGCCGATGCGGCCATGCGCGAAGCCCCCGAACCCGTCCAGCCCAGAATCGAGACGGTCGCCCAGCCCTCCCCGCCCCAGGAAGCAAAAATCGCCGAATCCGCCCGTTTCGAGCGTGTCCTTTCCAGCGCCCCCGCGACTGCACCAAGTCAGGTGACGACTTCGGCAGCCCCCGCCGCCGTCAAGGAACAGGCATCCGCCGCCGGCACTTCGTCCGCCGCCGCGGCAGCGGCTGCCGCCACCGCTGCCGTTGCCGCGGTCATCGAAGGCGCAACACAACCTGCTTCGCCGCCCGCCCAACAACCAGCCCAACCCGCCGCCCAACCCGCCACCAAGCCCGCCACCAAGCCCGCCGCCAAGCCCGCAGAACGGTTGCCGACCGCCAGCGGCAGCTCCGGACAGGCGGCCGTCGCCGCGCCGATCGCAGCCAAACCCGCCGACGACCTGCGCCGCATCGCGAACGTCGACACACAAGCTGCGACGGCTCTCAATCTGCTCGGCTACACGCGGTTTGATCAGATTGCCTCCTGGACCGCCGCCGACACCGCGAAGGTGCGCAGCGAACTCGGCAGTCGCGCCGCCCGCGAAGGCTGGATCGAACAGGCCAAGATCCTATCGTCTGGAAAAGACACAGGCCGCCTGCAACGGCTCGCCGGGAAGACCCATGTGAACCCGTGGACGCTGCCGTCCCCTCCGGCACCGGCGTCGGCAGCCGCAGCGCCGGTGAAGTCTCCTGCTCCCCCAAAACCGCCTGTATCGCCGGCACCGGCGGCGGCAGCCACACCGGCGGCCCCGGCAAAACCGGCAACAGCGACACCGGCGGCACCTGCTCGCGCAGCCACGAAGAGCGCCCCCGGCGCCGCAGCTGTTGCCGCAGCAGCGGCCGCCGCCGCCACCGCCGCGGTGGCGAAAGCCTCGACGGAAACCGCAAAGCCCGAAGCGACGTCAACTGCGCCTTCCGTTACCCCATCAGCGCCGCCTAAGCCGGGCCCCGCTCCGGCGAAAGCTCCCGCCCAAGCGCCAGTGGCGGCTCCCGCCCAAGTGCCAGTGGCGGCTCCCGCTCCCGCACCCGCACCCGCTCCAAAACCTGTCGCCCCAACCGCGCCCGATGATTTGCTGCGCATTGAAGGGATCGACGCCCCGACCCAGGAACGCCTTAACGCCAACGGCATCACCTCCTACGCACAGATCGCCAAATTCACCGCAAGCGATGTCGGCAAGGTCGATACCCTGATCGGTCACAAGGGCCGCGTCTCGCGCGAGAACTGGATCGAGCAGGCAAAAATACTGGTCGACGGCAAGAAAACAGCTTTCGCGCAACGCATGCCGGCATCGCCTGCGGTCACCCCGGCGCCAGGGCAGCGGCTGACCCGTCAACCGCTGCCACCATCCAAAGGCACGGCTACCGTTGCACAGGCTGCCACAGCCACTGTGCCCACTCCTGCCGCACCACCATCGCTTGCAACCTTGGCCGCGACCGCGGCGACGACGGCAGCGGCAGCGGCAGCGGCAACCGCAGCAGCGGCAACCGCAGCAGCGGGCTCGACGGCAACTCCACCAAAGCCGGCAGATCAAGGCCGACCCGGTTCGGTCGCCGCCGCCAAAGGCGTCGCGACCGCGCTCCGGCAAGGGGCTGCCAACCCGCCGCCCAGCGCACCGTCACCAGCACCTTCCCAGCCACCGGCAACTGCTCCCACAGCGGCACCCGCGACACCGCCGGCTGCGGCACCCGCTCCTGCCGCTTCTTCTGCACCGCCCGCCCGCCCGGCAAAACTCGCCGAAGCCATCAAACAGAATAGCGTCGGGAACACAGCCTCCGGCGTTGCCGGGATGCGTTCAGTGCGTTCGCAGCTCTTGTCAGGCGAGGCCGGCACGCCACGAGGAGAAGTCGAAGACCTGAAGAAGATCCGCGGCATCGGCGTGCTGATCGAAAAGAAGCTCAACGCCATGGGCATCTACAGCTACGATCAGATTGCGAACTGGTCCGCCGCAGATATCGATCGCGTCTCCAGTTCGCTCGATTTCAAGGGCCGTATCGAACGCGAAGGCTGGGTTGAGCAGGCGCGTATTCTTGCGTCTGGCGGCCAGACCGAATTCTCCAAGCGCCTGAACTGAAATACGTCCGCCAATCGGCAACTTTGAAACAACGACGGGCGCCACCGCGCCCGTTCTTGGTTTCGTTATTGTTGCGGCGCGGCATGGCCGTACCGCATCCGTCCAGTCAGAGTCACGCCGCCGCGCGCGAATGCCCGACCTGATCGGCGCGGTCGAAGAACTCCGCAATCACCTGCTGTGTCGGCCGGTCCTTCAGGAAGGGCGCATGCCCCTCGTTAGGCACCGTGAAACGCTCCAGCCTCGGATGCCGTTGCGCCATACGCTCGATCGTCTTCTCCGAAAGAAGGTCGGTATTCTGGCCTCTGATGACCAGAACCGGCACCCGCTTCAATGCTTCGAACTGCCCCCACAGCTCAGGCACCGGCCCATCCAGCACTGATAGGGCATACTTGAGTTGCGGATCATAACCCGGCGACGGCTTGCCGCGTTTTTCATTGTACCATTGGCGGGCGATCTCATCCCACATCTCATCGTTGAGGCCTGTGAAACTGCGCTTATTGACGTCGCGCACCACGTTTCTTGCCTCCCTCCAGTCGCGTGGCAACGGCACCCGACCGACATAACCGGCAATGCGCATCAAACCATCGCGCTCGATCACCGGACCGATATCATTGAGAACGACCGAACTGATGCTCGATGGCTGCAGCGCGGCCATGATCATTGTCACCAGCCCGCCGCGCGACGTCCCGACAACCGCGACCTCCTTCAGTTCGGCGAAGGCGAGAAAGTCGATGACATCGAGCGCCTCGATCGGCACCGCGTAATTTTTCCAGTTGCGGTCCCAATCCGACTTACCCCGGCCGCGATAGTCGAGCGTATAGACCGGGCGTCCTTCAGGACCAGAACACAGCGAACTTGCCAGGTCGTGGAAATCCTTGCTGTTGCGCGTCAACCCTGCCAGGCACAGGACAGGCGTCTTGGCCGACCGGGTCGCCGGGTAATGGCGCCCGTAAAGGCGCAAGCCGTCGCGAACACGCAAGCTCAATTCCTGAAAACCGCCCTGTGGCCCCATGCAACCTGCCCTCTGTCCCAAAGGCTCACCGCCTCCGGCCGCACCCTGGCGGCGAATCATAATTCCATCCGGTTCAGCATACCTTATTTGCCGGCGCTGACCTGCAACCCCTTCGATCCAGGCGCGAAACGCTTTTCCGCCCGTTTATGTTCCTTGGCCCGCATCAAGTCATCTTCCAGCCGCAAGGGTTGGGCTTCCCCGAGCCTGGCGCGGTACATCTGAATATTCGACAGCACCTTTGCCACATAGTTGCGCGTTTCCCAGAATGGAATTCGCTCGATCCAGTCGATCTCGTCGATCAGCGCATCGCGCGGATCGCCGATCTGACGTATCCACTGGCGCGCCCGTCCCGGTCCTGCATTATAGCCCGCCAGACCCAGAACATAGGACCCGCCGAATTCCTCCATCCGGTCGGCGATATAGGCCGACGACAGTTTGGTATTGTAGGATTCGTCGGTGAGAAGCCGTCCCAGTTCGCATTTGATCTTGTAGTCGTTGCACACGTGCTTGGCAGTCACCGGCATCACCTGCAGGATTCCCCGCGCACCCGCCCGCGAAACGATGCCGGTATTGAACTCGCTCTCCTGCCGCGCCACCGATAACAGGAACGCCGGCTCCGGCGGCTTCCTCAACGGCTTGTAGTCGGGGAAGGCGTGCAGCGGATAGGCGTAATAGATGAGGTTCATGCCGCGCGAGATCGCGCTCTTGCCAATACGCAGCGACTGCTGCGTGTCGCCAAGTTCGCGCGTCAGGTGCGCGATCAGCGCCACCTCGCCTTCCGTCTCGAAGATGTTGCCGAGATTGGCCACGAACGGGCGCGTGATGTCCCGGCCCAGCCCCGCCTTGTCGGCGATCACCGCGGCCTTCACCGAATCGAGTGACCGAAAGCGCTGCACCTGTTCCGCGGTTGGCACCTGCGGCGGATTAATTTCGATATCCTGCGGCCCCTTTGACACCCGCTGCCGGGCCAGGTGCGCGTGGAACGTATCGTTCTGAGCGGTGAACGCATCCCGATAATGCTTGTCGGCAGCCGCCGTGTCGCCGTCCGCCTCGTGCGCCCGCCCAAGCCAGTATGCCGCCTTGGAACGGCTGAGCGGCCCATCGGCAGACTTGCGCAACGAGCTGAAGTGCGTTTTGGCGGCATCCGTGTCGCCGAGATAGCGAAGTGCAAGCCATCCGAGCAGGAAGACCCGCTCATTGCGCGGATTGATGCTCAGTCCTTTCGCCGATTCGATCTTCTTGTAGGCCGACTTGAACTTGCCTGCCTTCATGTCGTCGTAGGCTTTGGACCGCGTCTTCCCCCATTTTGCATCGCTTGCCGTGGTATCGGCTTTCGCCCGCGCGGCGACATCCTCCGCACTTATGAGTTCGCCGAGCCGGGCCTTCAGGTCGGTCATCACCGCCGTCGACATTTCGCTGTTGCGCCAGGTCTGGCCGGCCAGCTTGCGCGCCTCTTCCAATCGCCCCGATTTCGCCAGTGCCACCGCCAGCGCGGCTTTCCCGATAGCTGTTTCGGGAGCGATCGATTCGAACGCCGCGATGGTGATTTCCGGATTGTCGAGTTTGAGAAGCTTCTGTTCCAGATGCTCGATCAGGAGCCAGCGGTTTGGCCATGTCGGGTTCTCATCGAGAAACTTGCGATAGGCCTCAATCGTGCCTTCGCCCTTGCGCAACATCAGCCAGTCGACGATTTTGACCGCCACCGGGTCGCTCAGCTCGCCGCGCACCAGCAGCAGGTCGACGAAATTACCCTCATCGGCAGACTTCTTCGACTGACGCAGCTTGTCCGCCTGTTCCACGCTCAGCGGCGTCTCGCGGACCGGCTTGATGAATTCGTCGAACGCCTCGTTGTGACGTTCCTCCGCCTTGGTCACAACCTCCGGCAGCCGCAACACCCCTTCCTTGGTCTGCAGCGACTTCAGCGCCTCGATGTCGCGCTTCGGATTTTCAGCCGGAGCCGGCGGCGCCTTCGCGACGGCGTGGCGTGGCACCCCCGTTTCAGGACCGAAAACCAGACCTGCCACTGCCAGCGCCAGGATCGATCCGCGCCGACTGAATTTCACCTCGAAGACCCTGGTCATGTGCATCCAAACCCGTTGAAGAACTGCCGCCGCGTCGCTTGCAGGCCATGGCACAAACGCATAATGTCCACGGAAGTTGCCACCGCTGACGTCCACGGTGCTGCCCGTGAAGGCTCCAGCGGGCGGAGCCTATCAACGCAGCGCCCATGCAACAAGGCCGCCATCGAATGCAGTGACCCCACTGGTTCACGGCCGCCAGCCGACCGGCGGCAATCCAGCCGCCAACGACGAGCTTTCTATTGACACGAACTTGCAATGTGTCAGCGGGACAAGTGTTGACAAGACAAAATGGCGCGGACATGAACGGCACTCGGCCGAAGAATTGCACGCGATGAAACAAGGGAACGCGACGAATGTTCAAGGGGTCCTACACGGCGCTGATTACGCCTTTTCACAATGGCGAAATCGATGAGGACGCATTCGTCCGCTTTGTGGAGTGGCAGCTGAGCGAAGGCACCCACGGCCTGGTCCCCGTCGGAACCACCGGCGAAAGCCCGACCCTGAGCCACGAAGAGCATAAGCGCGTCGTCGAACTGACGATCAAGACAGCCGCAGGCCGCGTTCCCGTCATTGCCGGCGCAGGCTCAAATTCGACCTCCGAAGCCGTCGAACTCGCCAGGCATGCCGAAAGCGCCGGCGCCAACGGCCTTCTCATCGTTACGCCCTACTACAACAAGCCGACCCAGGAAGGCCTCTATCAGCACTACAAGGCGATCAACGACGCCGTCAGCACGCCAATCATCATCTACAATATCCCCGGCCGCTCGATTGTCGACATGTCGGTCGAAACCATGACGCGCCTCTACGCGCTGCAAAATATCGCCGGCGTCAAGGACGCAACCGCCAATCTGGCGCGCGTTTCCCAGCAGCGGGCCGCAATGGGCGCTGACTTCTGCCAGCTGTCCGGCGAGGATGCGACCGCCCTTGGCTTCATGGCCCATGGCGGGCACGGGTGCATTTCAGTCGCCTCAAATATCGCACCCCGCCTCTGCGCCGAATTCCAGAACGCCTGCCTGGCCGGCGATTTCGCCAAAGCGCTGGAGTTGCAGGACCGCTTGATGCCGCTTCACGACACCTTGTTCCTTGAAACCAACCCGTCACCTGCCAAATATGCCCTGTGGCGCCTCGGCTTCTGCGAGGTCGACGCAAGGCTCCCGCTGGTTCCGCTGAAGGACGCGACCAAGAAGGCCGTCGAGAATGCGATGATCCAGGTGGGCTTGATAACCGCGGAAGCGGCTCAATAACCTCTGCGGACTTGCCTTTGCTGGTCCGCTGTGCGGAGTTGCCTTTGCTGGTCCGCTGTAAGGCTTGGGCCGTCAACCGACAGTAACGTTCCCATTTCGATTGGACAGGTTCAAACCATGGCGGCCCAGAAAGATGGCGGCCGGCGGCTCGTCGCGGAGAACCGCAAGGCCCGCTATTCATTCTCCATCGGGGATACCTTCGAGGCCGGCATCGCGTTGACCGGCACCGAGGTCAAATCCCTGCGCTCCGGCCAAGCCAACATCGCCGAAAGCTATGCTTCAATCGAAGACGGCGGCGTCTGGCTGATCAATGCCTATATCCCAGAGTATAAGGGCGCCGGAACCTTCTTCCAGCACGAGCCCCGCCGCAAGCGTCGCCTGCTTCTCCACGCCCGCGAGATCCACAAGATCGCCATCGCCAAGGACCGTCAAGGCATGACGATCGTGCCGTTGCAGCTCTATTTCAACGACCGCGGGCTGGCCAAGGTCAAACTCGCTCTCGCCGAAGGCAAGAAGCTGCACGACAAGCGCGAAGACGCCGCAAAACGCGATTGGAACCGCCAGAAGGCGCGACTGCTGCGCGACAAGGGCTGATATTCGGGCTGATTCGATGACTGGAACTGACTGCTAGTACCCACTATCGCTGATGCGTGAGTCGTGATTCAAGGTTGCGATGAAACGCATCCCGGAAGCGACCCCAATCATATTGACGGACGCGGAACGCGCCGAGCTTGAGGGCTTGATGCGTTCGCGAAAGACCGAGCATC